>JAHEAW010000064.1 GCA_024642545.1 Erythrobacteraceae bacterium
CGCACGGCACGCGCCCGGCGCAGTACCGGGGTGAGTGCAGAACGGGTCGTCGCGGGGCTCATATCGGCCCCCTTGCATATTTTACCGCAGTAGGAAATTGCCCGCGACTAATCCAGCCGATCGAGCGCTGCTTTTAGCCGTTCGACTTCACCGCTGTGATGCGCAAGATCAGCCTTGGCTTTCTCGACCGCTTCGGGCTTGGCCCGTTCGACGAAATTGGCATTGCCCAGCCGACTCTCAAGCGATTTGGCTTCCTTGGCGGAGGCTTCCAGCGCTTTGGCGAGGCGGGCCTTTTCAGCGTCGATGTCGATCAGCCCTTCGAGCGGGATTACAAAACTGTCCCCGCCGACCCCGATCTGCATGGCAGCCCCTCCCGGAGGCGCGCTGAAAGTGATTGAGCTGAGCCGCGCCACTCGCTCCAGCGCGGCCTGATTGCGCGCGGCTGCGTCTTTCGCCAGCGGCGAAGGCTGCGCCACATAAGCATCCAGCTTGGCACCGGGCGGCAGGCCCAATTCGTTCTTCGCCCCGCGCAAGGCGCTGGTCAGCCCGATCAGCCATTCAACTTCGGCCTTGGCATCAGCGTCTACCGCGGCGTTCGGCACGGGCCATCTGGCGGTGATCAGCGGGTAATCTGTACGCGCCCCCTGATTGGCCCATAGTTCTTCTGTGATAAACGGCATGAAGGGGTGCAGCATCACCAGAATCTGATCGAGCAGCCACCCGGCAACTGCCTTGGTTTCCGCATCGATCTGGCCCTTGATCAGTTCCAGATACCAGTCACAGAACGTATCCCACACAAAGTGGTAAATCGTGTTCGCCGCCGCATCGAAGCGCAGATCGGCGAGCGCCTTGTCCAGAGCGGCCAGCGTTTCCACCACTTCGCCAATGATCCAGCGGTTGACCGCGCTGCTCGCGGCGGGGGCCTCCAGCGTGATTGAGGCGGTGATGCCGTTTGCCTGGCAGAAACGGGTCGCGTTCCACAGCTTGGTGGCAAAGTTGCGGTATCCCTCGACCCGCTTGTCATCCATCTTGATGTCGCGGCCCTGGCTTTCCATCGCCGCCATGAAAAACCGCAGCGCGTCTGCGCCATATTGATCAATCAGCCCCAACGGATCGACCACATTGCCTTTTGATTTGGACATTTTCTGGCCATCAGCGGCCCGCACCAGCCCGTGAAGATAGAGCCGCGGCCACGGGTTCTGACCCGTCAGATGCCGCCCCATCATCATCATCCGCGCGTCCCAGAAGAACAGGATGTCGAAGCCGGAAATGAGCAGGTCGTTGGGGTAATGCTGCTGATAGAGCTGCGCGTTCTCATCCGGCCAACCGAGCGTAGCGAAGGGCCATAGCGCGGAGGAGAACCATGTGTCGAGGACGTCGCTGTCGCGGATGATAGCGAAGCTGGAGCCCCCGTCATCGAAAAGCCCTGAATGTTGGCCAGAGTTATAAGCATTAAACGCTTCATCAATGCTATCGAACCCCAACACTGGTTTTCCATCAGCATCTTGCTTTGCTAGCTCAATTGCCTGTTCGACGGTCTCCGCAACATATATTCCGGGTGTGCCCACATCGATCAGATCATCGCCGTTGCGGCTGTAAATGCGGCTGTGCCACGCCGGTATCCGGTGCCCCCACCACAGCTGGCGCGAAACACACCATGGCTGGATATTCTCCATCCAGTTGAAGAAGGTCTTTTCCCAGCTCTTTGGCACGATTTCGATTTCGCCGGACTTGGCCGCTTCGATCGGCGCTTTCGCCAATTCTTCTGCGTTCACATACCACTGGTCGGTCAGCCACGGTTCGATCACCACGCCGCCGCGGTCGCCAAACGGGGTCTGGATCGTGCGCGGTTCGGCGTCATGCGCGGTCGTTTCACCGTCCATTTCGGTGACGTGGGGGATCAGGAAGCCCTGCTCCTTCAATCGCGTCACGACCAGTTCGCGTGCGCCATTCTCGCCATCGCGGCGGAAGCGGTGCAGGCCGAGGAATGCCTCGGGGATCAGCCCGTCCGCCGTCTGGCAGACATTGGCCTCGGCATCGAGCATGTTGAGCATATCGCCCGCCGCGAAGCCCGCGCGCTTGCCCACCTCGAAATCATTGAAATCATGCCCCGGGGTGATCTTCACCGCGCCGCTGCCCAGTTCCGGGTCGGCATGTTCATCCGCCACAATCGGAATGCGCCGTCCGGTGATCGGCAGGATGATATGCTTGCCAACAACGCTGGCATAGCGTCCGTCAGTCGGATGCACCGCCACCGCCATATCGGCCAGCATGGTTTCGGGCCGGGTGGTCGCTACCTCGATATAGTCGCGCCCGTCCGCCAGCGTGACCCCGTCCGCCAGCGGATATTTGAAGTGCCAGAAGTCGCCCTTGATCTCCTGCGTTTCCACTTCGAGATCGGAAATGGCGGTTTTCAGCTTGGGGTCCCAGTTGACTAGCCGCTTGTCGCGGTAAATCAGGCCGTCATTGTACAGTTTGACGAAGGTCTTGGTCACCGCCGCGCTGAAATGCGGGTCCATGGTAAATTGTTCTCTGGACCAGTCCATTGAACAGCCCAGCCGCCGCAGCTGCTGGGTTATCGTGCCGCCGCTTTCCTCTTTCCAATGCCAGACCTTGGCAATGAACTCATCGCGGCTGTAATTAGTGCGTTTGTCCTGCGCTGCTTCCAGCTGGCGTTCCACCACCATCTGCGTGGCGATACCCGCATGGTCGGTGCCGACCACCCACAGCGCATCCTTACCGCGCAACCGTTCATAGCGGATCATGATATCCTGCAGCGTGTTGTCCAGCGCGTGGCCGATATGCAGGCTGCCGGTCACATTGGGCGGCGGGTTGACGATGGTATAGGGCTGCGCATCGGGACGCGCCGGGCGGAACAATCCGCCGCGTTCCCAATGGGCGTACCATTTTGCCTCGATGGCGGCCGGGTCAAAGGTTTTTGCAAGTTCGCTGGTCATATCGCAGCCGCCTTTGCCAGCGCCGCCGCGCAGAAGCAACGCCCGAGAGAGAGGCAAAGCGCCGCGCCTGTCCGTGCCAACCGGCTTGTGATCGCCCGGTTTTGCCATCATAGCTGGGAAATCATGGATTCAGGGGCACATTTCACGATTGAAGGCGCGGGCGAGGGGCCTTTCGCGCTGGTGCTGTCAGGCCCCTATCTGGTGTCCACCATCGGCGCAGTGGACCAGCATTTACGCCTGATCGATACCCGGTTTGCGACGATCGACCTGTCCGGGGTCAGGGAAATCGATACCGTTGGCGCTTGGACCGTGCGGCGGCTGGCGCATAATTACGGTGCGCAAATCACCGGGGCGAGCAACCGGGCACAGCGGCTGATGGCAGCGCTGGAGACGGTCAGCGATCAAGAGGATGTCTATCCCCGGCAGGAAGCGTTTTATTACCGCATTCCCCGGCTGGTGGGCGACGGGGTGATCCAGTTCGGCTGGGGCATTGTCGGCATGGTTGGCTTTCTGGGGGAAATCATGCTGGGATTTGCGGCCCTGATCCGCCATCCGCGCCGCTTTCGGGGCAAGGCGCTGGTTCGCCAGCTGGAACTGGTCGGGGTTACCGCACTGGGCATCATCGGTCTGATGAGCTTTCTGATCGGGATTGTGGTGGCGCAGCAGGGCGCAGTGCAATTGCAGCAATTCGGCGCAGAAATTTACACGATCAACCTCACCGGGCGGCTTACCTTGCGCGAATTGGGTGTGCTGATGACCGCGATCATGGTTGCGGGCCGGTCCGGATCAGCCTTTGCCGCGCAGATCGGCACCATGAAGCTGACCGAAGAAGTCGATGCCATGCGCACAATCGGCATATCGCCGATGGAAGCGCTGATCATTCCGCGCATTCTGGCAGCGGTCATCATGATGCCGTTGCTGGGCTTTTATTCCGCCTGCATGGGGATCATCGGCGGTGCCTTTATCGCCGATTTGACGCTGGATATTCCGTTCCTGACATTCCTTTCGCGAATTCAGGAAGTTGTGCCGATGTATGACCTCTATGTAGGGCTGGTGAAGGCCCCTGTTTTCGGGCTGATCGTGGCGATTGCGGGCTGCTATCAAGGGATGAAGGTGGAAGGCAATTCCGAACAGGTCGGCCTGCGCACGACCAAGGCGGTGGTGCAGGCGATCTTCATGGTGATCGTACTGGATGCGTTTTTTGCCGTGTTCTTCACCGAGATAGGGTGGGGATGAGCGAAGCAGACGATCTTGAACTGCGCCAGCATGAACGGTTTCGCGGCGACTATCCGATTGTGGTGGAAGGGCTGGTCAACCGGTTTGGCACGCAAACAGTGCATGATGGCCTGAACCTCAAGGTCAAACGCGGCGAAATTCTGGGCGTGGTCGGCGGCTCGGGCACGGGCAAGTCGGTCCTGATGCGCTCCATCATCGGGCTGCAGCGCCCGTCAGCAGGGCATATCGAAGTGTTTGGCCGATCGATCACCGATGCAGAGCCGGACAAGGACATTGGTGTGCGCAGCCGCTGGGGTGTGCTGTTTCAGGGCGGTGCACTGTTCTCCACCTTGACCGTGGGGGAAAATGTCGAGGTTCCGCTCAAGCAGTTCTATCCCGATATTTCGCCCCAATTGCTCGATGAAATCGCGCGCTACAAAGTCATGTTGTCAGGCCTGCCGCCGGAGGCGGTTGGCAAATTTCCTTCCGAATTATCGGGCGGGATGCGCAAACGCGCTGGCCTTGCGCGGGCGCTAGCGCTCGACCCGGAGCTGTTGTTTCTTGATGAGCCGACTGCAGGGCTCGACCCGATCGGGGCGGACAAGTTCGACAAGCTGACCCGCGAATTGCAGCAGACGCTGGGGCTGACGGTGTTCCTGATCACGCATGATCTCGATACGCTCTATGCAATTTGCGACCGGGTAGCAGTGATTGCGGACCGGCAAGTCATTGCCGTGGGCACAATCGACGAATTGCTGGCGACCGACCATCTGTGGATTCAGGAATATTTCAACGGGCCGCGCGGCCGCGCGGCGCAGGCCAGTCAGGAACACGGCCAAAATCGGCGCAAGCCAATGGACATCGCACCGGACACAAGGGCATAGAGGCAGGCAATGGAAACGCGCGCAAACAATGTCTGGGTCGGTCTGGTCACCTTGCTGCTGTTTGCAGCTGTGGCAATTGGCGCGGTCTGGCTCGCGCGGTTCAGCGGGCGGGCGCAGAACCAGTATGATATTCTGTTCGAACAATCGGTGGCGGGGCTGGCCAAGGGTTCCGAAGTAACCTTTGCCGGTGTGCCAGTGGGACAGGTAAAAGAGATCACACTGTGGAAGAAGGATCCGGAATTTGTCCGGGTGCGCATTCTGGTGAAGGGCGATGTGCCGATCCTGATCGGGACCACGGCCACCATCCAGGGGTCTTTCACCGGCGTGTCGGCAATTCTGCTCGACGGTGCGCGGCGCGGTGCAAAGCCAATCACGTGTGATACCACCGGGTGCCCTGATGGTGCGCCGCTGATCCCGCCCAAGGCTGGCGGACTGGGTGAACTTTTGGCCAATGCGCCGCTGCTCATGGAACGGCTGGCGACGCTCACCGAACGGCTGACAGATGTGCTGGATGAAGACAACCAGCAGCAGATTTCAGGCATTTTGCGCAACACCAATCAGGCTACCAGGGAGCTCGCCAAGGCCGCACCGCAGATCGAACGCACCCTGGCAGAACTTCAAGTGACCTTGCGGCAAGCCACCGAAGCGCTGGATTCGTTCCAGAAATTGACCGGTTCGGCGGACACTCTGCTGAATACACAAGGCACGCAATTGGCTGCGCAGCTCAAGACAACGTTGTCCTCGGCCAACGCTGCGGCGCAGTCTTTGTCAAAGACGCTGGACGACACACGCCCAGCAGCGCAGCAGCTTAACGAGCGAACCTTGCCAGCAGCTGAGGCGACATTGCGCGAGCTGCAAGCCACCAGCAAGGCGCTGCGTGCAGTGACCGAACGGATCGAGAATGAAGGGGCTGGCTCACTGCTCGGCAGTCCGAAACTGCCCGAGTACAAGAAATGATCGCAGACTGGCTCACAACGTCCACCAAGCAGGAGGTGCGCAGCATGTGCAGATTCACATCCGTTCGCAGAACGGCATTGGTGCTGGCCCTTGCGGTCAGCATGGCAGGCTGCGTAAGCTTTGGTGCCAAACCGCCACCAAGTCTGTTGACCCTGACTCCGGCGGTTGTCGCCAAACCGGGCGCGCAAGCCAAGGGTTCGTTGGATAGTGCGGTTGCAATCGCCGATCTCAATGTGCCTGCACGGCTGTCCAACAACCGCGTGCCAGTGCAGGTCGATGATGCCAATATTGCCTATCTCAAGGATGCGGTGTGGGTCGACAAGCCAAACCGTCTGTTCCGCCAGCTGATCACCGAAACGATCCGTGCCAAGTCAGACCGGATCGTGATCAATAATGAAGAAACCAGCGTTCCGCCTGCACAATTGCTCAGCGGTACGCTCGATCAGTTTGGTTATGATGCGCGAAGCCGGTCAGTGATCGTGCGTTTTGATGCCATATTGCGCAGCCACGGGGCGGCGGTCGAAACGCGGCGCTTTGAAAGCGTGATTCCGGGTGTTTCGGCCAAGGCTGGTCCGGTCAGTGCCGCGCTTAATCAAGCGGCGAATGACGTTGCACAGCAGGTCGCTGACTGGGTCGGCTGACACCTGCGCCTTAAAAGCGCAGCAGCGCGGCAAAGTCCCACGCGGTAACAAAGTCGGCATGGCGCTTGTTCAGCCGGGCTTGTGCTTCTGCATCCATGCCCCATTGCTCGGCTTGCCACAGCTCTTCCAGATTGGCCGCTTGCCACAGCGTTTCGCCCTGCGCCGTTTGATCGAAGGCCGACAGGCCCAGCGTTAATGAAGCTGTGAGCGATGTCAGTGTCATCAGCGCCGCGAGCTTGAACGCCCCCATCGCTTCCAGGCGAAGCTGCAATTTGGCGATCGTTTCAGATGGCTGGGGCCGGTGTATGATGCCGCTCACCCGTTCCATGCGGATGCCCTCGCGTGCTTCGAATGCGGTCAGGATCGGTTCCCACATATCGTGCTGGCGGCGGTAAAGCGCCTGATCAGGGTCGGCCCGATAGCACACCGTATCGGTCTCTGCGAAGGCCAGCAGCTTTTGAATGGTGCTGCTGCGCTCAGCGCTGGCAATATCGATCGCATAATCTGCCAGATCACGAAAGCGAAACAGACCCGGATCGATCTCCTCCCCCTGTTGCGCCCATTCATCTGCCAGCGCCTGCGCGAGCGCGGCGTGCGGTACCACCTGGGGCTTGCCCGCAGCCGTCTTTATGCTGCGCGTATCAAGCAGTACCTGATAGCCGTTGCCCGCCTGGCCAATTGTGACCTTGGAAAAAAACCGCTTCACTCGCGCGGGCTCCGCCAACGCCGGGCGAGCATCTGCGGGACCACAAACGCATCGAACATTCCTGCCAGACCCAACAGATAAGCAATTTCCTGTGGCCAGTGGATTTTGCCTTGCGCAATCAGGAATGCGGTCATGATCAGCGCCACTCCGGACAGCCTGATCAGCCCTATCGCCAGCACTTTTTGTTTCGCATTATCCGGCATCATGCGAGCAATTGCGCCAAATGCTGCGGCGATGTCGCTACCGCCTCTGCCCCTGCGCCCAGCAATTCAGCAGTGGTGTGATAGCCCCAGTCGACACCAAGCGCGCGGACCCCGGCAGCTTGCGCCATTTCCATATCGAAACTGGTATCGCCGATCATTACGGCATCCTGTGGCTGCGCCAGTGCATCAGCCAGCGCGGCTTGCAACATTGCCGGGTGCGGCTTGGACGGGTGCCGGTCAGCCGTTTGTAGCGACACGAACAGATCAATGATCCCATGCGCTGCAAGGCAACTGGCGAGGCCGCGGTCGGACTTTCCAGTGGCGACGGCCAGCTTCCAGCCTGCACTGTGCAGTTCTTCCACCAGGTCGCGAATTGCCGGGAACAGCGGCTCTTCCAGTCGCCCTTCCATCCGGCTGGTGCGGAACGCCTGCTTATAGGCATCGACCGCTGCCATATGCTGGGCATGGGCGGCTTCTGGGGCGAGCATGCGCATGGCTTGCGGCAGGCTCAAGCCGACGATGCGGCGCACCTGATGATGATCCGGCGCGGGCAAATCCGCCTCGGCAAAGGCAATGTCCATCGCTTCGCAGATGCTGGCCTGGCCATCGACCAGCGTGCCATCACAATCAAAAACTGCCAGTTTGGCACCCACCGCCTAACGCCCCTTTTTGCCCGGGCCAGTCTTTCGCGCGGCGGGCTTGGGCGAGCCCTTGCCCTTGGTCGGACCGCGCTTGAGCGGGGCGGATTTTGCCGCCCCTGTCTTGGGGCGACCTTTGGCGATCCCGTCTTTCTCGTGCCGCCCGCCACCGGTACGTTCGCGCCGCTCACCGCGCCGTTCCTTGCGGATCTGCTTGGAATGCTGTTTGGCAGATTGCTTCTTCTGTTCGCGCGACATGGGCACAAATTCTTCGTCAGGCAGCGCGTCGCTCAGACTGATGTCAAAGCCCATTTGCGCCATGCTGGCGGCAAAATGTTCGGGCAGGTCAGCCGTCACATCCAGCGGCGTGCCATCGGGATGTTCGATTATCAGGCGGCGCGCGTGCAAATGCAATTTGCGGCTGATGCTGCCGGTAAGGAAGGCATCCTGCCCGCCATATTTCCCATCACCGACAATCGGGTGGCCGATCGCCGCCATATGCACACGCAGCTGATGGGTGCGCCCGGTCAGCGGTTGCAGTTCGACCCAGCAGGCACGGTTTCCCGCCCGTTCGATCACCCGGTAACGGGTGCGCGCGGTCTGCCCGTTTGCTTCATCGACATGCATCTTCTCGCCGCCGGTTCCGGGCTGTTTGGACAGCGGCGCATCAATCTGTCCTTCAAACAGGTCGGGCACGCCGACAATCAGCGCCCAGTAGATTTTTTTGGCCGACCTGCCCGCAAATCGCTTGGAAAAAAACGCCGCGCTGCCAGGTGTGCGCGCCACCAGCAGGACACCGCTGGTATCCTTGTCCAGCCGGTGGACAAGGCGCGGTCGCGGCCCCGCTTTGGGGCCGGCGTCAAGATAGGCGTCGAGCAGCCCATCGACATGATGCTTCATGCCGGTCCCGCCTTGCGTTGCCAGTCCGGGCGGCTTGTTGAGCACGATTGCTGCGCGGTCCTGTGTGATCACCATCGCATCGGCCTGCGCCACTTCTTCCGCGGTCAATTCACGCCGTGCGCCCGGGCCGCGATCGACCTGCTCGCCGCCAGGGGGAACCCGGACGATCTGACCGGCAACGATCCGGTCTTCTACCTTCGCGCGCTTGCCATCCAGCCGGATCTGCCCGGTCCGCGCCCAGCGCGAAACGGTGGCAAAGCCGATTTGGGGCAAGTGCCGCTTGAACCACCGGTCCAGCCGCACGCCGTCATCATCCTTGCCGACAGTGAACTGGCGCACTTCTGCCTGATCGGGGCGGGGGGAATCGCTCATCCTGCCACCCGCATCATCACCAGTCCGAGATAAAGCCCGCACAGCCCGGCCATGACCGAGATCAGCGCATAAGCCAGTGCGGTCAGCAGCTGGCCACGTTCAATCATCAGCATCAGTTCAAGACTGAAGGAAGAAAAGGTGGTAAAGCCGCCCAGAAGCCCAACCCCCAGCAGCAGTCGCCATTGCTCCCCGCCGTGGCCGTGGCGGGCCAGAAAACCGGCCAATGCGCCCATCGCCAGACTGCCAAGCACATTGGCGGTCAAGGTGGCCCACGGGAAGGCCGTGATCGCAACCGGGCCCAGCCAATGGGTCATGCTGCGCCCCAATTGATAGCGCATTGCAGCACCTATGCCGCCGCCGAGCGCGACATTCAGCGTGGCAGAAAGGGGAGAAAGCATTGTCATAAGCGGTCCCTTAGACGCGGATTCGCGGCGCGTCATCCCGCTCTTGGTCTGCGCTGGTGTTTTTGCCATCTGCAAACCCTTGCCAAAATGGCATCGATTCGCTAGGTGCGCCGCACGTCGAGCCGGTCCGGACAGGATTCGGCACATATTCTAATGGTAAGTTGGAGGCGCAACCCCGCGCGAATGCGGGCTCTGTGTCTTTGCTGTGAGGTGTTTGAATTTATGCAGATCATGGTTCGCGATAACAATGTCGACCAGGCCCTTCGTGCGCTCAAGAAGAAGCTGCAGCGTGAAGGTGTCTATCGCGAAATGAAGCTGCGTCGCCATTTCGAAAAGCCGAGCGAAAAGCGCGCCCGTGAAAAGGCAGCCGCCGTTCGCCGCGCGCGCAAGCTGGAACGCAAGCGGATGGAGCGTGACGGGATCAAGTAAGACCCGTTGGGCAGAAGATTGGCGCATGTTCGCTGGACTTCCCGCTTGAACCAAACTGTTTGATGAGCCATCAGGGCGCGGAGCAATCCGTGCCCTTTTTGCCATCTGGCAAGCAAGTGCCGGAACAGCGCCATGCAGGCCTGCGTCAGGCCCCGTATCAGGACCTATACAATGACCGAGATTACCCGTGTTCCCCTGCACCCCATCGCCAAAGGCTCGCTGACTAAGCTGTGGATCGGCATCATTGCCGTGATTCTGATTGGCGCTGCTGTGGCTTACGCCGCTGTGCCCAAGGGGGTGGAGGTGGATACGCTGCAAGCCGGCACTGGCCCGCATCCCACAGAAGCAGATGTGATCCTGGTCAATTACACTGGCAAGCTGAAGAACGGTAAAGTCTTTGATGAAGGCAAAGCTGCTCCGCTGCCGCTGCAAGGCATGATCGAAGGCTTCAAGGAAGGCGCGCTGCAAATGCAGAAGGGCGGCAAATATGTCCTGACCATTCCAGCTGACAAGGCGTATGGCGCAGAAGCAAAATCGAACCCGCAAACGGGCGAAGTGGTGATCCCGGCCAATAGCGATCTGGTGTTTGACATCGATCTGCTCGATTTTATGTCGATGCAGGATTTCCAGGCCCGGATGGCGCAAATGCAGCAAATGATGCAGCAGCAACAGCAGGCTCAGGGCGCTGGCGGAGCTGCTCCGCCGCGCTGAGGCCTGCTCAAAATACCATTCCCCTTGCAGTTGACCGCTGCTTGGCGGAGAATGCCGCATGGATAGCGATAATTCAGGCGGGCCTGCCCTGGCGGCAGCGCCTGCGGCGGCGGCTGATATAACTGGTAGTGAATGGGCGCAGCGCCCTTGGCTGCTGGCGGGCATACTTGGCATTGGCGGCCTGCTGATGCATTTTATCATTCATGGGCATGACCGCAGTCCGGGCTGGATGGCGCTGGCCGCCTTTGTCTATTTCGGCCTGATCTTTGCTGCCTTCACACTCGACAAAGACCGCTGGCAAGAACCGTTGATTGCCGCAGGCATGGCCGGTCTGGTGATGGCCGGGCTGGCGTGGCGCGCGGTCGACCCGCAGAATCAACTGGCGGATGAAAGTTACGCCTTTGCTGCCGGCATTGTCGCCACCACGCTGGCGCTGCCGCTGTTTCAGGCCGGTTTCCACCGTACCCGGTTCCAGACGCCATATCGTGACACCCATTTTCATGTCTGGTCGGATGCCGTCAGCGGTGCAGGCGCGCTCGCCTTTGTTGGCCTGTCGTGGGCGCTGCTGGCCGTGCTGTCGCAGCTGTTTCTGCTGCTCAAAATCGATCTGCTACGCGAGTTGATGAACAAGGAATGGTTCGGCTGGACGTTTTCAGGCATCGCGCTTGGCGCGGCGCTGGGGACCTTGCGCAATCAGCTCAAGGTGATCGGCACGCTCCAAGCAGTGGTTTTGCTGGTACTGTCGCTACTGGCTGCGCCGCTCGCTGCGGCACTGGTCATGTTCCTGCTGGCGATGATCGTTTCAGGGCCGCAAGTGCTGTGGGAAGCCACCCGCAGCGCTACCCCCATCCTGCTCACTTGCGCGGTAGGAGCGTTTGTTCTGACCAATGCGATTCTGCGGGATGAAGATAGCGCGATGACCAGGTCGCGCGTCATGCGTATCGCGGCTCTGGTGCTGGCGCTGGGTATTTTCCCGCTGACGGTGTTTGCGGCAGTTTCGATGGGCACCCGTGTGGCCCAGCACGGCCTGTCGCCCGAGCGGCTATGGGGCCTCGTCGCAATCGGCTTTGCCTGTGCTTATGGCCTCGCCTATTGGACCGCCTTGCTGCGGGGCCGCCAGGCGCGCTGGCATGATTTTCTGCGACAGGCCAACCTGCATCTGGCAGTGGTGGGCTGCATTCTGGCCCTGGTCCTTGCTTTGCCGATCTTTGATTTCGGGGCCATTTCCGCCCGCAACCAGATTGCCCGGCTCGAAAGCGGGGCGGTCGGCGCGCGGGAGTTTGACTATGACGCGCTGCGCTGGGATTTCGGCGCAGCCGGGCGCAAGGCATTGGCGGGTCTCAGCAAGGGCAGCAATGCCGAGATCGCACGGCTCGCGCTGGAGGCGCAGCAACGCGACCAGCGGCGCTACGGCCCCGGCTATGCGATCCGCGAACGGCGCGCCCAGAATGCGCAAATTGATGTTGAGGATGAGAGTATCCGGGCTGCAGTGCGCGCATTCCTGATCGATACGCCATACAAATGCGGGAACAAATGCCGGGTGGTGACAGCGGGGAAAGTACCGCAAGGCACGCTGCTGGTGCTGCTGGATGGCGGATATCCAAGCTATATGCTGTTCGATCCAGCTACGGGCAAAGCGGATCAGTATAGCCCGGCAGTGGGGCAATTGATGGATTCAGCAGCAGCGGTACCGCCGCGAGCCAACCTTGATGCAAAAGTGGAACTGCGGCCCTTCACCGGGCAACAGGTGTTCATTGACGGGAAGCCCGCCAGCACGCCGTTCAAATAGGCGCTGCCTGGATGCATTGCCTGCTTGAAGCGCCGCCTTGCCGCCGCTAACGCGCTTCCATGTCTGTCGATAAACAAACCGTCGCGAAAATCGCTTCGCTCGCGCGCATCAAAATGGATGACGCAGAGCTGGAGCGTATGGTGCCAGAGCTGAACAATATCCTCGCCTGGGTGGAGCAATTGGGTGAAGTGGACACGTCCTCGGTTGAACCGATGACCGCGGTAATCCCCAATCATCTGCGCCTGCGCGATGATGTGGTCGATGTCGATCCGCTGACAGGCGGAGGCATGCGTGACGAGGTTTTG
>JAHEAW010000157.1 GCA_024642545.1 Erythrobacteraceae bacterium
AGCCACCAGCCCATTTCGCAGCGATCGATATTACCCAGATCACGCATCTCCGCAGGATAGGACCTCAATCCATCAGTGACGATCGTCTCCGCCTTGCTGTTGCGCTTCAAGGCCTTCTTGATGAATTCCTACGCCGCAGCCTTATCCCTTTTCCTGGTAACGTAGCTCTCGAGGAATTTGCCCTCGTGATCGACAGCACGCCACAGGTAATGCGGCTCGCCGTTGATCTTCACGAAGACCTCATCAAGGCGCCACTTCAACTGCCCAAAGCCTTTCATTCGACTGACACGCTGCCGCCTAATATCGGCCGCGAACATCGGGCCAAAACGGTTCCACCATAGCCGCACAGTTTCGTGACAAATGTCGATGCCTCGTTCGAACAGCAGGTCTTCGACGTTCCGCAAACTCAACGGAAAGCGAACGTACATCATTACAACCAGACGGATTATCTCAGGCGATGAGTTTAAATAGCGAAATGGGCTCGCCGGTTTTCGGATTTGAGGCTTGGCTCAGACCACTACCGTGCTTCCATCAATTTGCTTGCGGTGGATTTGCTTTGACTGTGTCATCAAACGTGATGGGAACCCTTCTCGCAAAATTGAGGAAAGCGCGCATTGACTTGTAAGCCTTAGCCGCTAGCGAGCCGCAATTTTGGCCTTTGCTCCTAGCAATGGCGATCAATTGGCCAAATCTATGCGACTATTTGGCCTCACAATATGACCGGCGCCCCTTGATCCGGCAATGCTGGATCCGCGTGCCGTCCAACGCATAGACATTGGCCGTCCATCTTGCTCTGCCCCGGCGGGTCAGCGTCATGTAGCCGAATTTGTCGACGATAGCATTGAACTGGTGCACGGGCGCATCTGGTGCGGGCTCGATCCCAGCTGGCAGCGTGTCCGGCAAAGGGACCGTGTCTTCCCTGGTCCCGGAAAAACCTGCTACGAACTGACTGGGCTGGCGACCTGCGAAATCGAGATGTTCCCACAAGTGAATATGCCCCGCCAGAAGAACATCAACCGTAGGCGGCAGGATCGCCGTGTCCATCTGCGAGAAGACACCGATCAGCGCCTGATTACCCGTATTAAGGCCTGCGGGTCGAGGGGGTTCGTTGGCTGCGACACCCAGCAGCGGATAATGGTCGGCTGCAAAGGTAAAGGATTTGCCCTGAGCCAGCGCTGCAAGTTTGCGCCAGCTTTCCTTGAATTGGGCAATCCGCGGATCGTTTGCGGGCAATCGTTCCTCACCGGCATGGGACAGATCCATGACCACCACCTGCGCACCGCGCCCGAGCGGCACAGCATATGGTGGGCTGTAATCACCGGTTACGTCATTTGCGGCATCGTTGCAGTCGCGACCCGGTACCAATGGACGCGGATCGAGGAAGCGCCACCAGCCTTGTCCGCCGCGCGCACAATTTTCGTGGTTTCCGCGTATCAGGATCAACGGCGCGGTATCCAGCAGCGGTCGCGCAGGGGAAAAGAGATCCGCTTGCCACGCATCCCAGCCATAACCCCATGCAGAGCCATGGCATCCGGGGTGCCCAGGCGCACAGGGATTTTCTCGGTAGAGATAGTCACCGACATGAACCACCGCATCAGGTTTCCACGCCGCCGCTTGCGCAGCAATCCTGGCAAAGGGATATTGCGCAGGATCATTGCAGGCCTGCCATGCGTTGTCCTTGGCCTTGAGACGGCATCCGGTATCCCCGATGACCACGATCCTGCGCAAATAGCGGTGTACGGCCGGCAGCCGGTGCCGACCAATCGACGCTCGCCTGGTGCCGGGGGGAATCTGCGCCTCACATACCCGGACTGGAAATTGCGAAGGTTTCGACAGCTCGGGAGTGGACTTTGTCGGCCGCTGCGCTTCGGTCGAAGGACCCGCGCGCAGTTCCATGGCTGCCTTCCGTCCGTCTACGATCAGGCTCGGGCATTGGTCGGCGACAGTAATCGCGCGGGCTACCGCAGCGCCATCAGGACCAAGCACGATAAACGCGGACTGGATCTGCGACTGCATTTCCGCCCCGGTTGCCGCTTGTGCACTTCTGACCGCAAGGCCTTGCACCAGCCCGGTCAGCAGAAGCGCGCAAACCAGGCGCGTCCCAGCTGCGCAAAATCTAGCGAGGTAATCCAACCATCCGCCTCGCTGTCTCAATGCACGACCATGCTCGGGCTGAGCACCACCAGATGGAAGGTTCCCGCTACCATCGGCGGCCAGCCTGATCCTGATGCTGGCCCGAATTGCGCTGCGGGCAAAAACACATTGCCAGTCGCAGGGTCCATCGCAGCCGTGCGCGCACTATTCTCAGTCGGGATGCTTTCAGTCACACTGGCGTTACCGTGTTCAAGCGCCACCACCGCCAGCGTCCCGCTTCGGCCGCAGGGGACCAGAAACCGGCTGCGCGCACTGTCCCAGATAACAGTGTCGGGACCTTGGCCAATTGGCAAAAGCTTGATCAGCTTACGGTGGGTCAAATCAACCAATGCAGCCACGCCATTGGCGCAGCTGCTCAGCGCGAGACCTTGTTCGGGCGCATAGGCAAGACCGGTCGGGCCAGTGCAACCAGTCAAGGCAATGGTGCCGTCAGCAGTGTTGGTGGCCAGATTGACCAGATCGATAGCGCTGTCATTCTCGTTGTTCACTGCCAGCATCTGGTTGCCATATAGCACTGGAACTTCCAGCCCTGGTCTGAGCTTGATCCGTGCCGTTTCGCTGCGCTGCGCAAGATCGACTACCGAGACCGCGCCACCATCTGCGGCCATGATATAGGCTGTTTTGCCATCGGGGCTGAGAATCGTCGCATCGGGATCGTCTGCCACCGGAATGCTGGCGAGCTGTTGGCCCGATTCAACATCGATGATGCGCGCGCTATTGTCATGCGAACTGGTGACCAGCACCAGATCTCCGCCGGGAAGCGCGAGCGAGGCATGCGCACCGGCAATCTTGCCAATCGCACGCACTTGTGCAGGATGGTCGGGATCGACCAGCAGCACATCATCTCCATGCGAAACGATTACTCGGTGGTGCGCCGCATCCCAGCTGGCAAAATCCCAATGCCCATCGGCTGCGGGAATATCCGGCATGCGGACGAACAGTGTCCCTGCCTGGCTTGCAAAGGCGCAGGTTCCCGCTCCCAGTGCTGCCAGCGCGAGCGATACGGTCACAAACTTCTTCACCATAGCTAATACTCCCGATCAGAACTTCAGCTTCACGCCGCCTTCCAGCGTGAGATCGTAAAATTCGCGCTGAATGGGCCGATTGGGCGTACCTTCATAGAAGCGCAAGGGTGCATTGGTCAGGTTCTTGGCATTGACATAGAGTTCTACATTGGAAGTCAGCTTGTAACTACCGCTGAAATCCAGAGTGGTCCTGCTATCCTGGAAAATATCGCTGGCCCGGTCGCTACCGACTCCGAACAGTACGCTCGATTCAAACTGGGATGAAAGGCGTAGCTTGACCGGAC
>JAHEAW010000158.1 GCA_024642545.1 Erythrobacteraceae bacterium
TTCGGTGCCCGACAGCAAATTGCGCCCGCTGATCGAAGTGCTGCCGGTTCCGCCGCTGAGGGCAGAACTGCGGCGCCTGATTGAATGGACTGGAGATTATTACTGCGCCGCGCTCGCTTCAGTGGCGCGTATGGTGCTGTCTTCAGGCGGGGCGCTGCGCGGCCCGACCACCATGATCGAATACCGTCTGAGCGGGATCGAGCCAGAGCGCGTCACTCCGCAACGTGCGGTTGCGCTGGATGCGCTGCAAGGCGAGCAGGCCAATATTCGCGAATTGGCCGAACTGGCCAGCGTAAGCGAAGGGGTGCTGCGCGGACTGATCGGTCAGGGCGCACTGGAGCCGGTCGAAGTCAATATTGACCGCCTGTTTGACCGTGCGCGGCCCGATTTCGAACAGCCGGAATTGAGCGCGGACCAGCGCGAGGTTGCAGACCAGCTGGTGGCAGCAGTGGAAGGACGCACATTTGCCCCGTTCTTACTCGATGGAGTGACCGGTTCGGGCAAGACCGAAACCTATTTTGAAGCCATTGCCGCTGCGCTCAGGATGGACCGGCAAGTGCTGGTATTGCTGCCTGAAATTGCTTTGACAGAAGCGTTCCTGCGCCGGTTTGAGGAACGTTTCGGCGCGCCGCCAGTGGTATGGCATTCCGGCCTCAAATCGACTGAGCGCCGCCGCGCATGGCGGGCCATCGCCCACGGCACGGCACAAGTGGTGGTTGGTGCCCGTTCCGCCCTGTTTCTGCCTTATGCCAAGCTGGGCCTGCTGGTAGTCGATGAAGCGCATGAGATCAGCTTCAAGCAAGGCGACGGGGTGCGCTACAACGCGCGCGACGTGGCGGTCATGCGCAGCCATTTCGAGCAGATTCCGGTCATCCTTGCCAGCGCTACACCGGCACTTGAAAGCCTGCAAATGGCTGACAGCGGGGTCTATGAAAAGCTTGAGCTGCCCAGCCGGTTTGGCGGTGCCAGCCTGCCTGCAATCGCCATCATCAATCTGGCGGAGGAAAGGCCCGAGCGCGGCCGCTGGCTGGCCCCGCGACTGGTCGAGGAAATGACAGCCCGTCTGGAGCGCGGCGAACAATCGCTGCTGTTCCTCAACCGCCGCGGCTATGCCCCGCTGACACTGTGCCGCAATTGCGGTTTCCGCTTCCAATGCCCCAATTGTAGCGCCTGGCTGGTCGAGCACCGGCTGTCGAACCGCCTTGCCTGCCATCACTGCGGACATGAAACCACGCCGCCGCCGGTCTGTCCCGATTGCGGCGAGCCCGATTGCCTGGTCGCCTGCGGTCCTGGCGTGGAGCGTATCGCCGACGAGGTACGCGAAATTCTGCCCGAAGCGCGGCTGGCGCTGGCAACATCCGACACGCTCAACACGCGGGAAAAGGCGGCAGAATTCGTGCGTCAGGCAGAAAGCGGCGCGATTGATGTGATCGTGGGCACCCAATTGGTCACCAAGGGATTCCACTTTCCTGAACTCACTCTGGTCGGGGTGGTCGATGCCGATCTTGGGCTGGAAGGCGGTGATTTGCGCGCTGCAGAGCGCACTTATCAGCAAATCGCGCAAGTCGCCGGGCGCGCGGGGCGCGGCAGCAAGGCAGGCGAAGTGCTGATCCAGACCCGCCACCCCGACGCGCCAGTAATTGCCGCGCTCGCCGCAGGAGACCGCGATGCGTTCTATGCCGCCGAAACTGAAGCCCGGCGCAACGCCGGCGCCCCGCCCTTTGGCCGCTGGGCCGCGATTATCGTATCGTCAGAGGACGAGGCCGAGGCCAAGGAAGCCGCGCGCGCGATTGGCGGGACCCGGCCTGACCTTCCCGATGTCATGATCCTTGGCCCGGCCCCCGCGCCGCTATCGCTGCTGCGCGGGCGCTATCGCTACCGCCTGTTGATCAACGCCCGCCGGAGCGCGCAAGTGCAGGTCATTATCCGCGAGTGGCTGGGAAAGCTCGACTTTCCTTCCGGCGTGCGTGTAGCAGTGGATATTGACCCCTATAGTTTCGTCTGAGGAGAGAGAATATGCTGATCGTCCACCATTTGCGCATTTCACAATCTGAGCGAATCGTATGGCTATGTGAGGAACTGGCGCTCGATTATACGCTCAAGCTATATAATCGCCGCGAGGATAACCGGCTGGCACCTGATGAATACAAGGCGCTGCATCCGATGGGGATTGCTCCGGTCATTCAGGACGGCGATCTGGTCCTGGGCGAAAGCGGCGCAATTATCGATTATATCACGGTAAAATATGGCCAGGGCCAGCTGGTGCCCGGCGTTGACCACCCCGACTTTGCCGACCATCTGTTCTGGTACCATTTTGCCAATGCGACCTTCATGACCAACGGGATGATGGGCATTGCCGCGATGCAGGCTGGTGCAACCGAACTGCCGCCTTTTGTGGCTGACCGTACCAACAAGGCGTGGGCAATGGTCGAGGCGCGGCTTGGCCAAGCCGACTATTTCGGCGGTGCGCAGCTGACCACTGCCGATATCATGATGGGCTTCCAGCTAACCACCAGCCGCGCATTCAACGATATGTCGATCGATCATCTGCCCAATCTCAAAGCCTACCTCAAACGCATCGGCGCGCGCCCTGCTTATCAGGCAGCGATGGCCAAGGCTGAACCGGGCATGCCGCCGAAAATCGACTGAGCGGCACTTTGGGGCCATTCATGAGTTAAGGGCGCATGGCACCACGCACCGATTGCTCCATCCTTGTACCCATTCTGGGAGATCAGCTGTCCCACAACCTTGCTGCACTGCGCGGGCAGGCAAAGGATGATACCGTCATTGTGATGATGGAGGTTCTTGAAGAAGCCACCTATGTCAAACATCACCAGCAGAAGATTGCGCTGATTTTTTCGGCCATGCGCCACTTTGCCGCTGAACTGCGCGACGCCGGGTGGCGTGTCAGTTACACACAGCTTGACGATCCAGACAATACCGGCAGCTTTACTGGCGAGGTCGCCCGGGCAATTGAGCTACACGATCCGCAAGCGATCCATATTACCGAGGCAGGCGAATGGCGGGTGCAGCAAGCGATCGAGGAATGGCCGGACAAATTCGCATGCGAGGTTACCGTCCATAAGGACGACCGGTTTCTGTGTTCAATTGGTGAATTTCGCGAATGGGCAGATGGCCGCAAGGAATTGCGGATGGAATATTTCTACCGAGAGATGCGGCGCAAGACCGGTCTGCTTATGGATGGGGATCAGCCGGAAGGCGGTCAGTGGAATTTTGACCATGACAACCGGTCTGGGCCGAGCGCGGCAATGAACCCGCCCCTCGCGCCCAAATTTGCGCCCGATGCCATGACCGACAATGTGCTCGCACTGGTCGCAAACACATTTGGCGGCCATTTCGGCAGGCTCGATAATTTCAGCTGGCCGGTTTCCCGCACGCAGGCGGAGCATGCGCGCGACGCCTTCCTGCGCGATCGTTTGCCCGATTT
>JAHEAW010000159.1 GCA_024642545.1 Erythrobacteraceae bacterium
TTGAAGTTGCACGTGACCGCCAGCTTTATGCGCAAAGCTTTTCGAGGGGTCAGACACTTGGCCCGATCGAAAGCCTTGGCCCCACCCCCAATCGCCGCGGCACCACCGTGGCCTTCACTCCCGATACCGAAATATTCGGGGACCGGCAATTCAGCCCCAAGCGGCTGTTCAAGCTGGCTCGGTCCAAAGCCTATCTCTTTGCCGGTGTGGAAATTCGCTGGAAGTGCGATCCGTCGCTTTCCAGCGACGATGTTCCGTCCGAAGCGACCTTCAAATTTCCGGGCGGCCTCGCGGATCACCTGGCTGAACAGATCGGCTCGCGTGAATGCGTCACAGCGCAGCCCTTTACAGGCAGTCAGGAATTTCCCGTCAATGAGGCTGGCGAATTGATGGGCCGCGCTGAATGGGCGGTCGCGTGGCCGCTTTATTCGGACGGGTCGACCAGCTGGTATTGTAACACCGTGCCGACGCCCGATGGCGGAACGCATGAACAGGGCCTGCGCGGAGCCCTGACCAAAGGGTTGCGCGCTTTTGGCGAGCTGGTCGGCCAGAAAAAGGCCAAGGATATTACCGCCGATGATGTGATGACCGGCGGCGAAGTGATGCTGTCAGTGTTCATCCGCGATCCGCAGTTCCAGAGCCAAACCAAGGACCGGCTGACCAGTCCGGAGGCCACCCGACTGGTCGAAAATGCAATGCGCGACCATTTCGACCACTTCCTGTCGGACAATATGGAGCGCGGCAAGGCGCTGCTGGGCGAAGTGATGGAGCGCATGGACGAACGGCTCCGGCGCAAGCAGGAACGTGAAATCAAGCGCAAGACCGCCACCAATGCCAAGAAACTGCGCCTACCCGGCAAGCTGACCGATTGTTCGGGCGATGGCGACGGCGAGACAGAACTGTTCATCGTCGAAGGGGATTCGGCGGGCGGCAGCGCCAAGCAAGCCCGGAACCGAAAGACGCAGGCAATCCTGCCCATTCGCGGCAAGATCCTGAATGTAGCCAGCGCGACGACTGACAAGATCAGAGCGAATAGCGAAATCGCGGACCTCAGTCTCGCGCTTGGCTGCGGTACGCGCAAAGACTGCGATGCGGAAAATCTGCGCTATGACCGGGTGATCATCATGACTGACGCTGATGTTGACGGAGCGCATATTGCGACCTTGCTGATGACTTTCTTCTTTCAGGAAATGCCCGACCTGGTGCGTAAGGGGCATTTGTTTCTGGCACAGCCACCGCTCTACCGTTTGACTGCGGGCAAGGAGAACCGCTATGCGCGCGATGACGTTCACCGCGCGGAACTGGAAGAAACTGTCTTCAAGGGCAAAAAGGTTGAAGTAGGCCGCTTCAAGGGCCTAGGTGAGATGAACCCTGGTCAGCTGCGTGAAACAACGATGGACCCGGCCACGCGCAATCTGATCCGGATTACCCTGCCGCCTGAATTCGAACAGCGTGCAGTGGTCAAGGAACTGGTCGATCAGCTTATGGGCCGCAACCCGGAGCACCGGTTCAATTTCATCCAGAACCGTGCGGGCGAGTTGGACCGGGATATGATTGACGCCTGATCTTCCATTGGTGACTGCCGCAGTCTTCCTGATAAAATTCGCAGTGCACTCCCCTTGCCCTGCGGCGCTGTGCAGATTAACGGACATGCAAATAAAGTTGCACAGGAAAACCCATGACCGATCAGCAAGCCGGCCGTTTTGAAGGCACCCAATCCTATATCGCGACCGAGGACCTCAAGGTTGCAGTCAACGCTGCCGTAACGCTGCGGCGTCCGCTGCTGGTCAAGGGTGAGCCTGGTACTGGCAAGACCGTACTGGCGCATGAAGTCGCCAAAGCAATGAATGCCCCGCTGATCGAATGGAATGTGAAAAGCACCACCAAGGCGCATCAGGGCCTATATGAATATGACGCTGTGGCGCGCCTGCGTGACGGTCAACTGGGTGAAGAGCGGGTCCACGACATTCGCAATTACATCAAAAAAGGCAAATTGTGGGAAGCCTTCACTTCGCCTGAACTCCCCGTTCTGCTGATTGACGAAATCGACAAGGCCGACATCGAGTTTCCGAATGACTTGCTGCAGGAACTCGACCGGATGAGCTTCGACGTGTACGAAACGCAGGAACGGATTGCCGCGCAGGAGCGTCCGATTGTGGTGATCACCTCAAATAATGAAAAGGAGCTGCCTGACGCTTTTCTGCGCCGCTGTTTCTTCCACTACATCAAGTTCCCTGACCGTGACACAATGCGCGAAATTATCGATGTCCATTTTCCCGATATCCAGAAGGTTCTGGTTACCAAGGCGATGGATATCTTCTACGAAATTCGCGAAGTTCCAGGCCTCAAGAAAAAGCCCAGCACGTCTGAGCTGCTCGACTGGCTGAAATTGCTGCTCAATGAAGACATGCCGCTGGACGTCTTGCAGGACCGTGATCCGACCAAGGCAATTCCACCAATGCACGGTGCCTTGCTCAAGAACGAGCAGGATGTGATGCTGTTTGAACGGCTGGCTTTCATGGCGCGCCGTCAGGGCGGCTAAGCGGCTGGATCAATCGTCAAATGTATAAGCGAGCTCGAAATCACCCCAGCGGCGCCCGTTGATAATCAGCGGCACATAGACGTTTCGGACAACGAGATAGCGGTGGCCGTCACCTTCCTGACGGTAAACCGCCATCATGTAGGGGGCGTTGCTGCGTTTTGCCTTCTGGTCGAGCGCATCGAACAGGATCCGGCCGTTGCGGCAATATTCGGTGTCATGCGCCAGATCGCCGGTGGGCTGACGCGAATGGTGCGAAACATGGGTGGGCAGAAAGCCGTTCATATCGGCCTGCGAACACATCTTGATTGGTGCGCCTTCGCTTGACACACGGTCGATGACCGGTCGCCAGTTGTGGTCAGCCCAATCGCTCAGTGACGTTCGAAAGCGCGGCGGGTTGCTGCCCGATACTTCCTTGTAATTCTGATCGAACAGCGCCTCCATGGTCAGCTTGCCTTCGGTCAGCGCCTGTTCCGCCCGTTGTGTGATTTCGCTGGCAACACTCTGCGCGCGCTCGACAATCTGGCGATCTCGCGGGGAGAGGCCGGCCTTGACAACGCCATCAAACATCGAGCTGGCGGTCAGTTCCAGCCCGCACATCCGCGTATGAGCCTTTTCCAGCTTGCTCTCGTTTTCGATTGCTGCTGCATCAAAGCTCTCCAGCACATCCTGCACGCGCACCACGTGGCCGCTGATTGTGCCTGTCGCACGGGCAATCTGGTCGTTCTGGCGGTCAACTTCTTCCACTAACTCAGCTACACCATCGAGCGTTTGCTCGATCTGGACCACGGAATTCTTAGCCTCGCGGCTTGCTTGCGAGCCATTTTCAATCTGGGCGATCACCTGCTCGGCCTCGATCCCGAGTGTATCTATCGTG
>JAHEAW010000065.1 GCA_024642545.1 Erythrobacteraceae bacterium
CCACAGGATCAGTTGGGCGCCAAGACCCATCACCAGCAGGATGGCAGGGTTACTCTCATCGCCATAGGATTCGTATTCAATGGTGATATTGTTGGCATTGACCTGGGGCATATTTCTATCCGGTTGTTGAAGCAAAGACTACACCGATACCCGCTGTGACGGCCAATGCAATCGCTCCCCAAAAGACAACTCTGATAACCGGCCGCAGAATTGGCGCACCGCCAGCCCTCGCCCCCAAAGCACCAAGAATGGCCAGCAAGACGAGCGACGCAGCAGAAACGGCGATGACAATGGATGGCAGCGGCACCAGAAGTACAGTCAGCAGCGGTAAGGCAGCGCCTGCGGAAAAGGTCACAGCAGATGCCGCCGCTGCTTGCAGCGGACGAGCAGTGGTCAAGTCCGAGATCGCCAGTTCATCACGCAAATGCGCGCCAAGCGGGTCGTGCGCGGTTAATTGCAGCGCCACTTCACGGGCCAGATCGGGCGCGAGTCCGCGATGGACATAAACTGCCGTCAGCTCATCAAGTTCCGCTTCTGGCTGTTCCAGCAGTTCGCGCTGCTCGCGCGCCAGATCGGCCTGTTCAGTATCAGACTGCGAACTGACGGAGACATATTCGCCGGCAGCCATCGACAAAGCGCCTGCCGCCAAACCGGCTGACCCGGCCAGCAAGATGGCTGACTTGTCCGCGGCCGCCGCGGCCACCCCGACAATCAAGCTGGCCGTGGAAACGATTCCGTCATTGGCCCCCAGTACTGCTGCCCGCAACCAGCCGATACGGCTGATATTGTGCTCCTCTGGATGCAGCCGGCTCATGGAACCAGAACCGTATCTTCGGCCGCAGGCGATGTTGCGGGATAATCAAGCGTATAATGCAGCCCGCGGCTTTCATGCCGCTTGAGCGCGGACTGGACGATCAACGCAGCCGCCTGGTGCAGGTTGCGCAGTTCGATAAGATCAGTGGTGACCCGGAATGACCCATAATAATCCTCGATCTCGCGGCCCAGCATCTGGATCCGGTGCTGTGCGCGTTCGAGCCTTTTGGTGGTCCGCACAATGCCGACATAATTCCACATGAAGCGGCGGATTTCGGTCCAGTTCTGCTTGATGATGACTTCTTCATCAGAATCGGTCACCCGGCTTTCATCCCACGGGCGAACAGCTGGCGGAGCGTCGAATTCGTTCCACCGTTCCAGGATATCTGCCGCCGCAGCTTCGCCAAAGACGAAACATTCAAGCAGCGAATTGGACGCCAGCCGGTTTGCGCCGTGCAGCCCGCTTTCAGTGCATTCGCCCGCGGCATACAGCCCCGGCAAATCGGTTCGCCCGGCCAGGTCAATCAAAATGCCGCCGCAAGTATAATGCTGCGCTGGTACCACCGGAATCGGACCTTTGGTCATGTCGATGCCAAGGCCCATCAGCTTGTCGTAGATAGTCGGGAAGTGTTCCTTCACAAACGCTTCTGGCTGGTGGCTGATGTCGAGATGGACATAATCGAGGCCATAGCGCTTGATCTGGTCGTCGATAGCGCGGGCAACCACATCGCGCGGGGCCAGTTCCATGCGCTGCGGATCATAGTCGGTCATGAAACGGTGGCCGGTCAGCGGATGCAGCAGGCGCCCGCCTTCACCCCGCACCGCTTCGGTAATCAGGAAGTTCTTGACCTCCAGATTATACAGGCAAGTCGGGTGAAACTGCATCATTTCCATGTTGGAAACCCGGCAGCCCGCGCGCCACGCCATCGCGATCCCGTCCCCTGTCGCACCGCGCGGCGCAGTGCTGAACTGATAGACGCGGCCCGCCCCGCCAGCCGCCATAATCGTGGCGCGCGCAGTATGCGCCCCGACCTTGCCGCTTGCTTCATCCAGCGCATAGGCGCCCCATACCCTGCCGGAGCCTGAATAGCGCTGTTCGTGCCGACCGGTAATCAGGTCGATGCAGCTCTGGCCCGGCAACAGTGTGATGTTGGCATTGGCCTCTGCTGCCCTGAGCAGCGCCTCTTGCACCGCCCAGCCAGTGGCGTCGTTGACATGCACGATCCGGCGATGCGAATGGCCCCCTTCGCGGGTCAGGTGAAGATCAGGGCCTTCTTCGTTGAACGGCACCCCCAATTCGACCAGCCGGGCAATCGAATGCGGTGCCCGCTCAATCACATATTCGACCGTTTCCAGCCGGTTGAGACCCGCGCCTGCAACCATCGTATCGCGGATGTGATTTTCGAAAGTGTCGCCTGTATCCAGCACAGCTGCGATTCCGCCCTGCGCCCAAGCCGTGCTGCCGCCCGTGAGCAGGCCTTTGGCCATCACCAGGACCTTCTTGGTCTCCGCCAGCGCAAGGGCCGCTGTCAGGCCCGCAGCACCGGAGCCGATAATCAGGACGTCATATTCGGGTTTGGCCACGCAGATCTCCGTTCAGTCCGCGCAGGCGGAGCAGCTATCCTATGCCGCGCTGGTCAGACTCACAAATACATCTTCCAGATCGGCCTCACGCGTGGTGACATCTTCGATCGCCAAACCTTGCTCCTGCAGGATCGCCAGGACTTGTCCAGCGCTCATCTGGTCCTTGTTATAGGTTACTTCTACCGCGCGCGGGCCGGCCAGTTCAGCCTTGATGAAGGCTGCGTGCTGCGGCGGCGCGACAAGGTCCTTGTCAACAGTAACCGCGACGATTTTTTCGCGCGCCATATCGACCAGTTCGCGGGTTGGCTTGTTCGCAATCAGCTCGCCGTGGTTGATGATCGCAATCCGGTCACACAACTCCTCCGCCTCCTCCAGATAATGCGTGGTCAGCACCACCGTTACGCCATCATCGTTGAGCGAATTGACCAGTTCCCACAGCAGGCGCCGCAGCTCCACATCGACCCCAGCGGTCGGTTCATCCAGCACCAGGATCGGCGGACTGTGCACCATCGCCTTGGCAATCAGGAGCCGCCGCTTCATTCCGCCTGACAAAGTGCGGGCATAGGCATTGCGCTTGTCTGCCAAGTGGACCGCCTCGAGCAATTTTTCTGACCGGCGCAGACTCTTGGCAATCCCGTAAAAACCGGCCTGGTTTTCCAGTACCTCATACGGGGTAAAGAACGGGTCGAAGACAATCTCCTGTGGTACAATACCGATGGCGCGCTTGGCATTACGCGTGTTGCCATCAATATCGAAGCCCCAGATTTCCGCGCTGCCACTGGTCTTCGTTACCAGCCCGGCAAGGATATTGATCAAGGTCGATTTGCCTGCCCCATTGGGGCCCAGCAGGCCAAAAATGCCGCCTTCGGGCACATCGAAGCTGACCCCTTTCAGCGCCAGCTTGCCTTCACTACCCGGTTCCCCGGCATAGCGTTTCACAAGGTCGCGTATGGCGATAGCTGGCGCAGGGGCATCAGCGGCGGACTTTGGTGTGGTCATAGCAGCCCCCTAAGGCGCGGAAGCGGGCCTCGTAAAGGGCTTTTGGTCAATCGCAATGCTTACCCCCTGATTAACCATAATTTCTGCGCCGCCGTTTACTCTTCCTGCGCTAAACGAATTGCGATGGGACCAGTCCGAAACCTTTTTGGTGGCAGCCAGGGCGCCTTGGCGCGAAGCCTGGCAGCGGCGGCAATGATGCTTGGCGGCGCTGTAACGGCGCTGCCAGCGCATGCGCAAACCGTGGTGGATGTGCGCACGATCATATTGGGCGAACTTTCGATCGTAAAATCGAAAGACCTCAATTTCGGCGGGATTGCAGGCACTGCGGCTGGTACAGTCGATATGACACCAACCGCAGCCGCAACCTGCACAGCTTCTGCCGGTCTGGTTCACGTGAACCAATGCCAGCCTGGTGAATTCATCGGCAAAGGGCAAACCGGACGGGTCGTGCGGATCAAGAAGCCTACCGGCGATCTGATTACATTGATCGGTCCCGGGGCAAACATGACGATCACCGGTCTGGTGCTGGACGGCAATCCCGAACTAACGCTGGTCAAACAGACGCCTGGCTACAGCCAGTTCAGGATAAGTTCGGCGAATGGCATCTTCACTTTCCGGCTGGCAGGCAGGCTGAATGTCGGGGCCAACCAGGCGCCCGGTGTCTACACAGGCACATTCAATGTGGTGATCAATTACAATTGAACATCGGGCATCTCGCCTGAAATCGTGCAATTGTCCCGTTGCACTCTGCGCGTCCAGACACTATTCGCAAGCGTTATGAGCTTCCCCTCGCCTGAGACCATTCTTGTCGATACACCGCGTGTCAGCTGTGACGGCGCTACTGCCATTCGCGGCGGCGGGGCCTTCAAGCCCGCCGCGCTCGGGCACCCGCGCATCTATCTTGAGATTGATGAACATGGCTATGTCGATTGCGGCTATTGCGACCGGCGGTTCATCCTTAAGGGCGGCCCGGCCGAAAGTGTTAACCAGGCCGACCTGCCCGATATTTCTGAAGGCGCGGGCTGAAATTTGGTCTGCCGGTGCGCAGTTGGGCGGGACAGTAAATCCAAATTAACCCTTCTGATTGACCAGTTTTAGTCACCAGAAATTCTCTCGCCTGCCATATTTGAAGGGACATGTTGAAAAGTGTCTCTTCGGCCGGCAATTGCACTGTGCCCACACGGATATTTGCGGCAGCGGTGCTGGCAGCAGTGGCCATGATGACCACATCACCCGCTGTTGCAGGAGATACCTCCTCCGCAAGCGCCAAGGCCACGGTTTTGGCTGGCTTTCAACTCCAGAACACCGATCCGCTCCAATTCGGACAGGTTGTGCCAAGCGGACTGGGAGGGTCAATCACGATAGACGCTGCAACTGGTGGAGTATCCACGCTTGGCCAGCTGACCAGCGTTGGCAGCAACCAGACCCGCGCACGGTTTACCGTCAAAGCGCCAATTGGCACGGTTCTGGTGATGGCTGGTGACCCGTCTGTGCAATTGACCCGGAGCGGCGGCACCGAAACCATGACCGCTGCGCTGATTTATAAAGGCGGCAGCGGAACCGTTGGTACGCTCGTGCTGGGACTACCCATAGGTCTCAAGGCAACGGCGGCTGATCAGGAAATCTTCACTGGTGGGACACTGAATGTGGCGGGCAATCAGGCGCCCGGCACTTATCAGGGCACATTCAACCTGATGGTATCCTATCTTTAAGCTGAATTGCGCCCTATATTGGCGGGATGACAGCTTCCCAAACCACTACCAACCCAGGCGACTTTCTGTATCAGGACGGCCAGCTTACTCCGCAAGAAGCGCAGGATCTTACTGCTGCTGCGCTACACCGGTGCGATGATGGCGAGCTTTATCTCCAGTTTCGCTCCAGCGAATCCTTCGCGTTTGACGACGGGCGGCTGAAGACAGCCGATTATTCGCGCGATTCAGGGTTTGGCCTGCGCGGAATATCGGGCGAAATGACCGGCTTTGCCCACGCCAACGATGTCAGCGCCGCAGCCATTCGCCGCGCGGGCGAAACTTTGCAATTGCTCGATCCGGCCAAGGCTAAACCAGCGCCCTCTCCGCGCAGCAGCAACCAGCACCTCTATACCGAAGCCAGCCCGCTAGATGCAGTGCCCTTCGCGCGCAAAGTCGCCTTGCTGGAAACGATCAATGCGGCAGCGCGGGCGCGCGATCCGCGCGTCGCGCAAGTTTCAGTCTCCCTCTCCGGTAGCTGGAATGTGGTCGAAATCGTCCGTGCCGACGGCTTTGTCGCGCGCGATATCCGCCCGTTGGTGCAGCTCAGCATGGCAATCGTGGCCGAAGCAAACGGGCGGCGGGAAACCGGCAGTTTCGGCATCGGCGGGCGCTATCTTTACGATCAGCTATTTGATCCTGCCACCTGGAACCGCGGGCTCGATGAAGCGGTCGCGCGCGCGCTGACCAATCTCGACAGCGTTGATGCCCCGGCGGGCGAAATGACTGTGCTGCTGGGACCTGGCTGGCCCGGTGTGTTGCTGCATGAAGCGGTCGGGCATGGTCTTGAAGGCGACTTCAACCGCAAGGGTACCAGTGCCTTTTCTGGCCGCATTGGCGAGCGTGTGGCGGCACCAGGGGTCACCGTGGTCGATGATGGCACGATGACTTTTGGCGAAGGCGAAGGCCGCCGCGGGTCGCTGTCAATCGATGATGAAGGCACGCCGACATCGGAAACCGTTTTGATCGAAGACGGTATCCTCAAGGGCTATATGCAGGACCGGCTGAATGCCCGGCTGATGGGCGTAGCGGCAACGGGCAATGGCCGCCGCCAGAGTTACCAGCATGCCCCCATGCCACGCATGACCAACACATTCATGCGGGGCGGGCAAGACGATCCGGCAGAATTACTGAGCCGCGTCAAGAAAGGGATTTTCGCCAAGAGCTTTGGCGGCGGGCAGGTCGATATCGTGTCAGGTAAATTCGTGTTCTCCTGCACCGAGGCCTATCTGGTTGAAAATGGCAAACTGGGCGCACCCATAAAAGGGGCTACGCTGATCGGCGACGGACCCAGCGTGCTTACCAAAGTATCGGGCATTGGGAACGATCTGGCGCTGGATGAAGGCATTGGCGTGTGTGGCAAGGCGGGACAGAGCGTGCCCGCAGGCGTTGGGCAACCAACGCTGCTGATCGACGGCCTGACCGTTGGCGGCACCGCCTGATCTTGCCGACAAGTACCCGAATTTGTGGGAACATGCACGCTCAGCGCGGGTTAATAGAGATATGACAGGATAAGCAGATAGGAGATTACGCCATGTTCAAGACATCGCATTTTCCCGTGATCGCTGCTTGCCTTTCCTTGGCTTTCCCGCAGATTGCCCAAGCGTCCGACAAAACCGCCGGTTCAGCCCCCCATTCTGCCAATGCCAAGGGAGAGGCGGAGCTGACGAAGATTCTCATGGGCCGCACGCCGGGCAAACCGCGGGATTGCCTTGGTCCAACCCAACGCAGCAATATGCAAATAATTGATAAGACTGCGTTTGTGTTCCGCGATGGCGATACGATTTATGTCAATCGGCCCAGCGGTGCGAATTTTCTGGACGGTTTTGACTACCCCGTTTTCAAACTATTCGGAAGTGACCTGTGCCGCATGGATCAAGCCGAGATGCTGAGCCGTACGTCCTCGATTCCTGGACCGGTGCTGACCATGGGCAGCTTCATACCCTACAAGCTGACCAAAGATGCGGATCATTCCGCCACGGCCGGATAGGAGATACCACGATGACAAAATTCGTATCGATAGTTGCAGCAATCGGCGCAGCGGCTTTGACTTTGACCTCCCAGGCGGCTTTGGCGTCCCCATCATCCACTGCCCAAGCCAAAGGGAAGGCACGTTTGGCCAAGATATTGGAAGGCCGCACAGCGGGAAAGCCGGTCGATTGCATCTTCCTCACGCCTTCGACCAATATGCAGGTGCTTGATGGGACAGCGTTGGTCTATGGGCACGGCAAGAAGGTTTACGTCAATGTTCCCAAGTACCCCAAATCGCTCGACAGCGACGATGTAATCGTCACTTACCAGACCAGCAGTAGCCTCTGCAGCCTGGACCGAGTGGAAACACTCGATCGCGCCAGCCATTTCTACAATGGCAATATTTTCCTTGGCCAGTTTGTCCCCTACACCAAACAATAGCGATCGTCTTGCGAGTGATACGGCCAGCTAACGAATCGCGTTCATCCGGTCGATGATCGCGTCGGCCTCAACCATGATCCGGTCAATCAGCTGTTTGCAGGTTGGGACATCATGGATCAGCCCGGCTACCATGCCGCAGCTCCACGCACCGGCATCCATATCGCCTTCCAGCATGATGCGCGGATAGACGCCCGCAACTTGTTCGATAATATCTTCGAACTTGAGGTTGGCCCCCTTCTCTTTCTCGATCCGCAGCAAATCTTCTACCGCATCATTGGTCATCACCCGCTCGGTGTTCCTGAGCGGTCGCATCACCAGCCGCGTATCAAGCTCGCTCGCCGCAACGATCGCCTGCTTCACATTTTCGTGCACCGGCGCTTCCTTGGTAGCGATGAAACGAGTGCCCATATTCATGCCGCTCGCGCCCATCGCAATGCTGGCCATCAGGCTGCGCCCATCCGCCATTCCGCCCGAAGAAACGAAGGGTATTTCAAGCTCATCCGCAGCGCGCGGCAAGAGGATGAAATTGGGCACATCATCCTCTCCTGGATGGCCGCCACATTCAAACCCGTCGACCGACACCGCATCGCAGCCGATGCTCTGTGCCTTGAGGGCATGGCGCACGCTGGTGCACTTGTGGATGACCTTGATCCCGGCATCCTGGAAAAAAGGCAGCACCTGCGCAGGATTATTGCCGGCAGTTTCCACTGCCTTCACTCCGCCTTCGATGATCGCGCGGACATAGCCAGGATAATCAGGCGCGTTCACCGTGGGCAGGAAAGTCAGGTTCACCGCAAAGGGTTTGTCCGTCATGTCGCGGCAACGGGCGATTTCATTTGCCAGATCGGCGGGCGTTTTCTGCGTCAGCCCGGTAATCGTGCCCAGCCCGCCTGCATTGGACACTGCCGCGGCCAGTTCCGCAAAGCCGACATAGTGCATGCCGCCCTGAATGATCGGATGCTGGATGCCAAACATTTCGGTAATCGCGGTTTGCATCGTCACACCCTCTCTTCAATCGATCTTGTCGCTGCCTCCTTACGTCAGGATAAAGGCCGCCGACAAGCGCTGCCTGTCTTTAGTTTAGCAGCCAGGAAAAGGCGCGGCGGAGATAAGCTGCTCCGTTCTCGCGGACCACTTCGCCATGCGCCATCACCACCTGTTCAGGCTCAGCAGCCAGAATGCGCTCGAGCTTCGCCTGCCCCGTTTTGCGGTCACGAAAAGTCAGGCGAAGCTCGAGCGGCGCATAGCCCCACCCCTCGATAATTTTCCAGACCCGCGCGATTGGTCGCTGCCACCATGACCAATGGCGAGCGATAAAGTCAGTGCTGAAATTTTCTGTCAGGTCGGCAAAGATCGCGGTTCGAGAGGTGAGATGAACAAAATCCACCTCATCCAAAAAGCGTGAATTCGTGAAATGTACCTGCACAAAATCATCCGCCCACACATCGGGCGCAACATCACTCAACGTGCCGTCAAAGAGGATGTCCTTGCGCTTCTGCTGCAGCGATATCGGTCCCCAAATCTTGGCCTTTGGCCAGTGCGCTTGCCATTCCCTAAGAAACAGGTGGTGGATCGGATTGGGCGCTACGATATGTGCCACCGGCCCCAGTGCTTGCACCGCTTCGACCAGCACGTCATTCAGCACGATTGGTGACCAGACCCAAAGACCGCCTGTTTGCAGCCGCACCACCACCATCCGTGTTGGGTAGGGAAACGAATAGAAATCCACTACCGGACCCTCTGCCACCCAAATCTCCCGGCCCAGCGGGGAGAGAGCCTTGCTCAAACTGGCTGACCTGTATCGATTATCCTGATGGGCGGGATGACCCAGATCCACCAGACCGCGCCGACCAGCGAGACCAGTCCGGCGATGCCGAACGCGTAGCCATAGGAACCCAGTCGATCAATGATCAGTCCGGTTATGACCGGGCCGATAATGCCTGAGACGTTCCCGGCCGCATTCTGGATGCCGACCCAGCCGCCTGCCGCACGCGGCCCGGCAAACATCTGCGCTACTGCAAAGAGATTGACTGACACCAGACCGCCAGCAATGCCCGCGATTGTCAGCAGCGCACCCACTGCGAACGGCCCCTGTGCATACCAGATGCCGATAATTGCCCCGCCGTAGAGCGCCTGCCCTATCGCCATCATCCAGCGCCGCACATGGGCCTCATCCGCGCCGCGCTGCACCGCGCGGTCGGACAGGCGCCCGCAGACAAGCGAGGAAATACCCTGCGCGGTAAAGCTGAGCGTGGTCAGCACAGTCATCTCCGCGATGGAAAAGCCCAGCGTATTGATCAGGTAGAGCGGCAACCAGGCGAGCAGAAAGTAGAAGCCGTAGTTCGACATGAAATGTGCTGCACCCATCAGCCAGAGCGTCGGCATTTTTGCCAGCCGGCCAAGAGACACTGGCTCTACCACTGGCTGTGCCACACTCACCGAGCGCAAAGGAGCAGAGGCATAGTGCCACGGCACCAGCCACAGCAAAGTGACCGCGCCGAAGATCCAGAAGATGGGCCGCCAGCCTCCTGCATCGAGGATCATCCCGCCTGCCAGAGTGCCGACCGCAGGACCAAAGGCGAGTGCAGCACCGACCAGCGCATTGGCGCTGCCGCGATGTTCGGCAGGTACTTGCGCAGCAAAAATCTTGGAACTTCCGGGAAAGGCAATGCTTTCGCCCAGGCCGAGCAACAGCCGCAGCGCAATCAGCAGCCCAATTCCCGAAACAAAGCCGGTCAGCATCGTCGCCAGCGCCCACAGCGCAATCCCGGCAGCAAACATACGGTAGACGCAGAACCGGTCACACAGCCACCCGACCAGCAGGCAAAGCGGCGCATACACCCAGAAAAAGGCAGAAACCGCGATACCAAAGCCGGTAGCCGACAACCCCAGTTCCTGCTTCATCAGCGGCGCGGCAACCCCGATCGCCCCGCGATCAACATAATTGAGCAGGACCGAAAGGCCGATCAATATGACAACCCAGGCGACACGCTTGCCTGACACTTGATTGGCAGCTGCATTCAGCGTCATGATTTTCCCCACCCGCTTTGGAGAAGCCATAAGCCAGAACGCGCCACAGTTTAAGGGTTTACTGCATCATTACCCTGAAATTCAGGTTCAGTTTGTTTAGCCGCCGCCTTGGTTTTACTTAATCTTCGTGGAGGGGTCGTTGCCTATCACTCCCATTCGATCGTCCCGGGCGGCTTGCTGGTGTAATCATAGACCACCCGGTTGATGCCCTGCACCTCATTCACAATCCGGGTCGCGCAGCCAGTCAGGAAGGTGGCGTCGAACGGGTAGACATCAGCGGTCATTCCATCGGTGCTGGTCACGGCGCGAAGGCCGCAGACATTGTCGTAGGTGCGATAGTCGCCCATCACGCCTACTGTCTTGACCGGCAGCAGCACGGCAAAGGCTTGCCAGATTGCGTCGTACAGCCCCGCTTTGCGGATTTCGTCGAGATAGATCGCATCCGCCTTGCGCAGGATATCGCAGCGTTCCTTGGTGACTTCACCGGGAATGCGGATGGCCAGGCCGGGTCCGGGGAACGGATGACGGCCCACGAACTGATCGTTCAATCCCAGCTCGCGGCCCAGTTCACGCACCTCGTCCTTGAACAATTCGCGCAAGGGTTCGACAAGGCTCATGTTCATCCGCTCGGGCAGGCCGCCAACATTATGGTGGCTCTTGATCGTAACCGAAGGGCCGCCAGTGAAGCTGACGCTTTCGATAACATCCGGGTAAAGCGTACCCTGCGCGAGAAAATCCGCCCCACCGAGCTTCTTCGCCTCTTCTTCGAACACTGCGATAAACTCGCCACCGATGAACTTGCGCTTCCTCTCTGGATCGGTCTCGCCCGCAAGGCCGCGCATGAAGCGCTTCTCCGCATCAACCACCACCAGCGGGATGTTATAATGGTCGCGAAACAGCGTTTCGACCTGCTCGCGCTCGTTCAGGCGGAGTAATCCGTGATCGACGAACACGCAGGTCAATTGAGCACCGATCGCTTCGTGGATCAGGATCGCGGCGACCGAGCTATCGACCCCGCCCGACAGGCCGCAAATGACTTTACCGTCGCCCACCTGCGCACGGATTTCCGCGACCTTGGTGTCGCGATAAGCGGCCATCGTCCAATCGCCTTGCAAGCCGCAGACATGATGAACGAAATTGGCGAGCAGTTTGCCCCCATCGGGTGTGTGGACCACTTCGGGGTGAAACTGGGTGCCGTAGAATTTGCGCTTCTCGTCGGCGATCACGGCAAAGGGCGCGCCATCGCTGGTAGCGACGATTTCGAAGCCGGGGGCAAAGCGGGTCACCTTGTCACCGTGGCTCATCCAGACCTGATGGCGCTCGCCCACGGTCCAGAGTCCGTCAAACAGCTTGCATTCCTTACTCACCGTCAAGAACGCCCGGCCGAATTCGCCGCCTTCGCCGGTTTCATGACCGGGACGAACCTCGCCGCCCAACTGATGGCTCATTACTTGCTGGCCATAACAGATACCGAGGATCGGCACGCCGGCTTCGAACAGGCTTTGCGGCGCTCGCGGGCTGCCTTCATCAGGCACCCCCGCCGGCGAGCCTGACAGGATGATGCCCTTGGGCCGCATCCGACGAAATGCTTCTTCTGCCATGCTGAACGGGGCAATTTCGGAATAGACCCCGGCTTCGCGCACCCGTCGCGCGATCAGCTGAGTGACCTGGCTGCCGAAATCGACAATCAAAATGGAATCGGGCATGCTGACGTGTGGGCCAGCGGAATCGGTCGGTTTATGCGTGGTCATGACTGCTGCGTTAGGCGCGGAGCAGAGGCTCTGTCCAGCATGCACAGAGCGGTCCAGACCGAGGATCGACAGATTTGCGCATTGCCCAACGGCAACGGGGAGAAACGGGCTACATATTGCAAATTTTGCAACACATGCTTCAGTTTTCTCATTTGTGAAAAGTACAAAGTAATAATATTGCGCGGTCCTCGCCGATCAACAATCCTCCTCTCCCCCTCGGTGGTCGGTGTAGAAGAACAGGATTAACCCGATGCATGGTTATGCATCTTTTATCCTGGCTTTTCAGGTTGCTGCTCTGTTGAGCAGCGACAATCGGGGCTCAGGTCGATAGCCGGCTTGCGCTCACGAGAACTGAAGGCGAACAGGCGCGGTCACTGACCAGTCCCCCCTTGGAGTGACCGCGCCTTCATTCTTTCTGCGGTAGTCAGACCTGGGCCGATAGCTGTTCTGCGATGGCGCGCAATTCGGT
>JAHEAW010000160.1 GCA_024642545.1 Erythrobacteraceae bacterium
AAATTCATCCGCGCCTGCTTCGAAACCCTTATGCACGTTGAACTGATCCGCAACGGAAGTGCAGAACACCACGCGCGCGTGCTTGGTGCTGTTCATTGCCCGCAGTGCGGTGACAAAATCGAGACCGCTCATCACCGGCATATTCCAGTCGAGCAGAATGAGATCGGGCATGGCTGCCTGACAGCGAGCAAGTGCTTCCTGGCCATTTTCCACTTCGCTCACTTGATAGCCCAGGCTTTCAACAATCCGGCGCGAGACTTTGCGGATCATGCGCGAATCGTCGACCACCAGACATTGGCGCGGGCTGCACGGCGCCGCACCATGTGGAGGTGATTCTGACTGATGCTGAGCCTCTGTCACCGGCGGTGCAAGCGGAGCGGCCTCGTCATACTGTTCAGGCGAAGCAGCGCCGTGCTGAGGCGCATTCATCCGTTTGATCAGATTGCGAATGGTTCATACTCCAGATCATCGGCAGCGCGCAGCGGTTGCGGCCGCATTCCGTCTTCTCCGGGGGTTTTGCGGACATGGACGAAGGGGATCCAGATATCGCCAAATTCGGCCTTCTGATACCATACGTCGATTACATCATAGGACGTCCAGAACCCATCCGGTTCACGCAGACGAATACCTTCGCCAATCCGCGGGACTGCAGCAAAGCGCAATTGTTCCTGCGTCTGATGGGTTTCGTTCTGAACTTCGATTTCGATCACGGCCCGAATATCCTCGCTACATTTCGGGTCTTAAGCGCAAAATCTTGCTGGAATTTTAACTGTGCCGCGTTGGGCTAACAAAAAGGCAGCGCCGACCTGATGGTTGGCGCTGCCTGTTCAAGGGTGCAGTGAGCGCATTTACCGCACGCGCGGCCCACCAAACGGCAGGGGTGGGGGCGGTCTGCGCGCGCCGCGCGGCAATTGTGCCTGAAACGCGCGGCCGCAATGTTCTACGCAATAGGGGAACCCCGGGTTCACCTCGGCACCGCAAAAATGGAAATCGGGTTCACCCGGATGGCCCATTGGCCAGCGGCAGACCTTGTCGCTGAGTTCCAGCAGGCTGGTTTTGTCAGCAATCTCGGCGCTTGGCTTGGCTGGCACCAATCGGCGCGGCGGCGCAGGCGGGATCGGCGGCTGCTGATCACCTGGCCCTTGCCGCAGGAAGCCGCCCGGACCGACCGAAACGATCTTGGGCAAGCTACTCGATGGATTGGGCATCGGCTGCGAAGGAATGTCCTTGCCTTCAGGCGTTGCATGTGATGCCACTGGCGGGACCGGCCGCGGCGGATGCTTGGGCGCGCTTGGCCGAGTGCTGGTGACAGGTTTCGCTGCGACCTTTTTCTCAGCTGGCTTTGCCGGAGCCTTTTTCTTGGTCTCAGCCTTCTTCTCATTGGCTTTGACCGGCGATGGGCGCGACTTCAGGCCCAACCTGTGGGCTTTGCCGATCACAGCGTTGCGGCTGACGCCGCCCAATTCTTCTGCGATCTGGCTGGCTGTGGAGCCGCCTTCCCACATTTTCTTCAAGGTGCCGATACGTTCGTCAGTCCAGCTCATTCACAAATATCCAAATATTGGCAGGTCTGGCGGGCTTGCCAGCGGACGCCGATGGCACTAGGCGCGCCATCATGGCCGATCAAGCCCAGACCTTTGAAAATTCCAAAGTGCCTCTCGCCGCTGGTAACAGCGCGGCGGGTAAGTTCCCACTGCGCGGCGTTCCGATCATCACCGGGATCAACCGCATCGGTTTGTGGAGCCTCTATATGAAGGAGGTTCGCCGATTTCTCAAGGTGCAGACCCAAACGATTTGGGCCCCAGCGGTCACAACCCTTCTGTTTTTGGTGATTTTCACTGTCGCATTAGGTGGTTCAGGCGCGAGGGCAAGCCGCATGGTACTGGGGGTCCACTTTGCGACTTTCATTGCACCGGGCCTGATTGTCATGGGCATGATGCAAAATGCCTTTGCCAATTCCAGCTTTTCGCTGCTGTCGGGTAAGATTCAGGGCACCATTATTGATTTGCTGATGCCCCCGCTGTCTGAAGGGGAACTGATGGCCGGGATTGTGGCCGCAGCAGTCACGCGTTCCATTCTGGTCGGCTGCGCTGTGGCAGCGGCAATGGCTCTGTTTCCGGGCGTTTCGCTGGAAGCGGCACACCCGTGGGCTATCATCTGGTTTGGGCTGATGGGCGCGTCCATGTTGGCGCTGCTGGGTCTGCTCGCGTCAATCTGGGCGGAAAAGTTTGATCATAATGCGGCAGTGACCAATTTTGTCATTGCGCCGCTATCGCTGCTATCGGGCACTTTTTACGTGATCGATAATCTCGCCCCTTTGTTCCAGACGATCAGCCGGATGAACCCGTTTTTCTACGTCATTTCAGGCTTCCGCTTTGGCTTTCTCGGCGCAAGCGATATCGGTGACACCAATCAGGCGGTGCTGCACGCAGCGTTAGGGTTGGGCCTATTCAACCTGTTTATGGCCTTGGCGATTTACCGCGTACTCAAATCGGGCTGGAAGCTCAAGGATTGATCGATAGCCGGTCTAAGTGCAGAAAACCAGGGCAGAAAATCAATGTGTTAGTGAACGCCGCAACCGGTAACGGCCGTTTTCAAAATCCCTGAACAATTCGGCCACATTGGGGTGATCAACCGGCCCGCCTTCGGCGTCGCGCAGCAGGTTCTGCTGGCTGACATAAGCCACGTAGGAAGATTCCTCGTTCTCTGCCAGCAAGTGGTAATAGGGTTGCTCGCGCCCGGGCCGCAGATGTTGTGGGATCGATTCGTACCATTCCTCGCTATTGGCGAAGACCGGATCGATATCGAAGATGACGCCGCGAAAATCGAACATGCGGTGGCGGACCACATCCCCGATCGCGAACCGCGCGCGGGCGTGTCGCGGGACATCAATCGTCCGGCCAGCAGCCTGCGAAAAGAACTGTGTGCGTTCCATGAGAAGATAAATATAGACCTTCGCAAGTGCGAAACAAGCGCCGATCCGAAAACGTCCCCGGCTGAAACCGGTCGCCTGCCTATAAGGGCTTGGCAAGCCGCAAGGCTTCGGCTAACCGCCGCGCTCCCAATCGACCGGGAGGTAGCGCCTGCTGCAACCCTATGTGCCTGCGGAGAGATGCCGGAGTGGTCGAACGGGGTAGTCTCGAAAACTACTGTGCGCGCAAGCGTACCCAGGGTTCGAATCCCTGTCTCTCCGCCAGCGACCCCCAGCACCAGTCTCTGATATCAGGGGCCCCGCGCAAAGTCGCGGTTCAGGCTGGCTTGCGCGCACCAATCCGTCATCGCGGCAGCTTTCTCGAGCAGTCTCCTGGCATTTCAGGGCCGACATGAAGCGCCGGTCTCCGCGCCAATCGCCATCGGTGCGGTTTGCCTGTTAAAC
>JAHEAW010000161.1 GCA_024642545.1 Erythrobacteraceae bacterium
CTGCCATCGCGCGGCGCCACATTCGGCTGGTGTCGAGTTCTGCATCATAAGGCTCGCTGCCAATCGCGGTCGGGTACAGCAGCACTTCGGCCCCGCGCAGCGCCATCACCCGCGCGCATTCAGGATACCATTGGTCCCAGCAAATCCCCACGCCGATCCGCACACCGAACAAGTCCCACACTTTGAACCCGTCATTGCCGGGGCGGAAATAGTATTTTTCCTCATAGCCGGGCCCGTCGGGAATATGGCTCTTGCGATATGTCCCGATGACTGCCCCGTCCGGCCCGATCATCGCCATCGTATTATAGTAATGGTGCCCGTCGCGTTCAAAGAAGCTTGTCGGGATCGCCACCTTCAGCCTGGCCGCCACCGCCTGCATCGCGGTGACCGAGGGGTGTTCCTGCACCGGGCGGGCCAGCGCAAACAGCGCCTCATCCTCCTCACTGCAGAAGTAGGGGCCGGAAAACAGCTCTGGCGGCAGGATCACTTGCGCACCCTGCCCGGCGGCTTCTTCCACCAGCGCGGCAATGGCGGCAATATTCTGCGCTTCATCGGGCGCGCCCAGCGCGCATTGCAGAACAGCGATGGTCAGCTTGGTCATATCCCGCCTTTATTCGCGCCGCTGCGCGAAGTCCATTGGCGAGCGCCGCTGGCATTCCTACATGGGCAGCAAAGGAGAATGGAATGGCCAATCAGCAAGTCATACTCGCGGGCGGATGCTTCTGGTGTACAGAGGCGGTGTTCCGCCAGCTTGGCGGGGTCAGCGAAGTGGAAAGCGGCTATATCGGCGGCACCATTGCCAACCCGACTTACCAACAGGTGTGCAGCGGCACCACCGGCCATGCCGAAGCGATCCGCATCACCTTTGATCCGGCTGCCATCACGCTTGCCGATCTGCTCGATGTGTTCATGGCAACGCATGATCCCAGCCAGCTCAACCGGCAGGGCAACGATGTCGGCACGCAGTATCGCAGCGCGATGTTCCCGCTGGATGATGGCCAGCGCGCCGCGGCCGAAGCAGCAATCAACCGCTGGAATGCCGAACATGACGGGCAGCGCGCTGTGACCAGTATCGAAACGGCGAGCACATGGTACCCGGCGGAGGATTACCACCAGGAATATTGGGACGGCGAAGGCCAGCGCAATCCCTATTGCCTGGCGGTGATCCCGCCCAAGCTGGCCAAGCTGCGCAAAGGCTTTGCAGACAAGCTCAGGGCCGAGTGATTCGCCAGTGTCCGGGGCCTGTTTACGGGTGCAAATCCTACATTGTGGAACACATGGAACACGGTCCTGAACACAAAAACCCGCCTCCCTGAGCGCCGCGTCAGCGAAGCGATTTTTGCAAGACAGGGCGCAGGTTTGCAACATGCCGCAATGCTGCCACGGGCAGGGCCAAGTAGGAAAGCGCCAGTTTCTGGTGAAGAGTGAAAGGCAGGCTGACGGATTTCAATTGTTGTGCAACTTGGTCGCAATGGCGGCAATTGGGCCGCTGGCGGACAGTCCGGACTTAGCTTCAGCGTCAGAGAAAGCGGTCTTTTTGCTTCCGACTCATTTGCGGACGTTCAGCCAGCTCCTCCAAGGGGGCCACCAAAGCGATTTTCCGGATCGTAAATCTTCTTCACAGCTAGTAGCCTATCGAAGTTCGGACCAAACCCTTCTTTGGCGCGATCTATCTCGTCGCGGTCAAGGTAATTTAGGTAAACTGTTCCGTCCGAGAATGGTTTCAGGCGGTCAAACAACCTCTTCGCGGAGTCGACAATGGCATCATCCATTGCGCTATCATTCCAGCCCGCGGAGATACCCAGATTGTATAAGGCGGAGCGATTGGCGAAGGCGGTATCTTCAACCGGTACGCGGCCGACCGCACCACCCAAAGTCTCCATGAATATCTGTGAATACTCGCCATCAAGGTCTTTCAGACCTTCGACTAGGACTTCGACCAATTCATCCGTTATCTGGTCAACGAATATGGACTTCCAATAATAGCGCGCTCCATGGGGCGATGCGCCGCCAAACGTCTTCTGGAATTCGAGGTAAGGCATTGTGTCGACGAAGCCGAAGATCAGGTCGTCCATATCCAGTAGCGATGCCAACCGCTCTTTGGCTGCACTTTCGGGTCCGACATCACATGCCACCATCGCGGCGGCGTATTTCCCGTGCCATTGTGCAGGGAACGTCTCCACATTTGGAATAGTCATGAAAACCGGAACCAAGGTAATGTCATCCGGGGCAGTACGCATAAAACTTTCCACGAAGGCTCCAACTTCCTTCGCCTTTTCGAGCGGATAGTAGGCCTGCGCTGTCACGACTTGAGGACCTATGGAATGCAGTTTGTAATCAAACCGCGTGACGATGCCGAACTGGCCGCCACCGCCGCGCAAGGCCCAAAACAGATCGGGGTGGTTGTCAGTGTTTGTTTCGACAATGGAACCATCTGCAAGCACGACCTGTGCCCCGATCAGGTTGTCGATTGTCAGGCCTAATTTGCGTGCGAGAAAGCCAATCCCGCCGCCTAAGGTCAGGCCGCCTGCACCCGTTTCTGGTTCAATGCCTGCTGTTACGGCGAGGCCATGCGCCTGTGTCGCGGTGTCAAGTTCGCCCAAGAGAACTCCACCCCCGATGCTCGCCGTCTGGCCAGCGGGGTCGACTTCGATATTCTTCATGCCGGACAAGTCGATCAATATGCCACCTTCGGGGAGCGACGCCCCTGACACGGAATGACCGCCGCACCTTGCGACTGCCAGCAGATCGTTTTCGGCGGCATAACGCACGGCCTCCACAACATCGTCCGTGCAGGCGCAGCAGGCAATCAGAGAAGGCTTTCGATCTATCATTGCATTCCACCCGAAGCGGGCCGCTTCAAAACCCGTATCGCTGCGATGGAGAACAGTTCCGCTGAAATTCGTGATCGACATTTCTTAAACCCCCTATCGTCAATGGCATCGGAGGTACACGAAATTAGGTGGAAGAGACAATCGACCCTGACACTCGCCAGTACGGCTCTATTATGACAGCTTCGCACCCTAGAACCTGCCGCTCGGGTAACGACCCAATTGGGGACATTCGCGACCGCTGCGCTGGACCAGAAGTCTGACATTCGGCATGGATCATCCTGGATTATTCTGACTGAGAGAGTGGCGATGCCCCCAAGATACGTCGCGCAACAACTGGCGAAGCCAGAGGGCCTCGGAGGCAAGGTCATTCGATTCTTGATGAACCGAGGCAATGCACGACTCAACAGGTATGCCCTCGACCAGCTGCAAGTCCAACCATCAGATCGCGTTCTTGAGATCGGGTTTGGAGGTGGAGTGACGTTGGAACCACTGCTTTCCCGCGCGGCCTTTGTTTGCGGAATAGACCC
>JAHEAW010000066.1 GCA_024642545.1 Erythrobacteraceae bacterium
ATTGATCGAAGGCGAGATAGTCGCGTGCCAGGATGATCCTGCAATCGAAGGGGTGACGCTGATTGATGGCATGACTGTGCCGGTCATCAGTGGCATGAACCTGTTCGCGCGCCATGAGCGTGCTGCTGTGGGTGAACCGCCGCTGACCTGCTGCCTGCCCGATGGTGACGAATGGTCGAGGACCATGCTCGCCCCGCTGGTGACCGCAGCTGGCTACCGGATAGTCAGCGACAGCGCCGCGCAGGCCGACATCACGTTTACGCTGGACGCGCATGAGCCCCCAAAAAGCTCCGGCGGCACAGTAATCCGGCTGCATGGCGATGCCGATAGCCCTGATGCCGGGACTGGCAGCATTTACCGCTATGACCGCGACGCATTGCTGGGCGCACTGAAATCTGCCCGCGCAGGGAGAATGTAATGCAGGATATGCTGGTCATGACCATCATTGGCGGCAGGCGCGCCGCCTTTCGTGCGGTGGAAATCCAATCGATCATCGAAATTGAATCGATCCACCCGATTCCCACTGCACCTGCCTTCATCGCCGGGCTTACCGCGCTGCGCAGCCAATCGCTGACAGTGATTGATAGCCGCACGGCGCTCGGCCTTGGCACCGCCAGTACCACAGCCAGCCGCGCAGCCGTGGTTGAAGTGGACGGCCAGCCATATGCGCTACTGGTCGATGCTGTGGTTGACGTGGTCGAAGCAAGTTCGGAACCCAAACCCGTGCCGGGGGGCTTTGGCGCTGGATGGTCGCACGCTGCGATCGGCCTGGTTGAAACGGCGGATGAACCCGCTCTGCTGCTCGATATTGCCCGCTTGATCGCTGGGCCGGACCCGGCAGATAGGGCGGGGAAGCCAAATATTAATATCAAAGCGGCATAAGCTTTCCGTTGCAACAGCAAGCTGAACAGAAAAAACAAGGGATCGCGTTCATGAAAAGCTGCCTCATTGTCGACGATTCGCGGGTTATTCGCCGCGTTTCCCGGCATATCCTCGAGTCGCTCGACTTCGCCGTAGAGGAGGCTGAAAATGGTCAGCAAGCACTCGACCAATGCGATCAGACCATGCCTGACGTGATCCTGCTCGATTGGAACATGCCGGTCATGACCGGGATCGAATTTATCACGCGCCTGCGCCAACATCCGCAAGGCCGCCAGCCCAAAGTGGTCTTCTGCACGACCGAGAATGACATCGCCCATATCCGCGAGGCAATCAGCGCCGGGGCAGACGAATATGTGATGAAGCCGTTCGATCACGAAACGCTGCAGATCAAATTGCAGTTAGTCGGCATGGCCTGAAGGCCGCGCCGTGACCAAACCCACGTCCTTCATGCCCCCATCCAGCGGGACCAGATCGGCAGCGCACCACGCGCGCGCCATGCGCCGTCCTGTGCGGGTGATGATCGTCGACGATTCGCTGATTGTAAGAACCGTATTGACGCGCATTCTGGAAGATGCCGACGGTTTTGAGATTGCTGCCAAGGCAAGCAGCGCAGAAGTCGCGCTGACAGAACTTGCCGTGACCAGGGTCGATGTAATCCTGCTCGACCTGGAAATGCCGGGAATGGGCGGGCTGGACGCTCTGCCCAAGTTTCTGGCATGCGGACAAGGCGCGCAAGTGCTGGTCGTTTCATCGCTGACCGAAGACGGGGCAGAACACACATTGACCGCGCTTCAAATGGGCGCTGCTGATACGATGCTGAAGCCGCGGTCGGGGGGGTTTGACGTACCCTATCGCACTGCTTTGCTGGAAAAAATTCGGGCGCTTTGCCCTCGCGGGACAACCACCGAACCCAAACAACTTGTCGCTGGTGCGGGGTCAGCAGCGCAGCGGGCGCTGCCATCACAGCCGCCGCGCCTGGTCGCGATCGGCGCGTCGACCGGCGGGATTCATGCCTTGTGTCTGCTGCTGCGGGCGCTGCCGAAACAATTTGATTTGCCGATCCTTGTTACCCAGCATTTGCCAGAGAGCTTCATTAGTGTCTTCGCCCGCCAATTGGAAACGGCCGCATCGCGCAAGGCGGTGGTGGCGCAGGAAGGCATGCCGATCGAACGGGGTTGCATCTATGTCGCGCCCGGAGGTGGCCATCTGATGGTCCGCGAACTGGGCGCCAGGCTGGTCTGCACAATTGGCCGCTTCCCGGTCGCCAGCGGCTGCTGCCCTTCGGTCGATCCAATGCTCAGCTCACTTGTCGCCGCGTGTCATGGGCAGGCAATCGGGATTATTCTATCGGGCATGGGCCGCGATGGATCGGACGGAGCGGCCAGTCTGGTCGCCGCAGGCGGGATCATTCTGGCGCAGGATGAAGCAACTTCAGCTGTGTGGGGCATGCCCCGGGCGGTGGTTGATACAGGTCTTGCGGCTGCTGTCCTTGCGCCTGCCGGGCTTGCCCAAATGGCAGCAAATTATGTTGGAGCGGCAGCGTGGAAGTGAGCGATATCTCACATCAGATCATCGCTGATCTGCTGGAGGCACGCTCTGGTCAGCAGCTGTCCGAACGCCGCCGCTGGCGGATTGCCACTGCCCTGTCCGGCACATTTCGTGATCATGGGATCAGCAATGCGGACCAACTCGTTTGCTTGCTTGCAGAACCAGCCGGCGATGCGCTGGCGCAGGAAGTGGTCGAAGCGCTGCTCAACAATGAAACCTACTTCTTCCGCGACAAGGCGATGTTCGACCTGCTGGACCAGCAGGCGCTGGCCGATCTGGCGCGCAAGCGGGATGACACAAAACGGCTCGCCATCTGGTCGGCGGGCTGCTCAACCGGGCAGGAAGCGCTATCACTGGCGATGATGTTTGTCGATCAGCCGAGCCGCTGGGCCGGCTGGACAATCGAAATTCATGGCACGGATCTCTCAACTCAGGCAATCGCAGCCGCCAAGCAGGGCCGCTATACCCAGTTTGAAATTCAGCGCGGACTAGGTGTGGCGCAAATGATCGCCCATTTCACCGGTACTGCGGCAGGTTGGCAAGTAAGCCCCAAATTGCACAAGATGGTTCGCTTCAAGGTCGGCAATATTCTTGATCCGATAGCGGATCTGCAGCGCTATGATCTGATCTTGTGCCGCAATGTGCTGCTCTATTTCGATGGCACCATCCGCGCGCAGGCGTTTCGGCGGCTGGCGCAAGCTATCGCACCAGACGGACTTTTGATGCTCGGCGCGGGCGAAACACCGGTCGGGCGAACCGAACTGTTCGAACCAGCGCCGACCATGCGGGGGCTCTATACCCGCGCGCTAGGCCATTCGGCCAAACGGCCGCAACTTCAAGCAAAGTCAAAACTGCACATTTCGGCACGGTAAATCATGACTTAACCGTTCATTAGCCGAAACCCGCTAGGTGCAGGATATGCAGGCCGCACGCCTGCTTTACCGGGGGCACAGGTGAAGCGATTTCGGATATTGACTGGCCTGCGGCCAAGGGTTTTGGTGATTGGCCCCATGGTGGTGCTGACACTGATATTCCTGACCATCACCACGCTGCTGCTGGTTAGTACCAAGGTAGCAATAGTCCCCGCCTCTGCCCTGATCATTTCCGGAATCGCGATTTATGCGGTGGCCGCGGCGCTGCTGTGCCGGATTGGTCTGCGCAGCATTGACCGGTTGGAAAGCTTGGGAATGACGGACAGTCTCAGCCAGTTGCCCAACCGCCGTGCGCTGCACCGTGATGCCCAGGCCGCCATTCGTGCAAACACCGAATTGGCGATGGCTGTCATCGATCTTGACGGGTTCAAGATGGTCAATGATCTATACGGTCATCTGGTCGGCGATCAGGTGATCAAGGAAGTGGCAACAATGCTGCGCGAAGTGTGCAGCAACGAAGCGCGTGAATACCGCCTTGGTGGCGATGAATTCTCGATCACCATGTCAGGCCCGCTGGCAGGCACAATCCTCGAAGGAATGTGCCGCAGTCTGATCGACCGTCTCAGCCAGACGATTTGCGTGGAAGACCGCAGGATCGTGATTGGCGCGAGCATTGGCCTGTCAAAATATGACGGACAAGAGCCGATCACCTCGTCAGAATTGCTGCGCCGCGCCGATGTGGCAATGTATGTCTCCAAGCGTAGCGGAAAAATGCGCTGCAGCTGGTTCCGGACCGAATTTGATCGCAATCTCGAGGCGATCCGAAATATGGATAGCGAATTGCGCGAAGCGCTGATCGCCAACCAGTTCCGCGTCCATTACCAGCCCTTGGTGGATGCCCGCACCCGCGAAGTGGTTGCCGTCGAATCGCTGGTCCGATGGGAACGTCCTGACGGCAAACCGGTCGGCCCCAATATATTCATTCCGGTGGCTGAGGAATCCGGGCTCATCAATGCGATTGGCCTATGGGTCCTGCGGCAGGCTTGCCGTGATGCGCTTGGGTGGGATAAGATCAAATTATCGGTCAATATTTCGGCAGCGCAGCTGCGAAACCCTGAATTTCCAATCCAGCTTGGCAATATCATCGAAGAAATTGGCTTTCCGCCCGAACGGCTGGAGCTGGAAGTGACCGAAACCTGCCTCGTGCTGGATCCGGTGGTGGCTGAACGTAGTCTCGACATAATTCGCGGCTTCGGCGTCAGTGTGGTGCTCGATGATTTTGGCACTGGTTATGCCTCGATCGGATTCCTGCGCCAGTTCCGCTTCGAAAAACTCAAGCTGGACCGTTCACTGGTGGTCGATTCAGCAGGCAATGAAAGCTCCCGCGCGATGATGTTGTCGAGCATTTCAATGGCCCGGGCGATGAAAATGGATGTCACGGCGGAAGGCGTCGAAACGCAGGCGCAGGCCGATCTGGTCCGCACCGCCGGCTGCGATCAGATCCAGGGATGGCTGTATTTCCGGGCCATGCCCGCCAGTGAAATCAAGCAGCATTTGCTAGGTCCGGCGCTAGGGACCGATTTTGAACAAGGCGATGAAGGGATCCAGGCAGCATGAGCGCGCTTGACAATCTTAACGACGAACTCACGTGGGCGCATAATGACGATGGTGCCGCGCTGCATCCCGACGGCCAGCCAAAGCAGCATTCAGCGCCAGCGGCCAGCCAGCCGCGCGCCTTTGCCATAAATGCCCGGTTCGCGCATCTATCGGTCACTGACAAGATCAAGATCTTCTCAATCGCCAACTTCACGGTCCTCGTGCTCGCTGCGCTGGCGATGATACTTGGCATGCAGCAGCTCTCCTCCCGCTACGAAACCCATGATCAGATGGCCGCTGCGACCTTGCAAGCTGCCAAGCTGGTGACCCGTCTGACGCAGGCACATGACGCCTCCGAACGGTATGTCATGACCCGCACACCTGCTGACCTGGACAAGGCGCAGGTCGCAATCAGACAGTCCCAAGTGCTTGTCGGCGGGCTTCAGGGTCACGGCCTGATCCTTGAACCAGCCTCGATTGAGACAATCAGCCGCCTTGCCCGCCAGATTGGAGCCAATAGCGAACCGCTGACACAGTCAGATATAAGATCTTTGGTATCCGGCGGCGATGAACTGGCCAATCAGGCAGATAGCCTGGCAACCCGGCTGCAAGCCGCCAGCGATGACAGCGAATCTGCCGGATTTGCTTTCTTCTATGCTTTTCTTGCGATCTTCGGACTCATTGGTCTGTGCGGGGCGGCAATTGGCGCATTGGGGACGCGGTTCCTTTCTCGCGATATTTCGCAGGCGATCGGCCTGCTAACCGCCTCGATGAAGAAGTTGTCGACCGGCGATAAGCATATCGATGTTCCGTATGAGGACCGCGCCGACGAGATTGGCGACATGGCCCGCGCGCTGGATGTGTTTCGCCGCGCTGCCTGGCATTACGAAAAACTGTCGGCAGAAAAGATCGAAGAGGCCAAGATCAAACTGCAACTGCAAGTCGAAGCTGAACGCGAACGCGAAACTCATCAGAGCGAGCGGGCGCAGCTTATGGCCGATCTGGCGAACCGGATTGAACAAACCGTCGGCGAAGTTGCCAGCGGTGTGGCGGCTGCTTCAAGCCAGCTCAAAGCGACGTCCAGCGCGATGCAAAAATCCGCCGAAATGTCCTCGGATCAGGCTGGCCGCGTGGCGAAATCGATGCAGGAGGCGTCTTCCGGGGCGACAGCGGCAGCAGCTGCAAGCGATGAATTTGCCATGTCGATTGGGGAAATCAGCCGACAAGCGGCAACCTCTGCCGAACTCGCGCGGCAAGCATCGGAATCCGCTGATCTGGCCGACGTCAAAATGTCGACTTTGTCAGACAGCGCAGCACAGGTCGGTCAGATTGTCGAATTGATCCAGTCAATCGCCCGGCGCACCAATCTGCTGGCGCTGAACGCATCCATCGAAGCGGCGCGCGGCGGGGAAGCTGGCCGCGGGTTTGCAGTTGTGGCCAGCGAAGTGAAGGAACTGGCGGCACAGACCAGCCGCGCGACCGAGGAGGTTGCAGGGCAGATCCGTGCGATGCAGGATTCGACGCATGACAGCGTCAAGGCACTGCGCCAGATTGGCGAGCAGGTCGAACAGCTTGAAACGACCGCAATTTCCATAGCTTCAGCCGTCGACCAGCAATCGGTCGCCGGCCAGGATCTCGCGCGCAGTATAGATCTGGCGGCACGCAGCAGCGGCGAAGTATCCGCCAGCATCACCAAGGTGCGCGAAACCGCCTTGGCGACGGGCGCTGCGGCATCGCAGGTGCTGGGGTCAGCGACTGATCTTGAAGGACAAGCCGCCACGCTGCGCAATCAGGTCGATAGCTTCCTGCGCCAAGTGCGCGAAAGCGCCGCGTCAACCGCCTGATCGGTCAGGGAAAAGAACCGGCTCATCACCGGCAGTCCAGGGCTTCAGTTTGATCATGGCCTGCTTGAACAGCGGCGCCGTCAGATGACGCTCCAGCCAGCGCTGCACATGGGGCCAGCTCTGAGCAGCAAACCAGGCGCGATCAGTTGCAGCAAATTGACGGATAAACGGCATGATCGCCATATCGGTGAAACCGCGCTGCGCGCCTGAAAGATTGGCAGACCGGGCAAGCCGCATTTCGAGATCGCCCACTATCTGCGCGGCCGCAGCGCGGTGCACCAGCGGGTCGCTATCATCATATCGCGCGCTGTATTTATAGCGGTCGAGGTGAAATTTGAACGGCCCGTCATTGCCTGCAATCAGTGCTTCATCGGCCCGGTCCAGCCAGCCTTCCGGATCGGCCTGCGTAAGCGCCCAGCGCATCACATCAAGGCTTTCATCCAGCACAGTTCCATCGGCCAGTTGCAGCACCGGAACGGTCGCTTTGGCGGAAATCGCGGTCATCGCTTCGGGCTTGGCGGAAAGCTTCACCTCGCGCAGTTCGCAGATTGTGCCGCTGATCAGCAGCGCCAGACGGGCGCGCATGGCATAGGGGCAGCGGCGGAAACTGTAGAGAACCGGGCGCACACTCATTTCGGCAATTGTGCACCCACATGCGCCGCGCCCTGGGCTGCTGCCTTGCGCTCCTGCTTTTGCCGCTCACGATAGCCGCGCCGCTGCGCCTCACTTTTTTCTGCATGGCAAGCCGGACAACTGACCCCTGCTTCGTAAAGCTCAGAGGCCATATCCTGAGCTGTAATCGGACGGCGACAGGCATGGCACAGGTGATAAGTGCCGGGCTGCAAATCCTGCGTTACGGTCACGCGCTGATCGAATACGAAACATTCGCCTTCCCACAGGCTGTCTGCTGTCGGCACTTGCTCAAGATATTTCAGAATACCGCCCTGCAAATGGAATACGTCATCGATCCCTTCGGCCTTGAGGAACGCGGTCGATTTTTCGCAGCGAATTCCACCTGTGCAGAACATCGCGACCTTGGGCGCTTTTCCCTGCCCCAGCAGCCGCTCCCGCTCGCTCCGGAACCAGGCGGGAAAGTCGCGGAATGTCTTGAGGTCAGGGTCAATCGCGCCTTTGAACGTACCAATGGCAGTCTCATAATCATTGCGGGTATCGATCAGGATAGTGTCCGGATCGCTGATCAGCGCGTTCCAGTCCTGCGGCGCGACATAATGCCCCACTTGCGCCAGCGGATCGATGTCCGGCTGCCCCATAGTAACAATTTCCCGCTTTAACCGCACCTTCATCCGGCGAAACGGCATCACTTGTGCGCGGGAGAATTTGACCTCCAGATCAGCAAAACCCGCCAGGCCGCGAACGCCTTCGATCACGGCCGCGATGCCGGCATCGCTCCCGGCAATTGTACCGTTGATACCTTCGCGCGCAATCAGCAAAGTCCCCATCGTCGCATGCTGCTCGCAGAGCTGCGTGAGTGCGGCACGTCGCGCAGGCAGATCGGTCATGGGCGCGAATTTATACAGCGCCGCCACGCAAACCGGCAGAGAGTCGTCATCCTTGCTCATGCAGCCGCTATGTAGTGGGTGACGATCATTTTGCCAGCGCAGCGTCAATCAAGTGCTGACAACATCGTATCAATTGGCTGTTACGCTGCCCTTTTGCCAGCGCAGTGCCCAGCGCATCAGCATATTGCTGGAACACAGTCGCCTACCCGCCGCCGGCCCGTCCACACTTCCGCTACTTGCCCCATCAACGATGACAACACGGCCCGAGAGGTCGCTTCTCACCAGGCGAACGCCCGTGCACGGCTGATGGCACGCGCGCCGCTGGCGCCTGCCGGTATTGTCGCTGCGCAGAACGACGGCATCCCAAAATTTAGCTCAAGCCTGCTGATCATAAAAATAGCGCTCCTTGGTGATCTTGCCGCCTTCTACTGTGTAAACGGCAATTTCGCTGAACGGGCGGCATTCGCCAGTCTCTCTGCGAGTGATCATCATGTCGATGAACAAGGCGAAGTGATTGCCTGTGATGAAAGGTCCATCAACCGCCACATCGTGGACGGCGTTTTGTTCCAGCCAGCCATCCAGCTTGCTGCGCGCATCAGCATATCCGCACACAGCATTTGCCTGTTCTCCGCCGCAGTCCGGGTTGATGGTGATGACATTGTCGGCCCAGTATTTTTCGGCGGCGACCTCGGCTCTGCCGGCCGCAATCAAAGCGGAAAAATCGCGGGCTAATGGTGCAATCGTCATGCCGCCACCTCTTGCTTTTCCTCACAATGTTACCCGGCAGGCGGTTGGGTCGCAGCACCGTCTGCCGGGTAACGAGGTCAGGCCCCGGTCCAGGGCCAAGCTTGATGCGGTCAACCCTCCGCTGCTGCTGGCGCAGGCGTGTCCGACACAACGCTGCGATAAAGCTTCATGGAGCCATCAGGCTGCCGCTTGAAAACAAGCACCCAATTGCCGTATTCAGTGGCCGGCTTCTTGGTTGCTGGATTTGTAAAATCAAAGACATAACTGGCGGTGTAGAGCGCCATATCGCCGGCATCTGCCACGTCGACCTGCTCAGCAGAGACAGTGACCTTAGCCGCTGGATCAGCAGTCTGCTCCTTCGTAACTGCAAGATCCTGGTCTGCGCCAACAACATTGGCCATCCCGTGGAACATGCCCACAAAATCCGGGCCGTCGAGCGCGACAGCACCTTCGGCATCATGCGCATTAAAGGCAGCGACCATCGTTTGCATGTCGCTCTTCACCTCGCTCGCTACAGCTGCTGTATCGATCTTTGGTGCGGCGTCTTGTGCACTGCCACAGGCGGCCAGCGGCGCCAGCATTGCGACTGCGACTGCACCGCGAAAATTAGCTGTTTTTACCATTTGAGTGCTCCCATCGAACCCATCAGGCGCGCGGCCTGTAAACAGACGGTCAGGCATCGTTTCGATAAAACGGCACAGATCCCCCGCCCCGTGCCGTCCGTGACGGTGCCTCTTCATCTAATTTTGCGAGGTTGTTAATGCGGCTGCGCTGGCGCGCTCGTCAACCGGTCCAGCGTGAATAAAACGTCAAACCTTGACCATTTTTGCCTGCTTGAGGGCTGCCGCAACTTCTGGCGACGCTGGCATGATGTCGGGCCAGCCATATTTCTCCCACGCGGCCACCAGCCCGATCTTGCGGGCAAATGCCATGAACTCGGGATGCTCGCGGATACGGCGGGTATGCGGCGTGTCAGTCCACAGCGACATCAGGCCAAAGAAATTCGCCGGAGTAACCTGTTCCCCCAGTGATTTGAACAGCATCTCGGGATAGCCGAGCCAGATCGACGGCAGGACAATGGTGGAATCGGCCCGGTCCGGCAAAGTAGCGTAGAGCATGTCGAGCACCTGGCAATACGCCAGCCGGTCCTCTTCCATGCCGCTATACAGGCCCTTTGCCGCCATCGTCCAATAGGCCTCCATCATCTCCGGCGCCATCGGTGCCGTTCCTGCCGGGGCGAAGATCACACTGTTCATGAGTAGCCGGGTCTGTTGATACTGCTCGACCGCCTTTTCGCTTTCGCCGCTCGCCGCAGTGGCCGCAGCCAGCCACATTGACGGGAAGCCAAGGTCGACCATTCTCTGCCCAGCCTCAATCGCTGGATCAACCTGACCCAGATTGAGATAGGCCGCACACAGCATCGAATAATTGCGGCCGTGAACCGGATCGAGTTCAATCGCCGCCTGAATGTACGGCAGGGCCTGCTTGCTGCGGCCGATGTACAGCAGGAAAGACCCAAGCCTGACGCAAACGTCGGAGTTTTTGGGTTCAAGTCGATAAGCCTCCAGCGCCAGATCGATCGCGCCGACAATATCGTTCTGCGTCCACTTATGGATCGCCAGCATGGACCGCGCATGGCCCTGATCAGGTGCCAGTTCGATCGCCCGGTGGGCGCATTCGGCCATTTTTTCAGACTGCGCCATCCGTTCAAGGCAGGGCGTATAGACCGCGGTATAAACATGTGCCTCCGCCAAGGCAGTCCAGCATTCGGCAAATGCGGGATCACGTTCCAGCGCCTTTTCAAGCAGTTCGATGGCCTTCGATAGAACACCCTCGCCAATCGCCCGAACCGTGAGTGCACAGCCCTGCAAGTACAAAGCATAGGCTTCACGGTCATCGGTCATACTGCGGGTTTGCGGTACGGCCACCTCGACACCAAGCGCTTCGCATAGGCCGGCTGTCGCGGCCCGGGCGACATGCTCACGCGAGACAAAGATATCCTCCAGGCTTCCGTCATAGTGAAAACCCCAGCTTTCAAAGCCGGTTTCGCCGTCGATGAGGCGGACATGGACCCGCACCTTATCCGCATGGCGCTGGACGGTTCCCTCAACCAGATGGGTAACATCGAGCGCAGCGGCAATGTCCGGAAGAGTAAGTTCTGAATCGCGGAAGTGCGACGATGATGTCCGTCCGGTAACCAGCAATTGCGGAACCTTGCCCAGCGTGGTGATCAATTCCTCCACCACCCCATCAGCAAGAAATAGCCGCCCGCCGACCGAATCGATTTGCTCGAACGGCAGTACGGCGAGCCGGATCTTCCCTTCATGCCTGCGGATCGCGGCCTTGTGTGCTGCATCGGGATCGCGCAGCTTCCATGCCTCCAGTAAATCGGTGCGCTCTTCATCCCGCCCGACGTGTTCAAGCCGCCGCAGCGCGTGATGCACCGCCGTTTCGATCCGGCATTCAATCTGCGCACGGCGGATTTCCAACCATTGTTCAAAGGCCCCGGAGAAGCGGATCTGATCGAGCAAAGGCTTGGCACCAGTTTCCATCAGCAGGGCGCAGGCATCTGCTGTCCGGTCTTGCTCCAACGCCGCTTCGAGCCGGTCAAGGTCGCTGATGATATGCCCGGGCACCAGACACACCCTCGTCCGGCTTACATCGAGCACACTGCCTCCAAGCGGTTCGACCAACTTGCCGAGCGCGAGCAGACACTGCCGCAAACTGGCCCGCGCCTGCGCTTCGAATCGTCCAGGCCACAGCAATTTGCTGATTTGCGCGCGTTCAATAGTTTCACCCGGAGCAAGGCAAAGCATTGCAAGGAGCGCCTTGGCACGGCGGTTACTGACCAGAATCTCTGTGTTGTTCTGGTCACTTAGATGGAATGTGCCGAATAGGCGCACCGACAGAACTTGGCCATCGGCCACTGCCCTTCTGCCGTCTATCGCGCCCTTCATTCCAAGCAATGCCCCCACATGCGTGCCAAGCACTATAGGGAACCATAGCCAATGCGCAAAAGCCTTATTTTTGGCCACCTTTGGGAGTTTGATCACGATTTCGATGACTGCCGCCAGCAAGTAACTTGCAGGCCGCAAGTCCAAGATTGGCCTGCGTCCCCCGCCGAACACGGTTTGAGCCATTACCAGGCTGCGCCAACACCAAAAACCCCACTGAAGACAGTGGGGCAGTCAAATTAACCTGCATGGGTCTATTAAGCTAACCGGTGGTTGCAGAAAAACGGTGGTTGCGGGGGTTGGATTTGAACCAACGACCTTCAGGTTATGAGCCTGACGAGCTACCGGACTGCTCCACCCCGCGTTAAGACCGAATGCCTGACCGCTAGTAAGGGGCTTTCATGAGGCCACTGGCTAGCGCCTCCGAAGCATCTAGCTTCGCAAGGCCGGCAGGCCGGCGCGGAAATTGCGCGACCAACCTAAGCCGCGGAGCGGCTGCCGGCGCCTGAGGCCAACAAACAATGCGAATGGGTTATTTCCTGCACACTCACTGGCTACAATGCCTGGCGACGACCTACTCTTCCAACGCTTGAGCGTTAGTACCATCGGCGCAGTCCGGTTTCACGGCCGAGTTCGAGATGGG
>JAHEAW010000067.1 GCA_024642545.1 Erythrobacteraceae bacterium
CATGCACCACTACCGGATTGATCCCGACTGCTTTGAGCAGCACGATGTCTTCGGCAAATTCCCGCGCAGCCTTGGGATCACCCATCGCATGGCCGCCATATTTCACCACGAAGGTGCGGCCCTTGTAGCGCTGGAAATAGGGCAGCGCCTCGATCAACGTCTCAGCCTTGGCAAGATTGATAGTGTCGTCGGCGTTGCTCATCGCGGGTTTCCTTGCGCTTCGTGCCCGCGCGCTTAGCGGCTCTGCAAGGCCGTGAAAAGTGGCGAAGACCACGCGTTTGCCCTTAATGTTTTGGCGATAGCCTTGCGATAGCTTGTTCGCATGCACCGAAATCATACAAGTAAGTCCAATATCCTGCCCTTTAAGCGCCGCAATCGCACCGGTATTTCCGCCTTTGCCGTCCTGTTGGTAGCGCTTCCGCTGGCGGCTTTTGTTGCTGTGTTCACCTTTGATGGCCCGCCTGTAAGCTCAGCTGCGGTTTTCTCAGGTCAGACCCTGGCAGCCGATCCGTTCAGCACACATTTTTCCCGCTGCGGAACAGGCGCACGCTATAGCTGCGTCGTTGACGGGGATACGCTGTGGTTCAAGGGCGAAAAAGTCCGCGTTGCCGATATCAATACACCGGAGATTTCCTCGCCTGACTGCAGCTTCGAATTAAAGCTTGGCGAACAAGCCACCGAACGTTTTATCGCGCTGCTTAATCAGGGGGCGTTCGATCTGGTGCAGGTTGAGCGGGACGAAGACCGTTATGGCCGCAAACTGCGCGTGGTGACGCGCGGCGGCCGTTCGCTGGGCGAACAGTTGGTGACAGAAGGCCTGGCGGAACGCTGGACCGGGCACCGCCGCAACTGGTGCACTGGTTCGCGCTAGCCTGTACCTGCGCTTTGCGCGATAGGTAGCGCATGGCACGCCGTCCCCATTTCCGCGCCTCCCACTCGCGCCGCCCATCCGGCTGGCGGCGCGCTGTCCCGTGGCTGTGGCTGATCGTCATCCTCGGCGGCGCCTTGTGGCTGATCGAGCAGCCAACGCTGGGCGGCACATGGCAGGCAGAAACACATCATTTCACTCTGTGCGGGGAAGGCCGGTCACAGGCCTGCGTGATCGACGGAGACACGATCGCGATCGGCTACCCCCCAAACGGGCGGCGGATCCGAATGAGCGATTACAACGCGCCGGAACTGAAAGGTGAATGCCCGGCAGAAAGCGCCAAGGCATTGCAAGCGCGGGCAGCCTTATTGGCTTGGCTCAACCGGGGTCCGTTCACAATGAGCGGGGGGGATGATCCCCCACGCGACACTTATGGCCGCGAACTGCGCGAGCTTAAACGCAGCTTGCCCGATGGCAACGATGACTGGCTGCTCGATACAATGCTGGCCAGCCATGCCGCGAGCAGCAAATGGGGCGCAGACCGCCATAGCGGATGGTGCACTTAACCGGGCGTGAAGCTATTGGACTTCTTGTCCACCGCCCACCACGGCTTTTGCGCATGGGCAGCCGACGTTTGCTGGTGCTGACTGGCAGAGGCGGGATCGGATGCAGTCTGATCGGGCGATGGCACGCTGCAATAAGCGGTCATCATGATCCCGGCAGCCCACCACAGGGCTTTCCAGCGGCTGGTAAAGACGGTGGTGATCTTCGGCCCGAACATGGGAAATGCTTTAGCAAGAGAGGGTTAACAAACCTCTTCTGTACCCCAAGGCGCAAGCTAATTCACTGATCGCCACGCCAATACCGCCAGAATCACAACCAGTTGAAACAAGGCGATGCCGTGCAGTTCATTGGCAAAATGCTTCTTGCGCGTCTTGTGACGAAAGAAAGCGCGCCCGGCATAAGCGCCCGGTGTCCCGCCGATCAGCGCCCACCCTAGCAAGGCCGGTTCGGAAATCCGCCACAAGCGTGCCTCTGCCAGCTTCTTGTCGATCCCGAAGGAAGCAAAGCTAGCCAGGTTGATCGACACCAGAAAATCTATCCATAAATTGCTGGTCAGAAATTCCATACCCGCTCATACCAACCTTTGCCGCCAGTTGGCCAGACCATTGCGCGCATCAGCGCTCCACTTCGGCTGCGAGCGAGGCAAAATCGGCATGGCCAGTTATCGGTGCCGCGCGCTCAGCCCACATTGCGTCGATCTGCGCGGCGATGGCCGGAGGCAAATCCTTGCTGTCGCTCCCGACCGCCTGAACCTTGGTTGTTTCGTAATGCCCGCCGCTGCCCAGCTTCGCGGTAAAGGCGGCCACCATCATCGCATCATCAAACTTGTCCTTATGCGTATACATGAATGCACGCGAGGTGCGTTCTTCCACCAGCGCAGCCAGATCATCGGTCAGGTCAATTTCCAGAAATGCCGCCAGCCGTGCAATCATCGTACGCTTGTGCTTTACTGCCCAGTGGTAGGTGGTCAGCAAGGTGGCGGGGTCATTACGCCGCGCATACCAGCTTAACAGATGGGTGAAATAATCGCATCCGTTGGGGCCGCCGCGCAGCCAGAGCGGCAGGAATTCCTCCAGCGAGATCGTCCCTGCATCAAACAGCCAGTCGCTGAAAAAGCGGTGCGCCGAAACATAGGTTTCCTTGGGATCGCGCAGCGTGACGACATAACGCATCCCCGCTGGCAGCCGTTCATATTCGCGGTGCGTCTTGAAGCCGCGCGGTCCCCAGCCTTGCGGGTGGTTGATATCATGATCGATCACCGGCGCGCTGTCCTCCCACGGGGTCATCCGGCTGATATCGTCAAAATCCATATGCCCGCCGCTGCGCAGCTGGTGAAACATCTGCTGCATCATGGTGGTGCCGCTCTTGACCCAGCAAGCGATAAAGACATCGCCCCCCTGCGGCTCCAGCGGACGGAAATGCTGCGGAACAACGCTGGCCAGCGCCGCCATATTGATGGCGACTTCTTCCAGATTACGCGCGCGGCGCCCGAGCCCAACTCCCATCGATGCAATCTCCCGTAAAGCGGCCCGGCGATGCGACGCGGTCGTATGTCTTGCACGAACAGGAGAGGAAGGGAAGAGAGGGAGCCGCCTGCCAGCGATAATGCGGCTCGCCAGCGATCCCGTCTTGATCGCCGCCCTCATGCTGTTGCAGTGGCGGTGCAGGTGATCGAGCGCGGCGTGATGTGGCTGCTGGCCGCACAGAAGCAGCAGCCAGCGCCCTGCCCCGGCAGCTGGGCAATCAGGCACCGGTGCCGGACGAGCAACCGCCCTGCCCCACAGGCGGCAATTCCTACAATATGGAACACATGGAACACGGTCCTGAAGTGAAAAAGTCCGGGCACGCGGCGCATCCCTGAGCAGCTGGTGGGCGCGGGCGGACAGCGCGCAAGGTTGGGCGATGAAAGCAGCCATGTCCGCCCTCTACTACGCGCGCAGCGATGTAGGACAGCGCCGCGTCTGCCCGCCTCGGCCAGCATCTTGTCTATGCCGAAGGCGAGGAAGGTGGTTGGCACTTTGATAGTGCGGGAGAGGACTAGATCAACTTGTCTTGAACATAAAGTTCGGGGCTGATGCCAAATACTACTATCGGGCAACCGCCGCCCGATCCACCGCGAAGTCTCGGCAGAAGTTTACCCATATGTGTAGTCGAATTGCCAAAACTGGCCCCGCGTCCAAGTTCGTTGAAGATTGCCTGCAATTCAGAACACCTGGTGATAATGACGCCGACGTCAATCACCTGCAGGTCGAACAGCAATCGAAAATTGTTGAGGTCACGATCATAGAATGGATCCTTGTTATTCCATTCAACTTCAATCGCGACACGGCCTTTGAAGCAATCGACGGCATGGGTCGGTGATTCTCGCTGGACTCCGTCAACCACAATCGCGGTTGCAAACTGTTTCTCGACCCAGCCGGCATCCTTCAGCGGTCGCTCAAGTCGCTCCACGATTGAGGAGCGGCTGCCGCCAGCAGTTTGCACCTCGCTTCGCAGTAACCTAAATTTGCGTAGAGCGAACTGGATCTCGGTCCATTCGGCAGGACAAGCAGTCTGCAGAATTCCTACCGCATTTCGCCATTCGTGCACTTCATAGAGTTCCGCGATATCCGCCGGAACGAGATGATCCGTTGTCATTCGGCTGGGATCGCTGCCGCGCTATTGTAGCTGTAGGTTTTCCAATCTGGTTTGTAGCTATCGTCGGCCTGATTGCCCCAGACATTCCAACCATTGCGCGCGCCGCGGCTAAACAACTCGATGCGCGGTCCCCAACTGCACTCCTCAATTAGCTTGTACTGCTCATCCGGCTTGCGACTGTGCTCACGTTTGCGGGTTTGTAGCATATTCACTTGGCTGCGCCCCGGCTGAAGCGTGCGTGCATTCTTGCCACGAACCCCGAACAGCAGGAGTTCGGTCACGTTGCGAAAATAGAATCCAACTCCGCGCCCATCACTACCGCCATCTTTACGGATTTTGTGCCAGACGATGTTTGAGACGTAGCGGAAACCCCATGCGTCCATCACCTTCAAACCATCAGGCAGTAAGGCATTGGGCACCCACATATACAGATGCGAAGGATTGGCTGCGATATCCTCGACTGGAAGCGCGCATATGTCCTCTAGCTGCATTGTTGCATATCGGTTGAGGCGCTTATGCTCAGGTGCGACCTTGCCGGTTCGATTTTGGAACTGCCATGGCGGATCCGCAAGGATCGTTCCGAATTTCTTGGTGCCTGCAGTCCGCAACAGCTCTGAGCCAGCCGATGGATTTCCAGATGGGTCTAACATACATCGGCCTTCGTTGATTTGGAACAAAACAAGATCTGTCCTCTTTTCTCCGCCAAGTCAACATTTCGGCTCGATAGCAAACGCATCCTACTCCGCCGCCACACTCCCGGCTGCATCGTCGCCGAACAGCCCTGGGCCGTCATCTTCGGCGGCGTCATTCGCCACGGCTTCGCCCTTCTTGGCGCTTTGGCGTTTGTCGAAGCTGCTCCACACGTCCTGCCAGTTGCCGCGGGTGGCGCCCTTGGAATATTCGGTTGCGCGGGTTTCGAAGAAGTTGGCGTGTTCCACCCCGTTGAGCAGCGGTGCGAGCCACGGCAGCGGGTGGTCTTCCACCATATAGATGCTGGGCAGGCCCAGCTGGCTGAGGCGCCAATCGGCGATATAGCGGATGTAACGCTTGATTTCCTTGGCCGTCATCCCTGGCACCGGGCCATCGGAAAATGCCAGATCGATAAAGGCATCTTCCAGCCGCACCGTCTTCTGACAGGCGTCCATGATGTCTTCCTTGACCGCCTTGGTCAGGCAATCGCGTTCCTGCGTGAAGGCGTGGAACAGGCGGGTGATCCCTTCGCAATGCAAGCTTTCATCGCGCACAGACCAACTGACGATCTGTCCCATGCCCTTCATCTTGTTGAAGCGCGGAAAGTTCATCAACATGGCGAAGCTGGCGAACAGCTGCAGCCCTTCGGTAAAGCCGCCGAACATCGCCAGCGTGCGGGCAATATCCTCGTCATTGTCGACTCCGAATTCCTGCAGATAATCGTGCTTGTTCTTCATCTCCTCATATTCGAGGAACATGCCATATTCGCTTTCGGGCATGCCGATGGTATCAAGCAAGTGGCTGTAAGCCGCGATATGCACCGTCTCCATATTGGAGAAAGCGGCCAGCATCATCTTCACTTCTGTGGGTTTGAACACGCGGCCGTATTTTTCGTGATAGCAATCCTGCACTTCCACATCGGCCTGGGTGAAGAAACGGAAGATTTGGGTCAGCAGATTACGTTCATGATCGGACAGGTTCTGCGCCCAGTCGCGGCAATCTTCGCCCAGTGGCACTTCTTCGGGCATCCAGTGGATCTGCTGCTGCCGTTTCCAGAAATCATAGGCCCACGGATATTCGAAGGGCTTGTAGGTCTTGCGGCTCTCGGTCAACGACATGTGGTGGCTCCGGTGGACTAAATCTTGGTTCAAATAGTAGGCCCAGCTTCCATTACTGGCAGCTCAGGCATTCCTCGTAATCGGTCTGTTCTCCCGATCCTGCGACCAGCTCAATCTTGGCGAGATCGGCGGTATTATCCGCTTCCACGCCGCCGGCAAAACCGGCCCGCTGCACGCTCTTGCTGCGCAGGTAATAGAGCGACTTGATGCCCTTTTCCCATGCCTGAAAGTGGAGCATCGCCAGATCCCATTTGTCGACATCAGCCGGGATAAACAGGTTCAGGCTTTGCGCCTGATCGATGAACGGCGCGCGGTCGGCGGCATATTCGAGCAGATAGCGCTGGTCGATTTCGAAGCTGGTCTTGTAGACCGCCTTCTCCTCTGCGGTGAGGAAATCGAGATGGGCGACCGAGCCGCCTTTTTCCAGAATCGAATTCCACACATTGGTCGAATCCTTGCTCTTTTCAGCGAGCAGTTTCTGCAAATAGGGGTTCTTGACCACAAAGCTGCCGGACAGCGTCTTGTGCGTATAGATATTGGCCGGGATCGGTTCGATACACGCGCTGGTGCCGCCGCAGATGATGCTGATCGAGGCCGTCGGCGCGATCGCCATCTTGCAGCTGAAGCGTTCCATCGCGCCCATATCTTCCGCATCAGGGCACGGGCCGCGTTCCTTGGCCAGCAGCATCGAGGCTTCTTCGGCCTTGCCGCTGATATGCTTGAACATCTTGAGGTTCCACACCTTGGCCATGCTACCTTCCAGCGGCAGGTTCTTGGACTGAAGGAACGAGTGGAAGCCCATTACGCCAAGGCCGACCGAACGTTCGCGCGATGCGGAGTAGCGGGCGCGGTCCATCTCGGGCGGGGCGCGGTCGATATAATCCTGCAGGACATTGTCGAGGAAGCGCATGACGTCTTCGACAAACGCCTTGTCGCTGTTCCATTCGTCCCATTTTTCAAGATTGAGCGAGGACAGGCAGCACACCGCCGTGCGGTCATTGCCCAGATGGTCAATCCCGGTCGGCAGCGTAATTTCACTGCATAGGTTGGACGTCGAAACCTTGAGGCCCAGTTCGCGGTGATGCTTGGGCATCATCCGGTTCACCGTGTCGGAGAAGACAATATAAGGCTCGCCCGTGGCCAGCCGGGTTTCGACCAGCTTCTGGAACAGGCTGCGCGCATCGACCTGGCCGCGCACTTCGCCGGTCTTGGGCGATTTGAGATCAAATTTGGCGCCTGCACGGACCGCTTCCATGAATTCATCAGTCAGCAGCACACCGTGGTGCAGATTGAGCGCCTTGCGGTTGAAATCACCCGAAGGCTTGCGGATTTCGAGGAATTCCTCAATTTCAGGGTGCGATACATCGAGATAGCAGGCCGCACTGCCGCGTCGCAGCGAACCTTGCGAAATGGCCAGCGTAAGGCTGTCCATCACCCGCACGAAAGGGATGATGCCGCTGGTCTTGCCGTTAAGGCCAACCGGCTCGCCAATACCGCGCACATTGCCCCAATAGGTGCCAATTCCGCCGCCTTTTGATGCCAGCCAGACATTCTCATTCCATGTGCCGACAATGCCTTCAAGGCTGTCCGACACGGAATTGAGGTAGCAGGAAATCGGCAGGCCGCGGCTGGTCCCGCCGTTGGACAGCACCGGAGTGGCGGGCATGAACCACAGGCGGCTGATATAATCATACAGCCGCTGCGCATGGTCCTGATCATCGGCATAGGCATCTGCCACACGCGCAAACAGGTCCTGAAAATTCTCACCGGGAAGCAGATAGCGGTCAACCAGCGTATCCTTGCCGAAATCAGTCAGCAAGGCATCGCGCGATTCGTCAGTCACAACAGTGAAGCGGCGATCACGGACCTTCTTACTGTCAGCCTTGTCTGCTGCAGCACCAGCCGAGCTTTCGATCACTGCTGCCAGCGCACTGCCCATGGCTTCGGCAGCCTTGGCTGCAACCAGATCGTCTGTTCCCTTGTCTGACTGTTCCATACTCACCGCCTGCCTTTGCGTGCTATTCGCAGGGGCTGATGCCGCTGTATCTGCTGCGCTATCCACCGTTTGATCACCATCCAAATCGAGCCCCATGACCGCATCGTCCCCGCTTTTGAAATCCATTATCTGCCCCGTTTCAGTCCGTGCCAGGAACAGTCTGCCCTGCGGCAAAGATGTTCCACTTGTGTTCGACTCGGCAGGCGATCCCTCCTACCTAGCAATTTTGCAGGTCAAGCGGAGAAAAACTTATCCCCCAGCTGCCCACAAGCCGATCCGTATGCCCCTTGATCCAGACCGAATCCTTCCTGTTCTGCGGTTCCGGCGCAGTCAGGCAAGTAACAAGGTCTAGTAGGTGCCCCCCGGATACTAACCACTAGATAGTGAATCACACGGGCATTTCACGCAAGAGGGTAAATACGAATTTACTATCCTCAGCCAAGCCGATGCAGGGGTGTGTTATTTGACTGCAACGCCGCGACGCGTGGGAAATGCTTGGCTGCGCTGGTGCGCAAGCCCAAAAATGAATCTGCGAAAAAATATTTCGCGGGATAATTGCATTTCGGGGCTTTGAATCAATCGAATCGGGCTGGGAAATTTTCGGTCGCAATTCCCGCTCGCGTGATTAGATTTAGACCCTGTCATCTGTCCCGAACTTACCGCCATTGGAGTCGCTATCATGCTCAACATCATTGCCACGCTGTTGAGCGGACTCGTGATTGGCGCACTGGCCCGCTGGTTCTATCCCGGCGTGGTCGAAATGGACTGGATGCTGACCATAGCGCTGGGCATGGGCGGCTCGCTGCTGGCCGGGATGCTGACCCACCGCGGGCAAGGCGGATTTCACCGCGCCGGTTGCCTGGCCTCGGTTCTGGGCGCGATGGCACTGATCTTCATCGGGCGACAGCTCGGTTGGTAGCGCGAATCAGGCGGCAGCAGTCGCCAGCGCATCCATGCGCCTGCGCAGCCACGGTGCCGTGATGACGATTACCAAAGCACCGCATAGCACGGTCGCCGCATTCATCAAAAAGAACTGCCACGCGGGCATTTGTTCATAGAAGCGGGCGATTGTTCCTGAACCAATGCCGGACATAAAAGCCGTGAGATAGACGCAGGCGACCATGGTCGAATTGATCCGGGCCGGCGCACGGCGGGATACCAGCGCCAGCAAGGTCGGCCAGCCCCACATGAAGGCCGAGCCTGAAAAGCAAAACGCCAGGATCGGCCAGATGATTGCAACCTTTCCGCCGCCGGCAAGAAAATCACCCAGCGCCAGCGAGGCAGGCGCGCAGGCCATGATCACGGAACCGATCGCAATCTTGCTCAGATCATCAGGCTCGCTCCCCCGCGCCGCCTGCCACCGCCACAGGATTATCAGTAACGGAACCACCAGCACCGAGGCAAGCGCATCTTCCGATGCGAACCAGGGCACCGGAACCATGCCCAGCGGCGTCTCCAGAGCAACCCGCTGGGACACGAACAGCAGGCCGGTATTCGCCATCTGGTCATAGACCAGCGCCCAGAATTCCGAGATCAACACAACCAAAAAGACCAGTCCTACCATGTGCCAGTCCGCCCGGACTAGCGGCGGGTGCGGGCTTGCCTGGTCTGCGCTGGGTTTGACCGTCTCCGCCGCGAAATAGGGCATCCCGGCAAAGTAGACGGCGGCGGCCACCAGCATCATCAGCCCCGCGAGGCCAAAGCCATAGTGCCAGCCATAAATCTGCGCCACCAGACCGCACACCAAAGGACCGAATATCGCTCCGATATTGATCCCGGTGCTGAAAATGGTGAAACCGCGGGTGCGTCGCGCTTCCTCTTCGCGCGGATAAAGATGGCCCACTTGCGCAGCGATATTGCCCTTCAGGCAGCCTGACCCCAACACCAGCAGCAGCAGTGCCAGCAGGAAACTGGCATCGAACACCATCGCGAAATGCCCGGCAGTCATCAGAACAACGCCCAGCATCACTGTCCTGCGCGAACCCAGCCAGCGGTCCGCCAGCAGCCCGCCAAAGACGGGGGTAAAATAAACAAAGCCCGAATAGAGGCCAAAAGTCTGGCTGGCGAAGGCCTGCGTCGACAGCGGGCCAAATATACTCTCCACGACCGAGCGGAAAGTATCCATCCCGGCGACATTTTCGATCCGCCCGGGCTGAAGCAATTCCTGCGCCATGAACAGGATCAGCAGTCCGCGCATCCCGTAAAAAGAAAAGCGCTCCCAAATCTCGGTAAAGGTCAGAAAGACAAGGCCCTTGGGATGCCCCCAGATCTGATCGTCCCGCAGCGCGTTGCCAGATGCCATCAGCCTATTTCCTCATAAAGACCCCTTGTGTGCACAGTTTCGCCGGTACAGGTCAACCGACCGGACCATATTAACGATTTTCTAACGCTGCGGCCCCGCTTTGGCCCCGCTTTGGCCCTGGAGCCACTGGACTCGCAGCACATCAGCACAGTAACTGCCTGAAGGAAAATCAAATCCAACCCTGTTCGCGGAGCAAATGCATGGCATCAATTTCTCGGCCACAGGGTGACCAGCGAGAACTATTCGGGCACCCGCGCGGGCTGACAGTGCTGGCCACCACCGAAATGTGGGAGCGCTTTTCCTTTTACGGGATGCAGGCGCTGCTGCTGCTATATATGACCAAATATTTGCTGCGGCCCGATCATGCGGCGCAGGTGATCGGCCTCGCGGGGTTTCGCGGGGGGTTGGAAGCCGTCTTCGGCAAGCTGGACGACCTGGCCTTTGCGGCGCAGACCTTCGGGATCTATTCGGGGCTGATCTTCGTCGCCCCGATCGCCGGGGCATGGCTGGGAGACCGGTGGCTGGGCCGCACGCGCACGGTCACGATCGGCTGCATTCTGATGGCATGTGGCCATCTGGCAATGGCGTTCGAACCGCTGTTCCTGCTGGCGCTGAGTTTGCTGATCCTGGGCGCAGGCTGCCTGCTGGGCAATATGGCGGCGCAGGTCGGCGCGCTCTATTCGCTGGAGGATGAACGCCGGACGCGCGCTTTCGGCATCTATCTGATCACGCTCAACATTGGCGCGCTGGTGGCCCCGCTGATCATCGGTACGCTGGGCGAAGACGTGTCGTGGCATTTGGGCTTTGGTGCAGCGGGGGTTGGCATGCTGATCGCGCTGGCAACCTATCTGATCGGGCGAAAGCATCTGCCGCCGGATAATTTCGCCGCCAAGGCGGAGCGCGCGCCCAAGGTGAAGCTGACCCGGGCTGAATGGCGGCGCGTGATCACCATCCTGCTGCTGCTCTATGTGCCCTATATGCTCTATTATGCCGCGACCAATCAAGCCTATGGGATCATGTATGTGTGGGCCGATACGCATGTCGACCGGACGATATTCGGGTTCGAAATGCCAGTGACCTGGATCGGGATATTCGACGGGTTGGCCACCATTACCGGAGTATGGCTAGGCAACCGCGTATCGCTGATATTGCAACGGCGCGGCGGCGATATTGGCGATGTGACCAAGGCGGGGCTAGGCATGGCTGGCGTAGCGATCGCGTGGCTGTTTGCAGCAGGCATCGCCAATCTACCGGTCACTCCGCTGGGCCTGTGGCTGACCTTCTTCGTGCTGCAGGATTTCAGCTATGGCGCCTTCATTGAACCGCCTGTCTCTGCCTTGGTCAGCCGCGATTCCCCGCCCTCTGTCGTGTCAACCATGATGGCGCTGCTCAAGGCATCGGCAGGCATCGCTTTTTTCTTCGCAGGCTGGATGGCGCGCTATTATGAACCACTCGGCCCAGTGAAATTCTGGTTTCTCAACGCCGCGGTTGCTGGATTTGCCGCCATCACCATGCTCGTCTTCCACCGCCAGTGGGTGCGCGCGCTTGGCCCGGTGGAAGAAAAACTGGAGGGAGGGAGCGCGTTCTAATCCGACCCGGCCGCATGCCCCGCAATCGCATCGGCCATTGGGACGATCAGCGGCTGCGGCAAATCATGGCCCATGCCGGGAAAGGTCCTGAGCTTGGCCCCAGCAATATGCGCGGCGGTATCATGCCCGCCTGAAACAGGCACCAGAGGATCATCCTCGCCGTGGATCACCAGCGTTGGCGCGGTGACTTGTTTCAACCGTTCACGGCGGCACCCATCGGCCATGATCGCAGCCAGTTGGCGCGGCAAGCCAGCGGGGTAGAAGCTGCGGCGAAGGCCCGTAGTGACCTTTTCGCGTAAAAGCTGTTCGTCGGCCTGGAAGGCCGGGCTGCCAATGGTGCGGGCAACCTTGATCCCATGCTCGACCAGCGTCGCCTCATCCATCGAATCGGGCCGCTTGGTGAGCACCCCGATGGCTTCCTTGGTCCCGCCGGGAAGCTTGGGGTTGCCCGTGGTTGACATGATCGAGGTCAGAGTCAGGACCCGCTCGGGATATTCCGCTGCAATAAGCTGCGCGATCATTCCGCCCATTGATGCGCCGACGATATGTGCCTTCTTAATGCCCAGTGCATCGAGCAGACCCACCCCGTCCGCCGCCATGTCGGACAGCGTATAAGGGACTTTGGGCTTGATGCCGAAGCGCGCCTTGATCACAGTCCAGGGGATGGAGACCTTGCCCGCCTGGTCAAACTTCTGGCTCAGGCCAATATCGCGGTTGTCATAGCGGATGACACGAAAGCCCCGCTCAACCAGCTCCTCAACCAGTTCGATTGGCCACAGG
>JAHEAW010000068.1 GCA_024642545.1 Erythrobacteraceae bacterium
CTTTCCAGTTAGCCACCATGCCGGAGCACCAAGCCCAAAAGTATCGAGCGCCAGTCCGATCGCGATCATCGGCATGGAAATGAACGTGACGAGCGGGATCGCGATCACATTGGCAAAGGCCCCGTAAACCCCGGCCCGGTGAAAATGAAACAGAACGATTGGCATCAAGGCAATTTCAATCACCATTCCGGTAATCAGCAACATTGAGACAACGCGGCCCGCGCGCAGAATCACGGATTCCTGTCGCGGAGCGAGGAAGCCTCGCACAGGCGCCGCATTATGCAACGCGACAATGGCAAGAACAGCTGCAAAACTCATCTGGAAGCTCGGCCCAACCAACGATTCGGGCCATAACAACAGCACGAACAGAGCCGCGGCAGCCAGCATCCGCAGCGATAATGGCTCGCGTCCCAAAGCCAGAGCGATCAGAACGAGTACTGCGCCAACGCAGCTGCGTACCGTGGGCACCTCAGACCCGGTCAATAGCGTATAGCCAATGCCCGCGGCCGCACCGATTGCAGCGGCCAGGACCGGCAATCGCACGCGCAGGGTAAGCCAAGGCCACAGCGCAAGCAGGCGTAGGGCGAGAAAATACGCCGCCGCAATCACAGCGCTGACATGAAGGCCGCTGATCGAGAGCAAATGGGTCAGCCCTGCATCCCGCATCGCCACCTCGTCAGCTACCGAAATCGCGCCCCTATCTCCGCTTGCAAAGGCCGCGGCGATGGAGCCGGGCGAGCCGCCAAGTTGATCACGAACATGATTAGACAACCTGCGCTGCAGCTTCTTCAAATTGCCACCACAAGGAGCGGGATCGATAATTGCAATTTCGCCAAACACCGATCCTGTCGCCGCAAGCCCCTGAAACCATGCCGTTCGCGCAAAATTATACGCCCCGGGCAGCATCGGTGCTGCCGGCGGCATCAAGCGCGCCTGTAACCGGATGACCGCACCCTCACCGATGCGTGGATCGAGCGGTATGAGCCGCCCGCCCTCCTCCTTTTTTAGCGGCACGTTGACCCGCACCTTGCGCGCGGTGCCAGTATCCGCATCACGGATAGCCAGGATTAGCCTGCTGCGGTCCTGTGCAGGCTGGTCATCACGGCCAAGAACACGCGCATTCAAGGTCATAATTATCGGCCGCGCAATCGGCTCCGCGCCGACGATTTCCGACCGGGCCCAAATGGTGGCAATCCCGGCAGCAAAAAGCAGCGCGAAGGCCGTCATACCTAAGCGCAATTGTGTACGATTTTCACATTCGCGCCAGATCGCCTGCACAGCGATTGCCATCAGCATAGCCGCCCCTATCGCAGCGATCCAGAGCCATGGCGCGGGGAGCGCAAACCAGGCAGCTATTCCAGCGGCGAAAGCCACCGTTAGCCAGGGTCCGCGGTCAAACCCGGCATTGCCGAGGAATTGCTCGATGGTATCAGCAATACTGGACAAGTCGACGCGGCTGCGCCATTGGCGCTGCACCGCAACATCAGGCGTTTCCGGCTGATCCTCTGGGCCACTTCCCATGGGTATAATCGGGGTCGGTGGTTCCGGCATAAGCGGTACAGGAAAGGAATTACAAAGGCATGGCAAGCACAAGCGACAAGGTTGTTACGCGCTTTGCCCCTTCGCCTACGGGATTTCTTCACATTGGCGGCGCCCGTACGGCACTGTTCAACTGGCTTTTTGCCCGGCATCACGGCGGAAAGGCGGTCTTGCGGATCGAAGATACGGACCACAAACGCTCAACGCAGGAGGCGATTGACGCCATTCTAGATGGCCTCAATTGGCTTGGGCTCGATTATGATGAGCCGACAGTTTTCCAATCTCAGCGCGCCGATCGGCATGCCGAAATTGCCGAGATACTTCTGGCCAATGGCCATGCCTATCGGTGCTACGCCACGCCTCAAGAGCTGGAGGACATGCGCGCCGCGCAGCGTGCGGCCAAACAACCGCTGCGCTACGATGGGCGCTGGCGCAACCGGGACGCTTCCGAAGCGCCCGAAGGTGCGCCCTTCGTTATTCGTTTGAAGACACCGACATCCGGCGAAACGATCATCGATGACCTGGTTCAGGGCCGCGTGACCGTCAAGAACGAAGAGATCGACGATTACATCCTGCTGCGCGGTGATGGGACGCCCACTTATATGCTGGCCGTTGTGGTGGATGATCATGACATGGGCTGCACGCACATTATTCGTGGTGACGACCACCTCAACAACGCATTTCGGCAATTGCCGATCATTCGCGCCATGAACGAAATTGAGGGAGGATGGGGCGATCCGACATACGCCCACATTCCTCTGATTCACGGGCAAGATGGTGCGAAACTGTCCAAGCGCCATGGCGCTCTTGGAGTCGAGGCCTATCGCGACGAGATGGGCATCCTACCCGAGGCAATGTTCAACTACTTGCTCCGGCTTGGCTGGGGCCACGGCGACCGCGAAGAGATTACGCGTGATGAGGCAATTTCGCTGTTTGACATCAACGACGTCGGCAAGGGCCCGTCGCGCTTCGACCTCAAAAAGCTGCAAAACATCAACGGGCATTACATACGCGAAGCCGATGATGCCCGCCTGACTGAACTGACAGCCCAGATTATTGGTCCAGCGGCCGATAGCGCCCTGCTCGAAGTGGCGATGCCGGTCCTCAAGACCCGCGCCCGGTCCATGCTCGAACTAGCCGAAGGAGCGGCGTTTCTGTTCGCAGTTCGCCCGCTTCCAATGACCGAAAAGGCAGCCTCGCTGCTCGACGACCAGTCAAGGCAGCTTCTGGCCAGCATTTCCGCGCGTTTGCGGTCTGAAAATGACTGGACAATCGAGGCGCTCGAGGCCAATTTAAAGGCAATGGCCGATGATCTCGAACTGGGCCTCGGCAAGCTCGCACAGCCACTGCGCGCAGCACTTACCGGAACGACGACCTCACCCGGAATTTTCGATGTGCTGGTCTTGCTGGGAAGGGACGAGGCGCTTGCGCGGATTGACGCGCAGGCCCGCCTTTAGGGCACGAAATAGAATTTGAAGGAGAAATACGTTGGCGGATAAGCAGGCAAAGCTCGATATTGGCGGTAACTCGCTGGAACTCCCGGTTCTGGAGGGCAGCTGCGGCCCCGATGTTGTTGATATTCGCAAACTCTATGCACAAACGGGTGCATTCACATTCGACCCGGGCTTTACCTCGACTGCATCCTGCGAAAGCGCGTTGACCTATATCGACGGCGAAGAAGGGGTACTACTTCACCGCGGTTACCCCATCGGCCAGCTCGCCGAACATTCCAGCTTCATGGAAGTCAGCCACCTGCTGTTGAACGGAGAGCTACCGACCCAGGCAGAACTGGATGAGTTTACTTGGACGATCACCCGTCACACTATGCTGCACGATCAGCTGCGCCAGTTCTATCAGGGGTTCCGGCGCGACGGACACCCTATGGCGATCATGTGCGGTGTCGTCGGGGCTTTGTCTGCCTTCTATCATGACAGCACTGATATTTCCGACCCCGATCACCGGAAGATTTCTTCCCACCGGCTGATTGCCAAGATGCCGACAATTGCTGCCAATGCTTATAAATATTCGATCGGGCAGCCGTTCATGCATCCGGACAACTCGTTGTCCTACACCGGCAACTTCCTGCGGATGACCTTTGGCGTTCCGGCGGAGGAATATGAGGTGATTCCGGCAGTCGAAAAAGCAATGGACAGGATCTTCATCCTTCACGCTGACCACGAGCAGAACGCGTCCACCTCGACCGTACGGCTCGCCGGTTCGTCAGGTGCCAATCCGTTTGCGTGTATCGCGGCGGGTATCGCTTGCCTGTGGGGTCCAGCGCATGGCGGCGCGAATGAAGCGGCGCTCAACATGCTCCGTGAAATCGGCACGCCTGACAAGATTCCGCATTATATCGAACGGGCCAAGGACAAGAATGATCCATTCCGCCTGATGGGTTTCGGCCACCGCGTATATAAGAACTATGACCCGCGCGCGACAGTGATGCAGAAGACCGTGCGCGAAGTGTTTGACGCGCTGAAAGTTACCGATCCAGTGTTTGAGACAGCGCTGCGGCTCGAAGAAATGGCGCTAAATGACCCCTATTTCATCGAGAAGAAGCTGTTCCCGAATGTCGATTTCTACTCCGGTGTAATCCTTTCAGCGATCGGCTTCCCAACCACCATGTTCACCGCGCTGTTCGCTCTGGCCCGCACGGTTGGCTGGGTAGCACAGTGGAATGAAATGATTTCGGATCCCGGCCAGAAAATTGGCCGTCCACGTCAGCTGTACACTGGGCCAGTGCAGCGTGACTATATACCGGTCGAAAAACGTTGATTGAATCGATTTGAAAATGCCGGGCGTGTGAGTTCTATACCGCGCCCGGCAATTCGATTGCGAAGCGCGCGCCTTCGCCCGGTTCGCTTTTGACCGTCAGATCACCGCCCATAGCCCGCGCGATCCGGCGGGAAATATAAAGCCCCAGCCCCGACCCGCCATCTCCGCTGCGCCCTAATCGTTCAAACTTATTGAAAACAGCTGCCTGTTGATCAGCTGTCAAACCCTGACCATTGTCGGCCACACTCACCTGAGCGCAACTTCCATTCATGCCCAGCTCAATTCGAACCTCCGAACCTGCGGGCGAATAGCGGATCGCATTGCCAACCAGATTGAGCAATATCTGCAGAACCCGGCGAAATTCAGCCGTCGCTTCGAGCGTTTCGCCGGGATCAGGTGCAATCAGTGCGATGCCGCGTTCCCGTGCACGAACACCCAGAATACCTGCTGCGCGCCGCGCAACATCAGCCAGATTGATCCGGTCGGGTGCGGTTGTGAAATCATCTGCTTCAACGACTTCAAGATCACTCAGATCATCAATCAGCGCTAACAGATGTTCACCAGCTGAAGCAATATCGGCTGCATAATTGCTGTATTCATCAGCGAGCGGACCCGCCAGACGGCTGCGAATAGTCTCCGCATTGGCGATGATCCGGGCGATTGGCTGACGCAGAACAGGTGACAGGTCGCGACCGATGGACCGGCCCAGGCCTGCTTCGCCCTTCACCGAAGCAGATGGACCGGGTGAAGCGTAAGGCGTTTCGGCTATGAGCGAGAGGTCGAACCCGGCGCTACCCACGTCGGGTTGGCCGAGCGGCACAAGTGAAACTCGCCAGACACGGTCTGATCCAGCAATGCTGCACCGCGCACCATCGAGCAACCGCCAATGGAGTGGTTGCTGGTGCGCGTTGCCGGAAAATTCCACAAAATCTGTCCACGGCTGCCCAATGGCTGCACGCATCTTGTTGACCACGTCAACCAGATCAAGTGCCTTGCTTTCAACGGTCAGAATTTGTTGTCTTTGATCGATCCGGGCCGTTAGTTCGGCCAACGCACTGTCTAGGTCACGTTGCCGCACGGTGCTCACCGTCTGGTCATCAATCGGCATTGGCACCGTCTGCCAATTGGCGAATTTGATCACACAGCCTCCGCCTTCATCGGGACCAAAGGCCCGTTCAGGCAAAATCTCCACCCAGGCGCGGACCAAGTCTGGCCCATCAACAGCATGAACCATACGGGCAAGTTTGAAACCATACAGACGCGCCTTGCGCACCAGCGCCAGTAATTCGGGAATTGCAATAGTTCCCGGCAAATTGCCGCCACATCGCTGCTGCAAACCGGCCAGCGGCTCGCCCGCTTCGATCAGCCGGTCCTGAGCATCGCTGCGCGCTTCAGCAAGAAAATGAGCGGAACCTGTCATAACTCAGATGCCTGTATTCCGGTCACTCGCAGCCAGCATCGCGGCGGCCCTATCCGATCGGAGCATTTCAAATCCTTCTGGGATGACGATCTCCGGGTGGATGTAAACCAGTTGCTCCTCAACATCCTTTGGCTTGAGGCCCGCTGCCCGCAGCGCAAGCGCCATGCGCGCCATCTGCCGTTCGTTACTCGAGAAAGCTGCAATATCTCGGTCTTGAGAGGACGCCAACGCCAGCGCCGAAAGAAAGATGGCCACACCAGCATGGCTCACCGAAAGCGCAGCCATGGCGCCGCTGCCCATGCTCGTTACCAGACGTGAGATCAGCCCAAACCGGCCTGAACCTTCATCAAATTCGCCGCGCAAACTGGCTTCTGCGCGAACAGCAACATCAGCTTGCTCCTCGCCTGCAAAATGCAGCCAAGTCAGTAGCGCATGATGGAACAGGTCACCGGGCAATTCCGCCACGGGAAGCTCCATTCGTCGCTGCTGCTGAATGAATCGCGCCTGCGATGCCAGGACGGCCATGGCCAGCTTCGCAATTTCAGGATCGTCCGAAGCAATCAACGCTTGAAGCAGCGGTGACAGCACTGGGTCAATCGCATTACGTCTGCTGAGCTGCATGGCCAATTGCCACTCCAGCGCCAGTGCGTGGCAATGCGTCATCAGCGGCGCAAAGGTCATCAGTCGCCCAGCCAAGTTCCCCTTCCAGGCTGCTGCGAATTGTTCCGGATCGTCTATCTCGCCGGCGGCTGCCTGCGCAAACAGGAACTGCTGCGAGAGATGCGTCACCATTCCGCGAACGCGCGCCACAATCTCGTCGCTGAACAGCGAATTGTCATCAGTTGCCAGCAAATGGCCGAGGATCGGGCCGATTGTACCGAGCACAATATCTCCATGCACAAGCTGCTCGCGCAGCTCTGTTTCAATCGGCGCTTCAGAGGATTGGGGCACAGAGGTATCGATCATGCCTGATGCCATAGCGCAACATGGTTAAGCCCGCGTTATCCCAATGCGGGTGGAATCAATGCAAATTGCCATCAGCGAAACTATCGTAATTATTTGTAAAACAACCGCTATCTCCCCAAATGAAGCAGAGATTGCCAGACCCATTGCCAACAAGGCCCTGTCCGACAAAAGTATTTTCCAACCTCTGATCGGCAAATATACGCCAAGCCGCATAACGAGCAGGGCCGTTGCTGCGGCCAAGGTTGCGGTCACGCGGTCAAAATACGGCGAAGCCATCCATACCAATGCAACCAGCAGCGCATCGAGACAAACCGCTAATCCGCTCGACAGTTTGGTCCATTTCGCCGATCCGCTGCGCCCGATTGCATCGACTGCAGATGCAGACCGGCCAAGCTGCCATGCGGTATAACTGGCACCGGCCAACAGAAAACCCGCCGCACCGTAACCGATAAGACCTCCAATTCCCGCCAGTCCGCCCAATGCCGCAGCGACAAGATAACTACCGATCCGCCCAAGGCGCGGCATGGGCGACCGGGCTGCAAGGTGAATGGCAGCGCGGTCACTCAGCGCCAGTAGTGGAGCATAAAACGGTGCGGAGTTGACATTTTTTTGCAACCAGTTCTGCTCGAAGTTCTTCGCTTCTGCGTCTGACCGCACAATGCCCCAATCGGGGCTTGCCAAAGTGCCCTTCTTCATCGGCTTGGCAAGAGTTTTAGCCTGCAGAGCAATCCGCAACAGACCAGAAACCGGGTCCGCATCTGGTGACAGATCGGCCAGATGTTCCACTGCTGAACCACGCACCAGCATGAGTCCGGCCCAGGCATAATCACGGTCGATCCGCTCATATCCAGCCGCTACGCCCTCCTCCGCGGGAAACACCAATATGCCAGGGCGATCGCCAACAGCGTTGGCGGCCAGCTTCTGATCGACCAGCAACCCGTCTGCCATCACCAGCAATTCATCGGCGGCCTTGACGATGCCGGACAATGCGCGCGCATTATGGATTATCTGAAATCGCGCACCGTAGCTTTCAACCAGATGCTGCAGTTCAATCAGTTCACGCGGTAATCCAACGGCATGACAGGCAATTTTTTCACATCCCATGAATAGTGCGAATTCAACCTGATGCTGCACCACGGATCGCCCTGCGACGGGTAAAAAACCTTGCGGATCCCCCCCGGCATCGGCGATGGCTTCAATGGTCGATAGTAAAGCGACCCGCACGCATTTGCTCCTCAAACTGCCGGGCCAGCTTTACGGCGCGCGACAGCAAGTGCCAAGGCAGGATTGGGCTATCAGCCCGGTGGGTCGCTGAAGTCCGTCAAAAAGGCTTCAATTTTGCGAACAATCGTTGGCTCACCGGGGGCAGATTCCAGTGCTTCATCCGCCAATTGGATCAGATCCACTGCGTGAAAACTGGCGGCAAGCCCTTTCAACCGCATAGCTGCGACATTCCAGTTGCCATCACAGCGTGACCGTTTGAGCAGATCGATCTGTCGTTCGAGACTTTCCACAAACGCGGCGCGCAATTCCGCAAGCAGGGCTGGATCGTCCCCCGCGGCAGCTGCCAAAGTAGCATCAAGAGCGCCGTTTTCATACAACATGAATATAAATTCTAACGCCAATAAGGTTAAAGCGGGGTTTAACACGGCAATAAACGTGATAACTTCTTCATATGAGCAATGGATCAAGGATCAGGGTCATTGGACCCAGTGGTGCGGCTGACGCGCAGGAAACCCCCGCTGAGACAGTCGAGGAACCATTTACTCTGTCTGAGGAATGGGCCGAAGAGGTTGAGGATGTTCTCCCGACCCGCAGCTATGGCTGGATTGTGCCGGTCCTTGCGGCCCTTGCGATTACCATATGGAGCGGCTTTTTCGGTTGGGCCAACCGGGCAGATATGCTTGCTGGCGGAACACCACAGCAGTGGAGCAGCTGGATTGTTGCCTGGTCTGTGCCAGTACTGCTGGTCGTGGTGCTGTGGATCCTGGCGCAGCGCAACAGTCGGCGCGAAGCGGCAAGGTTCGGCAAGGTCGCAAAATTGCTGTCAGAAGAATCCACTTCGCTTGAAGCCCGCCTTTCGGTCGTCAACCGCGAACTCAGCCTGGCGCGTGAATTTCTGGGATCTCAGTCGCGCGAACTTGATTCGCTTGGGCGCATCGCCAGCGAACGGATCGCACAGCATGCAGTGCACCTACAAAGCCTGATCCAAACCAATGGCGAGCAGGTCAATGCCATCGCCACTGTCAGCACAACTGCGGTGGAGAATATGGCACGCTTGCGCGACGATTTGCCGGTGATTGCAAATTCGGCAAAGGATGTTTCAAACCAGATTGGCAGCGCCGGACGGTCCGCCCACGGGCAGATTGACGAGCTGGTAAGCGGATTCAGGCGGCTTAATGAATTTGGTCAAGCGAGCGAGCGGCAAGTATCCGCGTTGCAAGGCAAAATTGATGCAGCACTTGCCGAATTCGAAACGCATTCGGCCAAAATGGAAGAGATTACCGGCGCCCGGTTTGATAATTTGCGCGCCACCAGCGAGAGCTTCCGCGCCGAACTCGATGTCCGCGAAGTTGAAGCGCTCGCCGCCCTGCGCCGCCGCGCGGATGTGCTTGCAGAGGAAGTGGAAGGCACCCGCGCAAAGCTGGAAGAAGAAGAGGAACAAGCGCTTGTATCGCTGCGCGCCCGTCTCGGGTCGCTGCGCGAGGAAAGTAGCCTCGTCAGCCATTCCGTAAAGGAAAGCCAGGTGAACGCGCTTTCCCTGTGGGGCGAGCAGGTAGATGGCATGAAAGCGCGGTTGACCGAAGCTGTCGAAGAAATTTCCGCAATCGACCGCGCAGCACTGGAAGCATCGCAGCGCAAATTGCGAGAATTGGCAGCCGAAGCTCAGCGCGTCGATGAAGCGATGCTCGAACATAGCAATGCCCTGCATGAGAATATCGAGAGCCGCAGAGCGCAGCTCGCGGCTGCCGAACAGGAAGCATTGGAAGCTCTAATGGCACGTCTGAACGAACTTGATGCCTCAATACTTAGCCGCCAGGATAGCCACCTGGCCCAGACTGCGCAATTGGCTGAGCATGGAGAAGCCATCACCCAGCGTCTTGCGACTATGCAATGCAATCTAGAACATCTGGGCCGTCTAGGAAGCGAGACCAATCTGGCACTTGGTGAAAGTGCCGCGTCGCTTAACGAACGGCTCGAACAAAGTCGCGCATCTGTTACCACCACTGCGTCTGCCATTCATACACTGACAGAAGATACCGTCCGCCTGCTCGAACTCATTCAGGCGAGTGCACAGCATAGCCAGGTGGATTTGCCGGCCGCCATTGGGGAAGCGGGCAACACGCTGACGATTACCGAAGAACGGGTCAATCAGTTGCAGGTAATGCTCAAGGATGCTGGCGACAAAGGCGCCGATTTATCAGCCTATGTCATCGGTGCAAGGGCGGAAACGCGCGACGCAATCTCGGAAATCGAGGCGTTTCATGCGCACTTTGGCGGCTCGACCACTAACGCTTTGCAGGAAGTGGAACGGCTTAAGCATGCTATGGCCGAATTGTCTGCCGCTGGCAGACAGATGGCAGACAGCACCAAAACCGAACTATGTGAAAGCATCGCTCTGCTAGAGCAAGCTGCTGGCAATGCCGTGGGGGCGCTACACGCTGATGCAGCCGCCAATATTGCGGAATTGGCCGAACGTATTGGCAAGGAAAGCTCCGATGCCATCGAACGCGCCTTGCGCGGACGGACGATCGAAGCCGTTGCTCAATTGGAAGTGGCCGCCGCGAAAGCGGCTGATGCGGGGCGTGATGCGGCAATCCAGCTGCGCGATCAACTCGGCAAGGTCAACGAGCTGGCTGGCAACCTAGAAGCCCGCGTTTCGCGCGCGCGCCATCGGGCTGAAGAACAGATCGACAATGATTTCTCCCGCCGAGTGGCCTTGATTACCGAAAGCCTCAATTCCAATGCGATCGATATCTCCAAAGCCATCTCCAGCGATGTCACCGATACTGCATGGGCATCCTATTTGCGCGGTGACCGAGGGATTTTCACTCGCCGCGCTGTCCGACTTCTCGAAAATAGCGAAGCGCGTGAAATTGCTGAAGTCTATGCGCAGGACAGCGAGTTTTCAGAGAATGTCAGCCGCTATATCCATGATTTCGAAGCAATGCTGCGCGCCATGCTGTCGACCAGAGATGGCAATGCGCTGGCGGTAACTTTGCTTAGCTCCGATATGGGCAAGCTCTATGTCGCATTGGCCCAAGCGATTGAGCGGCTGCGCAGCTAAGCTTCTGATACCAGTTCAGTTCACATCGGGAGGCGGATGAAAGAAATTGACGTCATCCAAGGTCACCCAGCCGCGATCAAAGTTCTGCACAAACAGCGTCGTGACAACGACCGATACCAGCATTGATAGCAGTGCCAAACGCAGCGGCTTGAAATTGGCCGGCGCGCTGTCTGCCTGACCCGGAATTTTATCTTCACCGACTTCATCATGTGTGCGGATCCCGAAGGGAAGCATCATGAAAGCACAGGCGATCCAGATCAGCAGGTATATCGCAATTATCGATGTCCATTGCATCGCTTCAGCTTCCGATCAGAATGACTTTGACCTGCGGCCGTTTGCCGGTCCAACGGGTCGCTACCCGGCGTGTAGCAAGCCGCACGGCTTCCGACAATTCCTTGCGGTCCTTGCGCGCCGATCCTTTAAGTCCCTTCAGCGCCTTGACCACATCGCTTGCCGCTTCTTGCAGAAAGGCACCCATGTCTTCATCGAGCGGAAGGCCAAAGAGTTCAAAATGCGGGTTGAGGCTGGAATCGACCGCCACCACAATCGCCCCTTCGCGCGCGATCCGGCGGCGCATAGCAATTGCCTCACCATCTGCGGGAACAATGATTTCCCCATCAAGCACAAGCCTGCCTGCACGAACTTCAGCCAGCTTGCCCGGCCTACCCGGGGCAAGCCGCACAATATCACCATTCTTCTGAAAGATATTATGCGGAATGCCCGACGACTGGCCTAGCCGAACCTGCTCCTGCATATGCCGAATTTCGCCGTGGACAGGTACCAATATTTCAGGCCTGATCCACGAATAGAGCGCTTCCAGCTCGGGTCGCCCTGGATGGCCCGACACATGAATTTCGCTCTGCCGGTCGTTGACCATCACAATCCCTCGTTCGGCCAACTTGTTCTGGACCACACCAATCGCGATTTCATTGCCCGGTATCTGGCGGCTCGAGAACAGGACTACATCGCCCTTTTGCAGGCTGATAGGATGGTTGTCATCGGCAACCCGCGCCAAGGCGGCCCGCGGCTCACCCTGCCCGCCCGTGGCCAAAATCAGCAACTCACCGCGCGGCAGGCCCATCGCTGTGTCAAAGTCGACTGCATCAGGAAAATCAGTCAGATAGCCATTGTCCTGCGCCACCGCGATGATCCGGTCGAGCGAGCGCCCTGCAACGCAAAGCTGCCGCCCTGTTTCACGCGCAACTTCGCCCAACGTATGCAGGCGCGCGACGTTGGAGGCAAAGGTGGTGACCATCACCCGCCGCCCTTCGTGTTTGCGCACCTCTTCCATCAGGCCTTTGAACACGGCACCTTCAGACCCACTCGGACTTGGGTTGAAGACATTAGTCGAATCGCACACCATCGCCAAA
>JAHEAW010000069.1 GCA_024642545.1 Erythrobacteraceae bacterium
CAAATATACGCTGTTTGCAGAAGGCGCGCGCGGCAATCTGACCAAACAGATGAAGGCGAAATATAATCTGGAGGCGGATTGCCAGCCGCAAGTCTATGGCCTTGGCATCAAGGAATTGTGGGACATTGATCCGGCAAAGCATTTCCCGGGCCGAGTGATCCACACGCAGGGTTGGCCGCTTTCTGAGACGGACAGCTGGGGCGGCGGTTTTCTATATCATCAGGCCAATGGGCAAGTCGCGCTCGGCTTCGTTACCGCGCTTGATTACAGTAATCCCTATGTTTCGCCGTTTCAGGAATTCCAGCGCTGGAAAACCCATCCGGCGATCCGCGATTATCTGGAAGGCGGCAAGCGTGTGTCCTATGGCGCGCGTGCCATCAACGAAGGCGGCTGGCAGAGCGTGCCCAAGCTGGCCTTCCCGGGCGGCGCGCTGATCGGCTGCGCGGCGGGCTTCGTCAACGTGCCGCGGATTAAAGGCAGCCACACCGCTATGAAGAGCGGCATGCTCGCCGCAGAAAGTGCTGCGGCCGCGATTGCAGTAGGCAACGAGCACAGCGAACTGGCTGATTACGACACTAACCTGCGCGAAAGCTGGATTGCCAAGGAACTCAAGCTGGTCAAAAACGCACAGCCGGCCGTGGCTAAGTTTGGCGGTGATGTGGGCACAGTTGTCGCGGGCATCGATATGTGGATGCGCCAGCTCAGGATCGGTCTGCCAATTTCGATGAAGCATGAACCTGATTACGAGCTGACCAAGCGGGCTGACCTCTTCAAGCCGATCGATTATCCCAAGCCCGACGGGGTGATCAGCTTCGACCGGCTCACCAGCGTTGCTTTCAGCTATACCAACCATGCCGAAGACCAGCCTTGCCATTTGCAGGTCAAGGATCTGGCGCTGCAGGAATCGTCCGAATTCGAAGTCTTTGCCGGGCCTTCAACCCGTTATTGCCCGGCGGGCGTATATGAGTGGGTGGTGGAGGAAGGCGCAGAGCCCAAATTCGTGATCAATTCGCAAAACTGCGTTCACTGCAAGACTTGTGACATCAAGGACCCGAACCAGAACATCAACTGGACCACGCCCGAAGGCGGCGGCGGACCGAATTATCCGAATATGTGATGGGTGAGATCATCTCCCAACGGGGGAGGGATTGATGCTGACCGAAACCGCCTACGCCAAGATCAACCTTGCGCTGCATGTCCGGCGGCGGCGGGAGGATGGCTATCACGAGCTTGAGACTCTGTTCGCCTTTGTCGATCAGGGCGATATTTTGCAGGTGGAGCCTGCCGACCGGCTCTCGCTCGGAATTGCCGGAGAATTTGCTGATAGCCTTGCCGGTGGTCAGGACAATCTGGTCCTGCAAGCCGCCCGTGCCTTGCATCTGGCGTTTGGCCGTGATGGTGAGCATGATCGTGCATGGCACGCCCGTGCCGACATTCCCGCAGGCGCACGGATCACGCTCGAGAAGAAGCTGCCCGTCGCTGCCGGCATCGGCGGGGGCTCTGCCGATGCGGCTGCAGCCATTCGGCTGCTGACCGAACTTTGGGACTTGCCCGATGATTTTGATCGGCATCTCGCACTGGCAGCATCACTGGGAGCGGATATTCCTGCCTGCATCGCAAGCCGCACCTGTCTCGGTTCAGGCACCGGGGCGGATGTTGATTTGATTGAAAACGACCTGGGCGGAACACCTGTGCTATTGGTCAATCCGCGCGTGCCACTCAGCACCGGGCTGGTCTTCGCGGCGTGGGATGGGCAGGACCGCGGCCCGCTGCCCGAAGGTGCGGCATCGCTGATCGCACGGCACGGGCGCAGCGATCTGGAAGCGCCGGCAATCGCTTTGTGTCCGCAAATCGCGGCAGTTCTGGCTGCGCTGAAGGAAACCGATTGCGTGCTGGCGCGTATGTCAGGTTCGGGGGCCACGTGTTTTTCGCTGTATGAAAGCGCCGATAAACTGCGCGCTGCCGCCCGGACAATGGCCGAAACACATCCTGCGTGGTGGCAGATGGAAGGAGCGCTTCGATGATCGATGATCTGCCTTATCGCCAGGTGGGTGAACCTGTGCCGGGCCGGATCGTCTGCGTGGCTGACCACGCATCGAATTTTGTGCCCGATGATCTGCCGCTGGGTATTCCGCCTGCGCTGCTCAACAACCACATTGCAATTGATCTGGGTACTGAAGGAGTGGCCGATATTCTGGCGCTGCGGCACGGCATTCCGGCACATATTGCCGCAGTCAGCCGTCTGGTGGTCGATTTGCACCGGGAGGAGGATTCGCCTGACGTGGTGCCCATGTCGAGCGATGGCCGTACCATTCCTGGCAATATTGGCGCGGATATTGAAATGCGGCTGGATCGCTTCTATCGCCCCTATCACGCGGCGCTGGCGCAATGGCTCGATGCGGCCCGGCCCGAATTGATCGTGGCGCTGCACAGCTTCACGCCCAAGCTTGAAACCAGCGATGAAGAACGGCCGTGGGAGGTCGCGCTGCTATATAATCAGGATGATAGCGCCGCGCGCCATGCTATCCGCCTGTTTGCGGCAGAAGGGCTGACAGTGGGCGACAATCAACCTTATTCGGGCAAGCAGCTTAACGCCACGATGGACCGCCATGCAGAAGCGATGGGGCGGCATTATCTCACGCTCGAAATTCGGCAGGACTTGCTGGTCACCAAGGCGCAGCAAGCCCGCTGGGCAGCGCTGATTACCGATATTGCCAATCGCACCGCGCTGGCGCTGAGGGGCGAGCGCTAGGCCGCGGCCAAGCGGCTTTCGGCCATATGCAAGAAATTCTGTTTCGGTCGGCGCTTCTGCTAGGGTAGGATTGCTGTCACTGCCGCGCCTGATATTTCCTGCGAAATCGGAGTTTACCATGCCTGCCTATCGTTCCCGCACCACTACCCATGGCCGTAACATGGCCGGCGCGCGCGGATTGTGGCGCGCTACGGGCATGAAGGATGGCGATTTCGGGAAGCCGATCATTGCGGTGGTGAACAGTTTTACCCAGTTTGTCCCCGGACATGTCCATTTGAAGGATCTGGGCCAGATGGTCGCACGCGAAATTGAGGCTGCGGGCGGTGTTGCCAAGGAATTTAATACTATAGCGGTCGATGATGGAATCGCGATGGGGCATGACGGGATGCTCTATTCGCTGCCTAGCCGCGATCTGATTGCCGACAGCGTGGAATATATGGTCAATGCCCACTGCGCCGATGCGATGGTGTGCATTTCCAATTGCGACAAAATCACACCGGGCATGCTCAACGCCGCGATGCGGATCAATATTCCCGTTGTCTTTGTCTCAGGCGGACCGATGGAAGCGGGCAAGGTCGTGCTGAACGGCAAGACCAAGGCACTCGATCTGGTCGATGCGATGGTCGCAGCTGCTGATGAAAACTACACTGATGAGCAGGTAACTGAAATTGAACGCTCCGCTTGTCCGACGTGCGGTAGCTGTTCGGGCATGTTTACTGCAAATTCGATGAATTGCCTGACTGAGGCGCTGGGACTTTCGCTGCCAGGCAATGGCTCAACACTGGCCACCCATGCGGACCGTCAGAAGCTGTTTCTGCGCGCAGGCCGCCTGATCGTGACACTGGCCAAACGCTATTATGAAGAAGATGACGAGAGCGTCTTGCCGCGCAGCATCGCGAGCTACTCCGCCTTTGAAAACGCCATGTCGCTGGATATTGCGATGGGCGGATCGACCAATACTGTGCTCCACTTGCTCGCCGCTGCGCATGAGGCAGGGGTTGATTTCACAATGGCAGATATCGACCGGCTCAGCCGCCGGGTCCCGTGTCTGTCCAAAGTGGCTCCGGCCAAGAGCGATGTGCATATGGAAGATGTCCACCGAGCAGGCGGGATCATGGCCATTCTGGGCGAACTGGACAGGGCGGGCTTGCTCAACACAGCACTGCCGACAGTGCACAGCCCGACCATGGCCGATGCGCTGGATGATTGGGACGTGGTTCGTACGCGCAACCCGCAGGTCCATGAATTCTTCCGCGCCGCGCCGGGCGGGGTGCCAACGCAGACGGCGTTCAGCCAGAACCGCCGCTGGGATGAGGTTGATACTGACCGTGAAGGCGGTGTTATCCGTAATGCTGAGCATGCGTTCAGCAAGGATGGCGGTCTGGCCGTACTGGCGGGCAATATCGCACTTGACGGGTGCATTGTGAAAACCGCCGGAGTGGATGACAGCATTCTCACCTTTTCCGGCCCGGCCAGGGTGTTTGAAAGCCAGGATGATGCGGTTACCGGCATCCTCACCGGTCAGGTTGTGGCAGGCGATGTAGTCGTGATCCGTTATGAAGGGCCGCGCGGCGGGCCGGGCATGCAGGAAATGCTTTATCCCACCAGCTACCTCAAGTCGAAAGGGCTGGGGGCTGCCTGCGCCCTAATAACTGACGGGCGTTTTTCTGGCGGAACTTCGGGCCTGTCGATCGGCCATGCCTCGCCCGAGGCGGCTGAAGGTGGCGCGATAGCGCTGGTCGAGGATGGCGATACGATTGCGATCGATATTCCAGGGCGATCAGTCAATCTTGCTATCAGCGAGGATGAGCTTGCCCGCCGCCGTGCAGCAATGGAAGCCAAGGGAGAAGCCGCTTGGCAGCCCGCCAAACCGCGCCCGCGAGCCGTCTCAGCCGCTTTACAGGCCTATGCTGCGATGACCACCAGCGCTGCCAGGGGCGCGGTGCGCGATGTTTCGCAGCTGAAACGGCGCTGACGCTGATGCGGAGGCCCCGCGCCCCCTTGCCACTAATGGCAGTAACGCTTGTTGCCGGTTGTTCCTCCGGCTCGACGCAGCCGCAGGCAGATGCCGGCGCGGAGCGGATCGAATGCGCGCTGCGCGGCGCGGTGCAGTTTACGTCAGATTGTCTGGTCGAGCGCAGCATAAGTGATGGTGCACGAATTCTGGTGGTTCGCCATCCAGATGGCAGTTTTCGGCGGTTTGAACAGGTGAACGACGGACGCGGTCTTTTGGTTGCTGATGGCGCTGATCCGCTTCTAATTCAGATAAGCGGTCAGCAGATTGATGTGGCAGTTGGGCAGGACCGCTACCGCTTTCCCGCAAAGGTCGTGGGTGCCGGTGGCAAATGAGCAGGTCCTTCTGGCCGTGCAAATGCGCGCTGCGGAACAGGCGTTGATTGACGCCGGGATTGATGTCCACGCACTGATGCAAATTGCCGGACAGGGGGCTGCCGAATGGGTCTGGCGGATCGCAGCAGGCCGCAGTGTTACCGTTCTGTGCGGCCCGGGCAATAACGGCGGCGATGGATATGTTATTGCAGAAACCCTGCGCCAGCGTGGGTTGGCCGTGCAGGTCGCCGCGCCGAAGCTTCCTGCTACCGAGGCTGCGCAAAAAGCCTACGCAGCCTACAAAGGCAAATTGTCAGGATCAGCCGAGGCAGTCTCGGGTCACATTCTGGTCGATTGCCTGTTTGGCACTGGCCTAAGCCGCCCCTTGTCCACCAAATTTGTCCGCCAGCTGAGTGCTCTCGCGAAGCACCATGAGTATAAAATCGCAGTGGACCTGCCTAGCGGGATCGGAAGCGATAGTGGCGCGGTGTTTGGCCCGGGCATTGCCTATGATCTAACACTGGCGCTTGGTGCATGGAAGCGCGCGCATTTCCTGATGCCGGCAATGGCGCTGATGGGTGAATTGAAGCTGGTCGATATTGGCGTCAGTCCAAACTGGGGCTCGGCGCAGCACATCTCGCGACCGCAGCTCACCGTGCCGGTAATTGACGCGCATAAATACCGCCGCGGATTGCTGGCGATTGCCGTAGGCGCAATGCCGGGCGCAGCAGTGTTGGCTGCGCAGGCGGCGATGCGCAGCGGTGCAGGTTACGTAAAGCTGCTGACTGACCATACCCCCGCCTCGGTACCGAGTGAACTTGTGACCGATCGCAGCCCGCTTGAAAATGCGCTGGCCGACAAGCGGATAAATGCGCTGCTGATCGGTCCGGGCCTGGGGCGAGATGCAGCGGCAAAACTACGTCTTGCTGTTGCTCTAGGCACGAATTTGCCGCTGGTACTTGATGCTGATGCGCTGGTGCTGCTCCGCACGCAAATGCTCGCTTCGCGAACGGCTCCGGCGATTCTCACGCCGCATGATGGGGAAATGACCGCTTTGATGGACATGTTCGAGGTTGAACCAGACCAAGCAAAGCCGCAGTGCACGCTTGCCTTGGCGCGTGCAACCGGAGCAATCATTGTCGCCAAGGGCCCGGATACGGTTGTCGCTGCGCCCGATGGGCGGATAGGTTTTGCGGGCAAAAGCACCAGCTGGCTTTCGACTGCCGGTACCGGTGACGTGCTCGCCGGAACCATTGCCAGCCGCCTTGCTGCCGGCGTGGACGACTTTACAGCGGCGTGCGAGGGGGTCTGGCTGCATGGAGTGGCTGCGCGTCTTGCGGGGCCAGCCTTTACCGCAGGAATGCTGGCAGAAACCGTACAGGACGCCTACGCCGCCGCGCTATGACCGAACCGGCAAGCGATTCGAAAACCATCCTGCGCGTGGCCGCTTTGGGCGACGGCGTAACCGCTGATGGCTCGCACCATCGCGGGACGGCGCCAGGCGATCACATCAATGGTGATGGATCAATTACGCGCGGCCCGCACTATGTTGCGCCGCCGTGCGCCCATTTCGGTACTTGCGGCGGGTGCCAGCTCCAGCATCTTGACGAGGAAAGTCTGCGTGCCTTCGTGACTTCACGGGTGACCAATGCAGCGGCAAAGGAAGGGTTGGAGGCTGCAGAGCTGCTCGCGACCCATCTTTCCCCTCCGCGCAGCCGCCGGCGTGCAAGCTTGCATATCGCCAACACTGGTGGCCGGCCGCATATCGGCTTTCGGGAAAGCAGGTCGCACAAAGTCGTAGATCTGAAGCAGTGCGACATTTTGCACCCTGATCTGTTCGCGCTAATACATCCGCTGCGCCAGATGATGGCACGCCGGGCCGGCAAATATGCAGTCGACGCCGAATTGACGGTAACTGATCAGGGGGTCGATCTGTCGCTCAAGAATCTGGCGATTGAAGGACTGGAGCAAACCGAAGCGATCCTTGATTTTGCTCGTAACAACGGCCTTGCCCGGCTGACCTTGGATCAAGGCTATGGCCCCGAAACCATGTGGGAGCCGGAGCCCATAACGGTCAGCTTTGGTGCTGTTCCGGTCTGCTTTCCGAGCGGCGGGTTCTTGCAGGCAACTGCAGATGGGGAGGGGGTTCTTGCCAGCGATGCCCGCAGCTGGCTGGCGGGAAGTGCAACCATTGCAGATCTGTTCAGCGGGCTTGGAACCTTCGCCTTTGCCCTGGCAGGCCCCGCCAAAGTGTTGGCTGCAGAGGCGGCACGTGATGCCTTTTTCGCTTGTAAATCGGCAGCGGGCTCATCCGGCACGCCCGTGCATGCCATGCACCGTGACCTGTTCCGCAATCCGCTGCAGCCGGATGAGCTCAATCGTTTTGCCGCCATTGTGCTCGATCCGCCGCGCGCGGGCGCGCGCGACCAGGTGGTTGAGATTGCCCGCAGCGAAGTGCCAAAGATCGTCTATATAAGCTGCAACCCGTCCAGCTGGGCGCGCGATGCCAAGCAGCTCATCGAAGGTGGGTATCGACTCGAAAAACTGCGGCCTGTGGGTCAGTTTCGCTGGTCGACCCATGTTGAGCTGGCTAGTCTGTTTGTGCGCTAGGCCTTAAGCGCCATAATGATCTGCTGATAAAGCCAGTCGCGTGCATGTGGTTCGACATAGGAATGCCCGGCATCGGCACAGCGGGTGATGCGGACGTCTTCAGGATCCCACGTGCTATCAAACATTTGCGCCGTGCGGTCCTTCGCTGCCATTAGTATCCTGACTGGGCCGTTGAAACCATGTAGGCCCGCTTTCATATCTTGCGCCAATGAAGACGGCCGCGGCTGTGGCTTCATTGCCTGACCAATCCCGCGCAGTAATTTCCCCAGATCAACCTTGCCGGTAAGAAGCCGCAGTAACTCACCGGGGTTACGCAATTTTTCTGCATAGCGCGAACGAATTGCTGCGGGCAGCTGGGCTGCTGTATCTTCCTCGATCGTCCACGGGTTAGATAGCACCAGCGCATCACAGCCCGCACCGCTGCTCAGCATCAAAGCGCTGGCAGCGTCGCAATTGCCGAAGGCGACAATTCGCTCGATATTGGGGGCAATCGCCTGAAAGGCGGAAATAGCTGCGGCAATGTCGGACTGGCTCTTGCGAAAGCCGCGGTCCTGGCCGCCGCTGTCGCCAATCCCCCTCCGGTCGAAGCGGAATACCGGAAAGCCTGCTGCGGCAATGCGTGCTGCCAGCAAGGACTGGCCCGAAAAGGCGCCAGATCTGATTTCGCTACCGCCGCCCACAATCAACAGTCCTGACGAACCCGGTGCAGTATCAATAGTTCCTGCCAACGTGTTGTCAGAGCATGCAAAAGTAAGGTGAAGCCTGCTCATTGACCAAGCATTCCTATGGCAACCAGCGCAGCGATGGCATCGGCTTGTTCGGGGTCCTCCCCCGGTTCTGCCCGCAGCCATAGGCCCGCTCCACCAATATCGGACTGCTCGATCAAGGCCTGCTGATTGTCAGCATTGGCGAACGCTGCTTCAAGATCGCGAAACAGCTGAGGCCCCACATGCCATCCGGCCAATTCAATGCCTTGGCTGCGGGCAAGCGCTGCCAAATCGTTTATGGTTTCGCTATATCCGGCTTCGCGTGCGGCTATTGTCCGGGCGCGCAGCAGCGCGCGCACAATTTTTGCGCCACTGGTTGGGGCATAGCGCCATCCGGGCAGTGCTGCCGGAGCAATTAGCGCGCCCCCACGGATTGACAGGACGTGAGTGGCGGCAAAATGAGTAGCTGCGGCGCTTGCCCCGGTGCGCCAGTTAGCCAAGGTCTGCTCCTGCAGCGGCCGCAGACTTTCATTGCAGCCAGGTAAATCAGGCAGGAAACTGTCGATCCCTGAGCGGTCGAGCCGGTACATGATTTCGATTGTCTGGCGGCGTAATTTGTTGGCTTCGTCAAACAGACCAGGCAGGACTAGCAGACGCAGCGGACGCCCTGCATCGTAAACAAAGGCCATTTCCGAAGTCGCTTCGCCGCCCGGCAGTGGCGCTGGCCATTCAAGGAAACTCCTGACGCTCAGTTTTGCACTGCCTTGGCCTCTGCAAATGCAAGCAGACCGCCGTAGGTTTCAAGCATTTCACCATCGACATCATCATCTTCGATGAGAATGTCGAGCCGGTCCTCCATTTCGGTAAACAGGCTGGCGACGGCCATCGAATCGAGTTCGGGCAAATGGCCAAACAGGCCGGTATCTGCATCAAATGCCGCAACCTGGTTATGGTCCAGTGCCAGTACGTTGCGCAAAATGGCCCGGAGCTGGACGTCGACCTTGGAATGGATCGGCGCTACGTCGTGCTTGCGTCCGGCAATCGGCTCGTGTCCGGGCTCGATGGTCATGTGCTGGCAAATCCCCTGCAAATATGCCCCATCGCAAGGGCAAATGGCCCTTAGCTGCGCTGCAAAGCCCGTGCAACCCGCTGTGCTGCGCGCTTGCCCAGCAACGCCCAGGCGCGCGGCTGCATCGGATCGATGCAATCCAGCCGAAAGCGCGGCCTGTTTTCTTCCATCCAGTCGCGTTTGTAGGGATCATTGCCTGTGCCGAAATCGACCAAGGTAACCTTGTCACGATCGATCACATGCTCAAACAGGGCCGCGCTCAAAGTGGTTCCGGCAGACAGCGACTTGAAAGCCTCCAGATGAGCAAGTTTATGAATGTAGGCAATTGGTCCATCCGGCGACATTTCAACCGTCCAGAACTGTGCGGCCACTGGCTCACCTTCATGGTGGGCAAGGCCAAGCCTGATTCGCCCGGCGCTGCCTTCCTGCTGGGCAAATTCACGCAAAAGATCAGGGCGCCCCTCAGCCGGTTTCCAGCTCAGCGCATAAATCGCTTCATAGGCTGTCCATGCCGCGTCATCGAACCGGGTATGGATCTCAACCTCCACTTTGGCTGCTTTGCGCTTTAGCGTGGTACGCATTTTTCCGGGCCGTCCAGCCCAATATTCAGCAAAACTCCTGTCGCCAACATGAAGCACGTGATTATGGTCACATTGCTCGCGCGCTACCTGCCAGCCTGCAGCTCGGAATGCCGCTTCTAGCTGCGTGGCAACACCAGCTTCATCGGGCAGCGGCCACAAGGTAATACGGTGGGCGCGGCGCCTCAATTTGTGCGCTAGTTCCCTCAGCAGCCGGTCGTGCGCCGCTTCGCCTTGGAAGATCGGCTGCCAGGTAAAGCTGTACCAATTGACCAGCGATTCAATACTGCCCCGGCGCTGCACCATCGCCAGGATTACGCGGTTTTCGTCATCATGGGCAGTCGCCACCATGCCTGCGCGGCCACCTGATTCGAGCAAGGTAAACCATTCAGGCCGCGCGAACGGAGATGCCGCCGGAACCTCGCCCGATGCAATCATCCCTTGCAGAACATTAACCGTCTCGTGATAGCTGACTGCAATCACCCGTTCTCTTCCCCTTTCGGAAGCCTCAATGCCGCTCGATCCTATGCCTGACCTCAAGCCACTTGATCACCTAGCCGAATGTGGCCGGGTGGGCGATCCAGCATTGGTGCTGCGCCACAGGATACTTAGTTTTGGAGAATTAAGAAGCCGTGTCGCAATGCTTGCTGCTTGGCTGCAAACTTGCGTTCCTGAACCGGGCGCACGAATTGCCAGTTGGGCGGCCAAGGGTGAATTGACCTGCCTGCTACCGCTGGCGGCGGCGCGCGCAGGACTGGTGCATGTGCCGATCAATCCGCTGCTAAAACGCGCGCAAGTGGCGTATATTTTGGCTGATAGCGGTGCGCAAATGGTGATGGGGACAAAGGCGCGTCTTGCCTCGCTTGAGGAGGCCGATTGCCCGGCAAACTGCAGTGTCTTCTCGGAAGAAGAGGTGTGGGCCGCGGCACAGAAGCATGGCGGCGCACTGGCCGCTTCCGAGTGCGAAAGCAGCAGTCTGTGTGCGATCCTGTATACTAGCGGTTCCACTGGCCGGCCAAAGGGGGTGATGGTGAGCCATGCCAATCTGTGGCTCGGTGCGGTCAGCGTGGCTGATTATCTTGACTTAGCCAGCGATGACGTCACGCTTGCCGTGCTGCCGCTGTCATTCGATTATGGTCAGAACCAGTTGTTCAGCACGTGGCTGGCTGGTGGCTGCGTGGCCCCGCTCGATTATTTGTTTCCCAAGGATGTCGCCAAGGCGTGCGCGCGGCACAAGGTGACGACACTGGCCGCTGTGCCGCCGCTTTGGGTGCAATTGACCGAAATTGACTGGCCGCCAGAAGCGAGCGCGCCGCTGCGCCGTTTGACCAACAGCGGGGGCGCACTAACCGAGGATCTGGTGGCGGGGCTGCGCGCAACATTCCCCAATGCCCGCCTGTTTCCGATGTACGGGCTGACCGAGGCCTTCCGTTCAACCTATCTTGACCCGGAGCTGGTCGAAACTCATCCGACGTCGATGGGCCGGGCAGTCCCTTTTGCGGAAATTCTGGTGATCAATGATCAGGGTGAGGTCGCTGCTCCCGAGGAAGAAGGCGAACTGGTGCATTGCGGACCTCTGGTTGCCCAGGGCTATTGGCAGGACCCGCAGCGCACGGCAGAGCGGTACAAGCCAGCACCTGCAGGATCAGACTATGGCGGCATGGCGGTATGGTCAGGTGACCGGGTCCGGCGGACCCAGGACGGCTTGCTCTATTTTGTCGGGCGGCGCGATGCGATGATCAAAAGTGCCGGCAACCGGATCAGCCCGCAAGAGGTAGAGGATGCCGCGCTGGCGACTGGATTGGTGGCAGAAGCGGTGGCGCTGGGTGTCCCCGATGTGCGATTGGGACAGGTAGTCCATCTGGTGGTGCGCGGAGCAACCGGCAACACCCACGATGCCGTCGCAGAGCTGCCAATACTGCTCGCAAGGGAGTTACCCAATTTCATGCATCCGCAAGTAATTCACTGGCGTGAGGCTATGCCGCTCAATCCCAATGGGAAAATAGACCGTACCGCGCTGATGACAGAGATTGCCCGATGAAGCCGCTTGGCCCCATTCCTGCTGGCTTTGGCGTATTGGATGGCGAACTGGCGATCGCGGGAAAGACCGCATCGGCACTGGTCGCGCAAGCAGGCGGTTCACCGCTGTTTGTGTATTCGCGCGCTCGGCTTGAAGCCCGAATGGGCGAATTGCGGGCGGCATTGCCGAGCCGGATCGGCGTGAATTATGCGATCAAGGCTAATCCCTTTGCCCCGGTTCTTAAGCTTATGGCCGG
>JAHEAW010000070.1 GCA_024642545.1 Erythrobacteraceae bacterium
GGCGACCAACTCCGGTGCTGCCTGATATCGCAGTTGCACTGTCGGGAACAAATTGTCGTAACTATGCGGCGTGGTAATCGGTCCGGTGACGACCGAGCCTGAAACCAGCGTGTCGCCAATCCCCCGGTAGATGGCTTTGGTGTGTTCGAAACGCAGCCCGGACAGCAGACTGAGCGCGCCAAATGTGCCGCTATATTGGATAAACGCCGCCGATACGTCTTCGATATCGTCAAAGTATCCGCCGGTATCGAGCGTATTGACGGGATTGCTTGCAAGATAGATCGCTTGCAGCGCCGCCGGATCGATATTGGGGCCAATTGCCACACTGGCGTTATAGAAATTAGTCACCGGCGAGCCTTGCGAAACGCTGCTCAGCAGCGGGGTCCCGCCTGCGCTCAGTGGTGTGCCGATATATGGCATCGACACCTTTTCACGGTAGCGCAGCTTGCCGCCGACCTTCAGTTCGTCGCTTTCAGCCAGATGGAGCGGGATTGCCGCGCTGAATGCGTAGGACCATTCGCGATCCCGCGAAGCCTCGGTCGAATTCTTGATCTTGTCGAGGCCATAATTCGCCGGATCTGTTATGCTGGAACCAGCCAGGACCGAGAAGATTGGCAGATCGGGATTGGTAATATTGTCATAAGCAATTGTCAGACCCGTTGGTCCGGCAAAGGTCGCGTTGTAATCGGAATATTTGTTGTAGGTCGCCCGTGAATAGGCGCCAAACCATTCGACATGCACCTCACCGAAAATATGATCACCGCCGAGCTGCAGGATGACGTTCTTTTCAGTTACATCGCTGTCGCGCAAGGTTTTGACAGTCGAAGCATCGGTGGCAATAAAGCCATTGGGATTGTTGGGGTCGACCGTAACCGGCCCGCCCAATCCATCTATTTCCAGCCGGTTGCGATAGACCTGTTCGGTATAGCCTGCCATCGCCGCACGGGCATAAATCCGGTTCTGGCTGTTGGGCGTGATGTCAAACTCGCCGGAATAACCGAAACGTTTGCGATTATAGTGATAGCGCCGCAATTCAAGCGCGTCGAACGCCTTGTCCGGTGTGCCATTGGCCTGATCGTTGATATAGGCCGCTTCAAGATCGTCGAAGCTGCGCTCGTCATTATACAAGGACTGGCTGAGTACGAAGGAAAAGACCGACTGGCCATCGGCATTGGTTCCGCCAATCGGTCCACCGATGACCACTTCGTCACGGTAAAGCGGTTTGCCGCGCAATGTTTCAATGCCGCTGCCCAGCGTAACATGGGCAAACAGACGATCAAGCCCAACTGCGGTGCGCGGGGTCAGTTCGACCGATCCACCAATCCCTTCGGCATCGTGATCTGGCAAACCGGTCTTGACCACTTCCATTCGGTCGATCGCACCGATTGGAACTGTATCGAATTCGACCGCGCGGCCCGCGGCGTTGAAATAAGTATAGGTCGGCGAAGTGTTGAGCAGCACCACACCGCCAAAGGTCGCACCGTTGAAGTTGCCGTCCAGCCCGCGGATATTGACATAGCGGCCTTCGGCCGTATCGATCGAGAGCGAAACACCGGGCATGCGACTGAGCGCTTCGGCTGAGTTGACATCGGGATATTTGGCAATTGCTTCGGCTGATTGAATGTTGACCAGATTAGGGGCGGCCTTCTGTTCGTCACGGGCAGTTTTTTCCAGCCGCGCCGTAACGATGATCTCTCCCCCGCCGGCACTGTCGTCAGCATGCGCAGTGGCTGGCATAAGCCCGATAGCAAGAGCGGCGAGTGATACTGTATGAAGCCTCATTATCTGTCTCCGAGTCTTTGTTTCTGACCCGCGATCTCGGCTTCATTTGTGACAGATCGCGGAAATGGCAGTCTTGATTCAGGATACATTTTGGTAACCTTTGCGGCGCTGTTGTTTGGCGCTGGTGTTCAATTCCGGAAAAGCCGCTTGAATCATGGCGTGCCACCGTGCTTGGAATGGCTAGGCATTCTAAGGAGGGACTTATCGTCCCTGTAGGACGGAGACGGTACTGTGTTGATGCGGGTGTTGCTGGCCGAAGATGATCTTGATACCCGGCAATTCATTGCCCAAAGCCTGCGCGATCTTGGGCATAAGGTCGAAGTCGCGGCTGAAGGCGAGCAGGCGCGCGAAATGGCGCTGTCAGCGCCTTTCGATCTGATCATCCTGGACCGGATGATGCCTGGTCTGAATGGCATGGAAGTGCTGCGGCAGCTGCGTGAGGCAGGCGTTGCCACGCCGGTGCTGATGCTGACTGCTCTGGGCAAGATTGAAGACCGAGTCGACGGGCTGGAAGCAGGCGCGGATGATTATCTGATAAAGCCATTCGCGGTAAGCGAACTTGCCGCGCGCGTGCAGGCCCTGGGCCGCAGACAATCACAATCCGGTGCGGTGACACGCTTGGCCGCAAATGGCCTGGAAATGGATTTGCTGGCCCGTGAAGTCCGGCGTGATGGCGAGGTCATCCTTGTCCAGCCGCGCGAATTCCGGCTGCTCGAGGAACTACTGCGGCACGCGGGACAGATCGTGACCCGGACGATGCTGCTGGAGCGGGTGTGGGACTTCCACTTTGACCCGCAGACAAAGATTGTAGAGACACACATGAGCCGCTTACGCGGCAAATTGAACGAAGGCGGCAAGCCGGATGTTATCGAAACGGTCCGGGGCTCTGGCTACCGGATCAGAAGCCCATGAAACTTCATTCGGAAAGCGCAGCGAACCGGATCGCGCTGGCAGCTTTCCTTGCTTATGCCGGTGCCACTCTTGTGCTGGGCGTTGCGGTATATTTTGCGACGCACACCGCGTTTTCCCGCCAGATGGATGCCCGTATCGAACAGGCTTCCGAAGCAATTGTGGCCGAATTCCAAGAGGACCACGTCGCCGGGGTCCTTGAGGCGCTGAAACAGCGAAACGATGGCGGTCCCGACGCTTTGGGATTTGCCCTGTTTGACGCAGCGGGGCACAAGATTGGTGGCGGTCTCAATCTGGTGCTGCCTCCGGTCGGATGGCATCGTATTTCATTTATAGACCCTTTAGAAGGAGCCGATTCTGCGCAATCTCTGACAATATCGCTCGACGGTCAGTATACGTTAGTGGTGGCAGAAGACCTCGAAGCGCTGGAAGGCATTGATCGTGCGATCCTGATTATCTTTGGATCATCCTTTGCAGTGCTGCTTGGGCTCGGCATTGTAGGGGCATTTGTGCTTGCCACCTTTTTGCGCCGCCGACTGGCAACGATCAAAATGACTGCCGATGCCATCATTGCTGGCGACCTGACCAAGCGGGCAGCAGTCGGATCGCAGAATGATGAATTTGATCTGGCAGCCATTTCGCTTAACGCCATGCTAGACCGGATTGTCAGCTTGATCGGCAATCTGCGGCAAGTCACGGGCGATTTGGCGCATGACCTGCGCACCCCACTGTCGCGCCTGCGCAATCATCTGGACCGAATGCACAGCCTTGAGGACCCTGCAGCCCGCAATGTGCTGATCGAGGACGCTGTTACGCAAGCAGACGATGTATTGGTGCTGTTCGATGCGATACTGCGAATTTCCGAGGTCGAAGAGGGGAGCCTGCGGCGGGCATTCGGGCCAATTGACTTGTCGCGGCTGGCAAATGAGCTGGGCGAGACCCTCTCGCCCTTGGCTGAGGATTCAGGAAAACATCTTGATCTGGACGTTCAGCCAGGCCTGTCTGTGCAAGGCGACCGGGAATTGCTCGCGCAGGCCCTGATCAATCTGGTCGAAAATGCGCTGCGCCACACTCCTGACGGCGCAACTATTGAACTGGCCGCCAGAAGTGACAAGGGCCGGCCAATGGTTTCAGTAAGCGATGATGGTCCAGGCATTCCAGAAGCCGATCGAGCGCGGGTATTGCAGCGCTTTGTTCGCCTCGAAGCGTCCCGCTCCACCCCTGGCCATGGTCTGGGGCTTAGTCTGGCCAGAGCTATCGCTGAGGCGCACGGGGCCAGCTTTGAACTTGGTGATGCCAATCCCGGTCTTGTCGCACTGATCCGGTTTCCAGTCGCTGTGTAGCAATTGCAATGTCTTCTCGAACCGCGTCACAGGCGCTCTTCACCCCTCCGGGAAAAGGATCGAAAATGTCAAACCTGTTCCCGTCGCCCCACCGGCAAGGCTGATCGACGCGCCCAATCGATCCGCAATTGCGCGGGCGATTGCCAGACCAAGGCCGCTGCCACCGGGGCTTTGGCGTTCGTCCAGTCTTACAAAGCGCTGGAACACCCGTTCGCGGTCCTCTGGGGCGATTCCCGGACCATCATCGGCAATGGTAATCTTGACCTTCCCTGCGGAACGCGATGCTTCCATCCAGACATGGCCTCCTGGCCGATTGTACCGAATGGCATTGTCGATCAAATTGCCAAGCAGTTCGCTTGCGAGCGAAAAATGGGTTGAGACACTGCACTTTTCCAATTCACCTTCGATCCGCAGATCAATGTTCGCGGCGATTGCTTGAGGTACATGCTCTGCCACAATCGTGCGAAGTAGCCTCCCGACGTCAATCAATTCAAATTTGAGCGCCTGAGGAGTAATTCGCTCTGCGCGCGCCAGCGACAACAATTGCACCAGCAAATTTCGCAAACGTTCGCTAGCCACATCAATATCCTCGATTGATGACCTTGCTTCAGCGCTATCCGGCTTTGCCTGCTTGAGGACATTGATATGCGCGCGCAGGATTGCCAGCGGGGTACGCATTTGATGCGATGCATCTGCCGTGAACTGACGAATACCTCGTACCGCCGCTTCAAACCGGCCAAGCAGGCCGTTGAAAGACGTGACAACATCGATCAGTTCATAGGGCACGTTTGCCAACGAGAGAGGGGTAAAGTCCGAACCGCGCTGCCGGTTTACTGCTTCACGCAAGCGAATTAGCGGCCTGATTCCCCAACGGACCGCGACCGGGATCAGCATGAAGGCCAATCCGATCAGCGTCGCTTCCAGCAACGCCAATCCCAGAAGCATCTGCGACACCACCTCGTGTCGCCCCTCGAGTGTTTCTGCAACCTGGATGATGACCAAGCCCTTTATACCCGGCAAGTGCCGCGCTTGTGCCACAACCCGAATGGGTTGCCCCTGATACACCAGATCGCCAAAAACGGAGTTTCTATCCGAGAGATTGCGGGTTTCGAGCGCGGGCAGGGAAGCATAGCCGGTAATCACGCGTGAACCTTGCCGGACGCTGTAAAAGACACTGTCGCGCGCATCATTTTCCAGCATGCCAAGAGAAGCTGGGGGCATGTCCAGCGTTACTTCCCCGTCTTCTACCGCGAGGGATTCGGCAATCGACTGAGCGGAGGCATTGAGGATTCGGTCATTGGTCACTTCGACCCCGCTGGCGATCACCCACCATCCTCCAATTCCGAGAATTATGGCCAGTGCAGCCATCGGAAAGGCCATTGCCAGCAAAATTCGCCCGGTCAGCGACGGGGAACGATTGCTGCTGGTCAATCGTTCACCAGCATGTAGCCGACACCCCAAATGGTACGAATTTCCGGAGCGTCCGGTCCCAGTTTTTTGCGCAGCCGGGCCACATAGACCTCGATTGCGTTAGGGGCCACCGGGTCATCGTAGCTGAAGGTTTCCGCAGCCAGCTGGTCCTTGGAAACCACACTTCCGACATGTGCCACCAGACGTTCGAGCACGGTCCATTCGCGCCGCCGCAAATCAAGTTCTCTCCCGCTCACAGATGCGCTGGCGCTGGTCTGGTCAAATGACAGCGTACCAATTGTAATGATTGGCGAGGGCTCATTCGATGAACGGCGCAGCAAAGCCCGAATGCGCGCTTCCAGCTCGGCCGGCTCAAAGGGTTTGAGCATGAAATCATCGGCCCCAAGGTCGAGCCCTTTGATCCGGTCGCTCACAGCTTCACGCGCGGACAATATCAAGACCGGGACCTTGTCCTGGCGCGCACGAAGCCGCGACAGGACATCGTACCCTGTCAGATCCGGCAGCCCCAAATCCAGAGTGACCAGCGCATAAGGTTCATCCGCGATCATCTGCAGAGCTGCTTCGCCCGTTTCGGCACAATCGACCGAATACCCCGCCTGCCGAAGCGCAGCAGCCAGGCCTCTCAACAATGCGCGATCATCCTCGACGAGCAGTAAACGAGCCATTATACGGACCTTTGGTCGTCGCGCACTTTTGCGCTGCAGGGCAAGCTGATAGGTAGCTGCATGGCAAGCGATGCGCAACTCGGGAGAATGAAGCCATTCTAAGAGTATTTGGCCTGAGCGTAAGCCTGATCCTGACCGCTTGCTCCTCCCAGCCGCAACGATCAGCCGATCAGGACTATGCGAGTTATTCAGCGGCAAATCATCAGCTTATTGACGAAGCCAGAGCGGAGGGCGGCTTAACTATTTATTCGTCGACCGACCGCCGAAGGTTGCAACCGGTCCTGAATGAATTTTCGGCCCGCTTCCCTGAGATACGCGTATCCTATTTCGATCTTCCGACACAAGAGGTTTACCGCAAGGTAGTCGAGGAAGCGTACTCCGGGCATCCGAAGGGGGACCTTGCATGGAGCTCAGCGATGGATTTGCAAATCAAGTTGGTCAATGACGGCTACGCGCAAAAGTATAGATCACCTGAACGTGGCGCCTTGCCGCGCTGGGCGGTGTGGAAGGATGAAGCCTTCGGGGTAACCGCAGAACCAATCGTCTTTGCCTATAACATTCCAGCGTTCCAAAATCATCGCCTGCCGCGGGACCATAGCCAGCTTTTGCGGATGATTGAGCAGGATCCAAGCTTCTTCCGGGACAGAATCGTAACCTACGATCCGGAGCATTCAGCAGCTGGTTACCTTTATCTCAGGCAGGACCAGCAAGCCAACGGCGATACCTGGCAGATGGTTCGAGCAATGGGCTCGCTTGGCCTGAGCACCACTGCCTCGACCGACCAGATGCTGACCGGCATTTCGCAAGGGCGATGGGTAATGGGCTATAATGCGATTGGGTCCTACGCACTCGAACGAGAGCGGACTGATCCGAAAATTGGTATCATTGTACCGCAGGACTATACTTTGGTGATGTCGCGCATCGCTTTGATTACAGCCGATGCACCTCACCCAGCTGCAGCGAAGCTGTTCCTCGACTTTCTCCTCTCCCGGAGCGGCCAGACATTGCTGGCGCGGTCCTGGATGCACCCGGTGCGCAGCGACGTGCCCGTCCCGAAAGCGCTAAAGCTTGATCAAGTCCAAACTCGCGCAATCCGGGTGGGGCCTGCGCTGTTGGTCAATCTTGACCGGCTAAGTCGCACACAATTCTACAAGCGCTGGCGGGAATCTGTCGCAGCCATCGGGCCCGGGCAGGCAGTTTCATCAACCGAACAGTAGTGCATAAAATTGCATGGCCCTTAAGCCATGCCAATCCATGACAGGGCGATGTCAGCTTGTTCGGCTATTTCGGCTCCCAATCGATGGCCAAAGGCCACAAAGGGAGAGAAACGACATGATGCGGAAACGCTTTGCACTGGTGGTTGTTGCATGCACCGCACTATTGGCATGTTCACAGAAACAAGATGCAGCAGGTAGTAGTGCCAGCCAGGTGGTGCCGCACAAACTTGAAACCGTAACGCTCGGCGGCGAGGGGCGCGGCGATTACCTGTTTGCCGATGTACCTGCGCGGCGCCTGTATGTGACTCAAACCCACACAGTCCATATTCTCGATCTCGATACGCTGGAGCAGCTGGGAGAAATTACCGGCCTCGACAAGGCGCAAGGTGTCGCAATCGTACCAGATCTCAATCGCGGCTTCATCTCCGACGGCCCTGCAAACCAGGTCATCATGTTTGATCCTGATACGAGCAAGGTTCTGAAGAAAATTCCTGCTGGCAAAAAGCCGGACCGGATCATGCTGGACCCCTTCTCTCGGCAAATTCTTGCCTTTGATGGCATCAGCCAGGAAGTGTCCGTGATCGATCCAGCGAAAGGCGAAGTCGTCAAAACCATCGCGTTGGCAGACAAGCCTGAGTTTTCCCGCACCGACGGCAAAGGCAAGGTTTGGGTGAACCTCGAACATTCCGGTGCAATCGCCGAAATCGATACCAAGGCGATGGCGGTCACTGCCAAATATCCGCTGGACGGTTGCGACGAACCTTCGGGATTGGCATTCGACGCCAGCGCGCGGCTGCTCTTTGCGACCTGTAGCAACAATCAGCTCAAGGTCGTCGAAGCGGACACTGGCAAGGTAACCGCAACTGTGGCGATTGGGCCAGATGCTGACGGTGCAGTGTATGATCCGCAGCGGCGGATGATCTTTGTCACCAATCGCGACGGCACCATGACGGCCATCAAGCAACTAGTTGGTGGCGGGTTTGAACCGACCACCATCCCTACGCAGGTCTACGCCAAAACGGTTGATCTTGATGGACGGACGGGACGGTTATTCTCGTCCACCGCCGACCTGGTATGGCCCGACATGTCTGACCCCAAAAACGCCAATGCCTTACCCGATGCCAAGCCAGGAACCTTCAGGTTGTTGGTCATCAGCTAGTTTGTCCTTGATCTGCGACATCGGCGAATATGTACACAGACTGACACGCTTTACTTCAGGAAAGGTTGAAAATGCTCTCCATCATAGCGTTCTCGATGGTCGCAACCTTCATGACCTTGATCATGACCAAACGGCTGTCTGCCTTGATCGCCCTTATCCTGGTCCCGACGCTGTTTGCGCTGCTTGCCGGATTTGGCCGTGGCTTGGGACAAATGATGCTTGCCGGGGTGAAGGATCTGGCTCCGACCGGGGTGATGCTGCTGTTCGCGATCCTGTATTTTGGCCTGATGATTGATGCTGGCCTGTTCGATCCGCTGATCAAGCGGATTGTGCGTCTGGTCAAAGGGGATCCGCTCAAGATTACTATGGGCACAGCCTTTCTTGCATTGTGCGTCTCGCTCGACGGGGATGGCACCACGACTTACATGATTACGGTTTCCGCGATGATCCCGCTCTATCGGCATCTTAAGATGGATGTGCGAATCATGGCCTGCCTGATCATGCTCTCGGGATCGGTGATGAATGTCCTTCCCTGGGGCGGACCGACCGCTCGTGCCGCCAGCGCGCTCAAAGTGCCTGCTGATCAATTGTTCGTCCCAATGATACCAGCCATGATCACCACCGCTTGCTGGGTCATGTTTGTCGCCTGGATTCTGGGCCGCGGCGAACGCAAACGCCTGGCCGCTGACAGCGAGCACGAAACCTATCAGTTTGACAGCGGTGATGAAGTGATCGGCGAAGATCCCGCCAGCCATATCGAAGCCCGACGCCCGAAGCTTCTGTGGTTCAATTTCCTGCTTACAGCTTCCTTGATGGTGCTCTTGATCCTTGGACTGCTGCCATTGGGGATTCTGTTCATGCTGGCCTTCGCGATTGCGATCATGGTCAATTACCCAACGCTTGAGGAGCAGCGCGAGCGGCTCGCCGCGCATGCGGGCAATGCCCTTTCAGTCGTCAGTCTGATCTTCGCGGCGGGCATCTTTGTCGGCGTGTTGTCTGGTACCAAGATGGTCGATGCGATGGCGACTTCGGTGATCCATCTCATTCCCGTTTCTCTGGGTTCATACATGGCACCGATCACGGCAGCGTTAAGCGCGCCGTTCACTTTCCTGATATCCAACGATGCTTTCTATTTCGGCATGTTGCCGGTGCTGGCGGAAACCGGTTCCCACTATGGGGTCAGTTCGGTCGACATGGCGCGGGCATCTTTGATCGGTCAGCAGGTCCACCTGCTCAGCCCGCTGGTTGCATCAACCTACCTGTTAGTTGGACTAGCCGGAATTGAGCTCGGCGAGCATCAACGCTTCACCATCAAATGGGCATTGGGATCGTTTGTGGTGTTCTTTCTCTCATCGCTCTTGTTTGGCATCATCCCTTGGACCAGTGGTTGACGATCAGAAAACGCGATATTGTCAGCGCGCCAGTGGCCACATGCGCTGCAAGACGCCGTCACGCAGAACAAAATGATGCAGCAGGCCGGACAGCGCATGAATACCGCCCAGTATAAGCATTGAATTTGCAGCGATACGGTGCAGATCAGTGATCTGACTGCGTGCGTCGCTGATGGGCAAGCTCAGCTTGGCCAGGTGAAATAGACCGAATATATCATCGCCGCGCACAAAGCTGCCAACGATACCCAATCCGACCACGCCGATCAAATTTGCATAAAGCAACACATGCATCAGCCTTGCTACACCATGCAGCACAGGTGGACCGGCGGGATTCAGCCTCGTTCCGCCCGCTCGGCGCCACCAGATTCGACAGGCGAGCGACAGCGCGAGGATCCAGCCGATCATGATGTGTACTGAACGGGCGTCGACCCTCAGTGGCCCTTTGGGAAACCAGTCGATCGTATGCGCGCCGAGCCATTGGAAGGCAATTGCCAGCACCACCAGCCAGTGCAGCAAGATAGTCAGGCGGTCATAGCGAACCGCCCCCTTTTCATCACCAGATGCCATCGAATCTTGATCCTTCTCCAGCCGGTCCGCGGCCCAGGGAGTTATGATGTTTTGGTCGCCGAATAGCTGGCGGTGAGGACGATATTGGGCGCAACCCCACCAAACGTCTTATCGACCAGATCGCGAATTCGGCCGAGCAATGCGCTTTGCCTGGGGGCAGGCAGCAGGCGAACGAAGGAGTAGCTAAGGTAAAGGGCGATGACCTCATCGGTGCGTAGCTGCCGCTCGCGCCGGTACACTTCATATTCAATTGCATGCAGGCCCGCATCAGCCAGCGTCTTGAGATGCAGGGCCGTGTCGAGCGAATAATGCGCATCGGCACCTTCGGAGGGCGGCAAGGGAATGCCTTCGAGCAGCGGTGCGATCGCATCCGACAAGGGGTCGCCAATGCCGTAATTGCGATAACTGTTCCACCACATCGCCCATACGCCGCCGGGCCGCAGTAGTGTTTTGATTCGAGCGAGCGCTGCATCGGGGTCAAGCCAGTGAAACGCTGCCGCGCAGACTGCCAGATCAAATGGCCCATCAAGCTCAACGTCCGGGAATGCCCCGGTAACAAATTCCAGTCTCGGGTCCTTCAGCCGGTCCTCGATGAAGGTAATCAATTCTGCAGCAGGCTCTACCACTGTCAGGCTGGCAGGACCGCGCGCCAGTATCGCCTCTGTTGCAAGCCCGGTTCCGGCACCGATTTCGAGGACGCGGGGTGCGGCTCCGACCCGAGCAAAGATGGAATCGTAGAGGCTTTCCGGATAGCCGATGCGGCCGGCATGATAGCCGGCCGCATCTTCGCCAAATATTGCACGCCCTGATGTACGTTCCAGCCGCTGGTCAGCAGCAGTTTGGGTCATAAAGCGCGCCTTTCTGTTAGAACTTGACCTGCGCCGAGATAAACCACCGGCGGCCGATCACATCATATGTTGCAGCATCTGTCGTCAGCGGGGTTGCGCTGATGAACGGAGGCCCCTTGTCGGTCAAATTATTGACGCCGGCACCGATGGTGAACATGTCATTCACATCGAACTTCACGTTGAAATCGAAGTAATTATAAGCCGGGATTCCTGGTGTAGTCGCAGCCGGGTTCGCCACCAGGTCCGAATGCACCATCGAACTGATGTAGCGCCAGCGGAGCGTTGCCGAGACCTTGTCCAACGCATAGGTCACCGAAGTATTGGCCTTCCACTTGGGATGGGTAATGCCTCCGCCTACACCGCCGAAGCCCGCTGATCCCGCATAGTTCAGCGTTGGCGACCCGAACAGGCCAGCAACCTTGTAGCCATCGACGTAGGAGATGATCGAATTGAAGTCGATCGTGCCCGCCTTGGCCGATGCGCCAAATGCGTCGAGGCCAATGCGCCATGCGATCTGGGTATCGATCCCGCTAACCTTATAGGTGGCGAAATTGAACTTGCCCGCACCAATGTTGGTGATGGTCCCGGTTGCAGAGTCTCGGGTAATCCGTGCACAATAGGAATTGGTAAGCGAATAATTCGGGTTACTGGCACCATCGGAATTGAAGCAGCGCGGCAAAATGTCAGTCGCATTGAGCGAACCGATCGCATCCGAAACGCTGATGTTGTAATAATCGACTGACAATTGAAGCCGGTTGAACAACGGGCTGGCGAAACGCGGAGTAATCACAGCACCGACCGACCAGGTCTTTGCGTTTTCAGGCGTTAGCAGCGAGTTTGAGCCACTCGAACCACCCGCCGATACCGAGCCGTAAGTATAGCTTGAAATCAGCGACTGAGGAACGCCTTGCGCCACACATAGCTGCGTTACTTGCGAGGCATTGGGGCCATTGCGCAGCGTACTGGTGATGGAGCAGGGATCGCCCGCATTGGGCAGCTGTCCGATG
>JAHEAW010000071.1 GCA_024642545.1 Erythrobacteraceae bacterium
TGCCAGCTTTGCCATCATGTCGCGTGTAATCAGCACCACACCTTTTTCGGTTCGGCGAAAGCGCTTGGCGTCCAGTTCCGGGTCTTCACCCACCACCAGGTTTTCCGGTATCCGGACGCCGGAATCGATGATGACATTATGCAGCCGTGCCCCGCGTCCAATGTTGCAATAGGGAAGGATCACAGCGTTTCTGGCGCTTGAAAAGCTGCCCATCTTTACCCCAGTAAACAGCATGCTACGCCGGGCAACGGCACCCGAGACGATGCAATCCTGCGAGATAAGCGAGGAAACTGCCATGCCCCGGCGCCCTTCCTCGTCATGCACGAACTTGGCCGGGGCAGCGACGATCTGGTCGGTCCAGATCGGCCATTCGCGGTCGTAGAGATTGAGCTTTGGTACGACGTCGGTGAGGTCGAGATTGGCCTCGAAATAGGCATCGACCGTGCCGACATCGCGCCAGTATTCCTCGATTTCCTCGGCTGCACGAATGGCGCTGGCGGGGAACCGGTGCGCGACAGCTTTGCCGTGCTTGACGATATAAGGAATGATGTCACCGCCAAAATCATGCCGCGATGAGCTGTCAGCAGCATCGCGGCGCAATTCGTCGAACAGGAATGCGGTGTTGAAGACATAAATCCCCATGCTGGCAAGCGCCATTGCCTCATTGCCGGGAATACCAGGCGGATCAGCGGGCTTTTCGACAAAGGCGGTGATGGTGTCTGCATCATCGACCTGCATCACGCCAAATTCGGTCGCTTCCAGACGCGGCACGACCAGACAGCCGACCGTCACATCCGCGCCAGAATTGACGTGTTGTTGGAGCATCACCTCATAATCCATCTTGTAGATATGATCGCCGGCAAGAATGACCATGTATTGGGGGTCGTGGCTTTCGATAATGTCGATATTCTGGAACACTGCATCTGCGGTGCCTTCATACCATTGGCTCTCCGAGACGCGCTGGCTGGCTGGCAGAATATCGAAACTTTCATTGCGTTCCGGACGCATGAAATTCCACGCTCGCTGCATGTGGCGGATCAGCGAATGTGCCTTGTATTGGGTGGCCACACCAATGCGGCGGATGCCCGAATTGATGGCATTGGACAGGGCAAAATCAATGATCCGGCTCTTGCCGCCGAAATAGACTGCAGGCTTGGCCCGCCGGTCTGTCAGTTCCATCAAACGGCTGCCCCGCCCACCGGCCAACACATAAGCCATGGCATCACGTGCCAAAGGCCGTCCGCTCGTCTTCTCTCGCATCGTGTTCTCCCATTATGTAGTCTTGTGGTCTTATCCCTCGAAGCGCAGCATCACTGTTGCAAGCGGCGGTAACACGATATGTGCCGCTCCGCTGTGTGCCTGGACACTGCCAAGATTGCCTTTGCCGCTGCCGCCATAGATCGCTGCATCGGAATTGATGATTTCAGCCCATTGGCCATCATGCGGCAAGGGCACGCGGTAATGATCGTGCAGCACCGGCGTCAGATTGCTGATGATGGCTACCGGCGCCGCGCCGGGGGCTTCGCGTAGCCATGCAAAAACACTGTTTTGGGCATCATCGCCGATCAACCATTCGAACCCTTCGCTCTCGCAATCACGCGCATGCAGCGCGCCCTGCGAACGATACAGCCGGTTAAGATCAGCGACCAAATGCCTGACCCCGGCATGAGCGGGCGCATCACACAATTCCCAGTCAAGCGCGCGCTCTTCGCTCCATTCGCGCCGCTGGGCAAACTCCTGTCCCATAAACAGCAGCTTCTTGCCGGGATAACCCCACATGAACCCGAAATAGGCGCGCAGATTGGCGAATTTCTGCCAATCGTCACCGCTCATCTTGTTAAGCAGACTGCCCTTGCCATGCACCACTTCATCATGGCTGAGCGGGAGAACGAAATTCTCCTTAAAGGCGTAAACCAGCCCAAACGTAATTTCGTCATGGTGATGCCCGCGGTGCACCGGATCGCGCTGCATATAGTGCAGCGTGTCATGCATGAAGCCCATGTTCCATTTGAAGCCAAAGCCCAGAGCCGTGGGCGGACTACCTTCAAACGCAGGCCGCGATACGCCCGGCCACGAGGTGCTTTCCTCCGCGACGGTGATCACCCCGTCATGGGCTGCATATAGTGCCCGATTGGTGTCACGTAGAAAGCTGACAGCTTCCCAATTTTCATTGCCGCCTTGATCGTTGGGAATCCATTCTCCGTCCCCGCGGCTATAATCGCGGTAAAGCATGGACGCGACTGCATCCACGCGCAGCCCGTCAACATGGTATTTTTCCGCCCAGAACAGCGCATTATTGACCAGAAAACTTTTCACTTCGCGGCGGCCAAAATTATAAATGGCGGTCTTCCAGTCCGGGTGGAAACCCAGCTTGGGATCTTCATGTTCGTAAAGCGCAGTGCCATCGAAACGGTTGAGCCCATGCTCGTCCGTCGGAAAATGCGCTGGCACCCAATCCAGTAAAACGCCCAGGCCTGCCTGATGCGCACCATCGACAAAACGGGCAAAGCCGGCCGCATCGCCAAACCGCGATGAAGGCGCAAAAAGACCCGTGGCCTGGTAACCCCAGCTGGGGTCATAAGGATGTTCTGAAATCGGGAGAAATTCGATGTGGGTAAAGCCCATCTCAGTCACATAGGGGATCAGCCGGTCGGCCATTTCGTCCCACGTCAGGAACTCGTCCTGCGCACCGCGCTGCCAGCTGCCCGCATGGACTTCATAAATCGAGATAGCTTCACGCCGCGGATCGACGGTTGCCCAATGCGCGCGATGAGCAGCATCGCCCCATTCGGCTTTGCCCGCCTGCGCCACGATTGACGCTGTCCTGGGCCGCAATTCGCTGGCGAAGGCAAAGGGATCGGCTTTCAGCGGCTGCACGGTGCCATCAGCGCCGGTGATACGAAACTTGTAAGCACGGCCAGTGGCAATGTCGGGAATGAAAATTTCCCACACCCCGATATCCGCACGGCTGCGCAGCGGATGGCGGGCAGCGTCCCAATCGTTGAAGTCGCCCACCAGCGAGACATGCCGCGCATTGGGTGCCCAGACAGCGAAATGCACACCCTGAGCGCCCTCATGCGTGATGACATGCGCGCCCAGCTTGTCGAACAAACGCAAGTGGGTGCCTTCCGCGATCAGAAAATCATCCAGCGGGCCGAGCACTGGGGGAAAGCTGTAAGGATCAGTCACCCACCATTCGCTTCCCGCGGCGCGGCAACGATATTTGACCGGCTTGGGTTTGCCGCGCAACTTGCCCTCGAACAGACCGCGCGCATCAACTTGGGTCAACTTTCCCAGCCGCCCTCCACGCAGCGAAAAGGCCTCTGCCTCCTCCGCGCCAACCAGCATGGCGCGAACAAAGGTTCCCTCCGGCCCGGCATGTGGCCCAAGCACAGCAAACGGATCAGAATGGGTTCCTGCAAACAGGGCATCCAAGGCCGCTTGAGGCGGCTTCACCGCACGCCCCAGATCTCGCGGGCATATTCGTCAATGGTCCGGTCGGATGAAAACCAGCCGACATTGGCGATGTTGTGGATCACTGAGGTGCGCCAACCGACCTTATCACGCCAGCGCTTTTCGACCTCGCGCTGGGCTGCGGCATAAGCATCAAAATCAGCGGCCACCATGAACCAGTCAGTTGTCATCAGGCCATCCATCAACCCTTTGTAGCGCACGGGATCGTCCGGACTGAAGACTCCGCTCGCAATTGAATGCACTGCCTGCTTCAACTCGTGCGATTTGTCGATAAAAGACTTCGGTTCATATCCGCCCGCGCGCTGGGCTGCCACTTCTTCGGCTGTGAGACCGAAAATGATGATGTTTTCATCACCGACCCGGTCCTTGATCTCGATATTGGCACCGTCCAGCGTACCGATCGTCAACGCGCCGTTGAGAGCGAATTTCATGTTGCCAGTCCCGCTGGCTTCCATGCCTGCAGTGCTGATCTGTTCCGACAGGTCGGATGCCGGAATGATCCGTTCAGCCAAACTGACGTTGTAATTGGGAACAAACACGACCTTGAGCAGATCAGCCGCAATCGGATCGCGATTGATGCGGCGGGCAATATCGTTGGCCAGTTTGATGATCAGTTTGGCATTATGATAACTGGATGCAGCCTTGCCGCCGAATATCTTTACCCGAGGCACCCAATCGCGTTCCGGATGGCTGCGGATCTGGTCATAAAGCGCGACCGTTTCGATCAGGTTCAAAAGTTGGCGCTTATACTCATGAATGCGCTTGATCTGCACATCGAACAGCGCGTCCGGGTCCAGCCTTATCCCCATCAAGTCCTTCAGGTGGTTGGCAAGGTCAACCTTGTTGGCACGCTTCACCGCATCGGCCCGCTCGCCAAATGCAGCATCCCCGGCAAAGGCGTTCAGCGCATCCAGCCTCTGCGCGTCATCCATGAATTCATCACCAATCGCTTCCCGGATCAGGGCGGTCAGGCGCGGGTTGCACTGCTGCAGCCAGCGGCGCGGCGTAACGCCGTTAGTCTTGTTCTGAATCTTGCCGGGGTACAGCGCATGGAGGTCGGAAAACACCGTCTCCTTCATCAGTTCGGTATGCAGCGCGGCCACGCCGTTCACACTGTGCGACCCGGCAAAGGCAAGATTTGCCATGCGAACACGGCGCTCGCCATGTTCATCAATCAGCGAAATGGCGGAGATGGCGGCATCACTCAGCCCCGCCGCGCGCGCTTCGCGCAGCACCCGGGCATTAATAGCATAAATGATCTGCATATGCCGCGGCAGCAGCCGTTCAAATAGTGGCAGCGGCCAGCTTTCCAGCGCTTCGGGCAGCAAGGTGTGGTTGGTGTAACTGACTGTCCTGCGGGTGATATCCCACGCTTCGGCAAAGGCCAGATCATGGTCATCCATCAACAGCCGCATCAGTTCGGCCACCACCACGCTGGGGTGCGTATCATTGAGCTGGATAGCTGCCTTGTCCGGCAAACTCTGGACATCGCCGTGATACTGTTTGTGACGGCGGAGAATGTCCTGGATACTGGCGCTGGAGAAGAAATATTCCTGCCGAAGCCGCAATTCCTGCCCTGCTGGATTGCTGTCTGCCGGATAGAGCACACGCACCAGGCTGTTGGCACGCACCTGCTCCGCCAGCGCGCCCAGATGGTCGCCTGCGTTAAAAGCATCAAGGCTGATTGGGTCCAGCGCATTGGCGGTCCACAGCCGCAAGGTATTCACCCGCTTGCCGCGCCAGCCAACCACCGGCGTATCGACCGCTGTCGCCTCGATCTCCTCCGCCGGTTTCCAGTGTACCGTATCCTCATCACCCAGAACTTCGCCGCCAAACCCGATGCGATAGGCACTTTCGCGGCGCTCGAATTCCCACGGATTACCATGAGCAAGCCAGGTTTCAGGCAGCTCGACTTGCCAGCCATCATCAATCCGCTGGCGAAACATGCCATTCACATAGCGGATGCCGTAACCATAGGCAGGGATGTCGAGACTGGCGAGGCTTTCCATGAAACACGCCGCCAAACGGCCCAGACCGCCATTGCCAAGGGCTGCATCAGGTTCCAGTTCTTCCAACTGCGCCAGATCAATCCCATGCGCGGATAGTGCTGCCCGCATCTCCCCTGTAATATCGAGGTTGGACAGCGTATCGCGCAGCAAGCGCCCGATCAGGAATTCGAGGCTGAGGTAATAGACCCGCTTATGTTCTGCTTCCTGCGTGCGCGTGGTCGATTCTATCCAGGCATCAATGATCCGGTCACGGGCGGCAAACACGGTCGCGGTGAACCAGTCATGTTCTTTGGCAGCGCTCTCATTTTTGCCGAGACGCTTGCGCAAGATGTCCAGAATCCGGGCTTCGAGCCCTTCCAGTGCGCGGGAATGATCAGTTTTCAAGCGATGCCTTTTCTCATGCCGATCAGACGGTAGCGAACGTTCACTCTCGGGCATCGGCGCAGATTGTGTAATCTCATAAAGCTGTCTATGATGCAATGCAGCATAAGATAGGTTTTGCAGCCCGTGCGGTCTTGACGCGCCGACAGAACAAAAAAGGCACCAGCGATTAGCGAACATCTCCACCGGCTGGCACAAGCCTGCGGCCTGCAGCGCCGCTGGCGCGATGCTGATGGGTGCGAGCATAATGTGACCAATGATGTTCTGGCCGCCATCTTGGGCGCGCTGGGTTATGCAGTGGACACTGCGCAGGACCTTCGCACTGCGCTGACAGAGGCAGAGGCGCGCAAAAGGGATTTGCCCACCATGCTGGTGGCCGATGCCGGCAGCCAAGTGGACTTGCCTTTCCTTGCAAAGCAGGCCTTCATCGTCGATCAAGAAGGATACGAACAGCCCCTTTCAGTGCAAGGCGGCGCTCTGACTGCGCCAGCTGAAGCGGGCTATTACCTGCTGCGTCTTGACGGACAGGAAATGCAACTCGCAGTCGCTCCGCCGGTGTGCCCTGCGCCGCGCGGCAAGGGCTGGGGTGTTTCTGTGCAGATCCCGTCGCTACGCGGAAAAACCGGCCGCGCGTTTGGCAATTTTGCCGAACTGGCACAGCTTGCCGATGCGCTGGGCACGCGCGGCGCTGCGGCGCTGGCGATCAATCCGGTACATGCGTTGTTTCCCGGCACGGGCGCAGGTTTCAGCCCCTATTCGCCGTCCAGCCGGTTGTTTCTCAATACTGCAATGGGCGACCCTGAGCTGGTCGGACTGCCCGGCCTGCCGAGCGAACCGGTCAATGGCCTGATCGATTGGCCCACTGCCCTGCCACAGCGCTATCTGGCGCTGGAGCGGGTTTTTGCCGGGCTGGACATGCAGCGCCGGACGGGCATCCTGCAAGCATGCGATGCAGGCGGCGACCTGCTGCGCCGCCATGCCATCTTCGATGCGCTGGACAGGCATTTTCGCCTTCAGGGGGCAAGCGGGTGGCAGGATTGGCCTGCCGCATACCGCGATCCGGGCAGCACAACGGTCAGCACATGGACACATCAGCACACCGCCGAAGTGGAGCTTCAGCTTTTTTTGCAATGGCTGGCGCAGCAAGGCCTCCAGCACGCCCAGCGCGCGGCCACTGATGCCGGTATGGAATGGGGCCTGATCGGCGACTTGGCCGTCGGCGTAGTGCCCGGCGGCAGCGATTGCTGGAGCCTTGGCAGCGCGATGTTGCAAGGCCTCACCATCGGCGCCCCACCAGACCCGCTGGGGCCGCACGGCCAGAATTGGGGGATCACGACCTTTTCCCCCGACGGGCTTCGCAAGAGCGGCTATGCGCCGTTTATCGCCATGCTGCAGGCCAGCTTTGCAACCGGTGGCGGGCTGCGCATTGATCATGCCTTCGGCCTTGCACGTCTATGGGTGGTTCCCCAAGGTGGAGGGGCAAGCGATGGGGCCTACCTCAGCTATCCGTTCGAAGACCTGATGCGGCTGGTTACGCTGGAAGCGCAACGGGCCGGTGCGTTAGTGATCGCCGAAGACCTGGGCACCAGTCCGAATGGCTTTACCGCAACAATCAGCCAGCGCCAGATGCTGGGCATGCGGGTGCTCCATTTTGAACGAGCTGGGGATGCGGGCTTTATCGGGGCGCATGATTACCCCGCCAATGCGGTAGCGTTGACCGGCACGCATGACACAGCAACCGTTGCCGGTTGGTGGAGTGGGCGCGACCTTGACTGGGCGGCGCAGTGTGACCGCTTACCGTCCGAAATCAGCCGGACCGAGGCGGAGCGTATACGCGACTGGGACCGTGGGCGCTTGTGGGCAACGATGCGCGGCAACAGCATGCGGCCCGCCCCTGACGACACCGGACCCGCAGTAGATGCCGCCATTGCCCACATTGCCAGCACACCCGCGCTGCTCACTCTGACGCCGATGGAAGATCTGCTGGGCGAAGTGGAGCAGCCCAATCTGCCCGGGACCACCATTGAACATCCGAACTGGCGCCGCCGTTACCCTGCGACCGCCGAACAAATGCTGCGCTTCGACGCGGTTGACCATCGGGTCAAACTTGCCGCGAATAGGCCACTCGGCCAGAGCGAGTGAGCAATTTGCCTTACAAGCCCGTCAGTGAACGAACCAACGAACCAGAAGTGAGGCAACCGCCATTAAGCGAATAGGCTGGGTTTGAGCGCCAAAGCGCCATTCAGGCCAAGGAGCCTGTCCGTTATCAGAACATCTGCTTCTGATGGAAAAATCAGCAAAGTATCAGTATCCACTTTTTGGTTCATATGGGACGGCCTAATTTACCCTATTTTGGTGCTGAAGGGGACAAAATGACGACTCGACACCTTGTTGACCCGCAACTGTTGCCTTTGCTCGACTATGCGGTGCCACTAGCTATAACTGCAGAGACGCTTGGCGCAGCGCGGGAAGCCATAGCGGCTATGTTCGTGCCGCCGTCTGCCGAAGTGCTTGAACGAGTCACCCGAGAAGAGGTGTTGATCCCCGGGTGGGGTGGCGCACCAGACGTTCGTGCTCTGTTTTACAGTCCGCGATACGAAAGAGTGTGCCCAGCGGTGCTCCACATTCATGGCGGCGGCATGATCATGGGCGCGCCAGAAATGAATGAGCAGCGCAATGCGACGTTAGCCAGCGAACTTGGTGTCGTCGTTTGCTCGGTTAACTATCGGTTGGCACCGGAGACAGCAGCGCCAGGTGGTGTGGAAGACTGCTATACAGCTCTTGCTTGGCTGCACAGCAACGCGGTTTCACTAGGCATCGATCCGCACCGGATTGCAGTTTTGGGAGAGAGCGCAGGCGGCGGGCTGGCAGCGGCGTTAGCGTTGCTGGCTCGTGACCGGAAAGAGTTCGGTATCTGCCTTCAGGTCCTGATCTATCCCATGCTCGATGACCGCACTGGACTGCCCCCGCGGGGAGAGAGCACATTTGGCGAGTTTATCTGGACACCAGAACTAAACATCTTCGGCTGGTCGGCACTATTAGGCGAATATCCCGGTGGGAGCGGCGTCTCCGCCTATGCAGCACCGGCTCGTGCAACAGAACTAGCGGGACTGCCCGCGACGTATATTGCTGTGGGTGCACTCGATTTATTTTGCGGAGAATGCATTGCTTTCGCCGACAAGTTGGTGAGCGCTCGTGTGCAAACGGAACTGCACCTCTATCCCGGTGCAGTCCACGGCTTCGATCTGATCGCCGACGCGGACGTAAGTAAGGCATTCACTCTGAGCTATCGAGCAGCCCTGGCCAAGAGCTTCGACATTATTGTTAGCGATGTACGCTTAGCCGATGCGGACAGCTAAATCGACTGGATCAAGTCCTCGTTCAACCGGCCAAAGGACTGATGCAGGCTTATTGCCCTGACCTGAAAAGCCAAGTAGCCAGGCTGTGGCTCAGTCGCACTGACAGTAATAAACTTCAATAAACTTCTCGATATTCTCAGCCATCGACATCTAGTCAATAATGCCAGTCCCTGCAGATTCGCGAATCTGGTAACGAACTTGAGGTCCGAGTGATGAATCTTGGCTTGGTAATCGCGGTGCAAGAAATTCACTAAATAATAATAAATCGGACACGAGAGAGGGGTACGGGGCTATGGTTTTTCCATCTACACTTCGTTGTTCGATACCTACGCGAGAAATACTGCGGCCATCCTTTATGGCGTCTGTCGGCCTTTTGGCATTGTGCGCCTTGAGTGCACCAGCGTTCGCCGAGGATGCCAACCACAATGAAGATCAAACCGTGATCATTGTCACGGCACGCAGTCAAGCAGAATCTCTGCAAGAAACACCTGTGAATATAGCTTCCATCGGCTTGGCGGTTCTTGAAACATATCAGGTCAATGAGATCTCTGATGTGGTCAATCGAATCCCAACCCTAAATGTTCAGATTGGCGGATCAGGTGCCGGTGCCCAGATCAGTCTTAGAGGCATTGGTTCGAGCAATATTTCGTCCGCTTTTGACTCCGCTGTCGGTTTGGACTTCGATGGTGTTCAAGTGAGCACGCAGCGTCTTCTTCAGACCGCGTTCTTCGATGTCAAACAGATCGATGTGCTCAAAGGACCGCAGTCATTGTATTTCGGCAAGAGTGCTTCAGCCGGCGTTATTTCTCTCAAATCTGCGGACCCAACCAAGGACTGGGAGACCGCAGCGAAGGGAAGTTATGAATTTGCTGAAGAAGGTTATACAATAGATGGGTATGTGTCTGGCCCCATTAGCAATACTTTGGGCGTGAGGGTTGCAGCCCAATATCAAAATATTGCCAGATTTGTGCAGCTGGAACCCCAAGTTGCCGCGCGAGATCATAATAAGGGGCTGGTGAACTTCATCGGCCGAGTGACCCTGCAATGGAATCCGAGCGATGTTTTCAGCGCCAATCTGAAGCTAAATTATAACAATCAGAAGAGCCAAACGATCCTTGGCCGTTCCGATCTTGGATGTCCGACTGGCGCGCCTAGCCCCGTTGTTTTGGCATTGGCCAATGCGGCCAATGGCTTTGCTCCAGTCATCTGGAATGCCAGCCACAGCTGCAACGTGAACGATGGTCTATATCCCTTTGCAGACGGAGACGCCCGTTTCTATCAGGTGCAAGCTGGAACCACTGGTGACGGCCGCGATCTTACTCAACCCTATAATGATACGAGAATATTCTTCAGTAGGCTGGCGATAGACTATCAACTCTCTGACAGTTTGACGCTGTCATCTGTGTCGGGGTATGTCAGCTTGTTTAATGAGTACAATGGCAATTTCTCATATACTGGTAATGCAAATGGGGTTCCAGCGGGGCTTATGGCCCCGTTCCGCAATCAATTGGAACAATATTCCGAGCAGCTACGCTTGATTAGCAATTTTGAAGGCAGGTTTAACTTCATGCTTGGTGCATTTTGGGAGCATCGGAATATCCCATATGGGACCTCGCAGAACGCTTTCGCAGTATCACTATACCGGCCTGACCCAATAACCGGGAACACTTTTGACTGGTATGCAGAAAGGAATAGCAAGGCTGAGGCGGTATCTATCTTCGGAAGCGCAACGCTTAACCTTACAGATCAACTCGAATTGTCAGGTGGTGTGCGCTGGACAGACGAACATAAGTCAACGACCGTCTCTTTCCCCTATGTCCATTCTGACATAACGAACATTCTTGGGTTTCTTCCATCTGGGTTTTTCGCGGGTCCGATCAAATTTGCCGACAGCAACGTGTCGCCCGAAGTTACTCTGAAGTACAAGCTTTCACCTGATGTCAATGTTTATGCAGCCTTCAAAACGGGCTTCAAGTCAGGCGGGGTCGACAATAACGCATTGCCGTCTGGGCCATTGAATCTTCTGAATGACCCTGACCCAGCTATACGTGCTCAGGCTGAGAGTAGCCTGCGCTTCCAATCAGAAACCTCAAAGGGTGGAGAAATAGGCGTAAAATCTCAATTTGCGGATCGCACTATCACAGTGAATGCAACGGCTTTCTATTATGTATTCAATAATTTACAAATCCAGCAATTCGACGTTGCAATTTTCAATTTCAATACCTTCAATGCGAGTCAGCTAACCACTCAAGGAATTGACTTGGATTGGTCTTGGAGAATGCCCCTGAAGGGCCTGACATTGTCAGGTGCGGCATCGTACACAGATACCAAATATTCCAAGCAATTCATCCAGGGCGGTATTGATTTGAATGGCCGTGCCGCTCCGCAGGCTCCCGAATTCTCCGGTAATATCGCCTTTGACTGGAAGGTGCCCTTGAGCGATTCGATGGACCTTGGGTTAAGTGGTAACGCCACATACAGTGATTCCTATCTTACTAATGCAACCTATGATTACTTCACTCAGCCTTCCTATGTAACATTGGACGCATCCATATCTGTAGGTGCACCGGACGGTAAATGGAAACTGTCATTGGCTGGTACTAACCTGACCGATAAAATTATTACGAACACGGTCGGGGGTGCGCCGTTCAATCCTCCCGACTTGGTCTACACCCAAAACCGTGGTCGGCGAGTTTTTGTCGAGACGTCGTTTAAGTTCTGACGTGACCGCCAGCTTCCCGCTGCGCGACGCGCGTCAGAACGTCGCTGCCAGTCAAGCCGCAGCTCGTCTCCGATTGGCGGGACTGGGTCTTTATGGTGTGCCGCTCAGACCATGAGGTTCTGCCACTCGACCATGGCGACCGAACGGTAGGTCTTGTAAGTTTAACGGTCGACCAAGTGGCGTTGCGGGTTGAAGTGGTTGTGAACGTTGGCGTGGACGGAAGCGAACTTCTGTAGCGACTTCATCTGCCTAAATCGCAGCATCGCACGCTCTCATCGTCGAAATGGAAGGTGTGAGTTC
>JAHEAW010000072.1:0-2672 GCA_024642545.1 Erythrobacteraceae bacterium
CTCTCCTTTTACCACCAGAATCGTCAATCTGGCGGCTTCATGGCGCATTGCAGCCCTCAGCGCAACGCAGGAGAGACTGCCGTTACGGCATTGCTGCCCGCACCGGAGTTAACCGGATGCACCTGGCCCTTGCGCTGCATCCGCCGCTGCGAATCGCGCTGCCGGCAGTACGTCCACAGCGCACATTGCAGGCCAATCAGCATCAAAATGAACGGCTGATAAGCGATCCCCTGGAACAGCGCCCCGACCAGATAGATGATTTGGGCGAATTGCAGCGCGCTCGCCAACGGTGCCTGCCACTGCTCGCCCGCTGCTGTTCGGTGTCGCCAACGGCGACGGATCCGCTCCATTTGCCACACGCCCAGCGCCTGAATCCACAGCCACAGCCCAAGACCTGGCCAGCCCTGTTCACCCAGCATCTCGAAGATTGCCGAATGATAGGCGCGGGCCTCGTCTGTCACCTTTTCATATTTGACCGACACCGTATTGCCGCGCCGGCGCGAAACCGGCATTTCGTAAGTAAAGCTGTTACCGCGATAAGCATCAAACCCGCCCCCAAGGGGGTGCTGATGAACGTAATCCAGCGTCCAGTTCCATACAGCCACGCGGGTCGATGCCGATTCGTCACCCGACGGCCGATCAATCGTTTCCATCCGCTGGTAATAGCTGCTGGGCAGAAATGGCAGCGCGGCCAGCACCAGCGCCGCTGCACCGATAATATACAAGAAGCGCCGCTTCACATCGCGCAGCGTCAATAGGCCCAGGGTCAAGATGCACAGCAGTCCGGTCCGTGCTTCGGTCCCGATCGGGATCAGCAAGCACGAAAAGATCAATGCACAGGCAAAAGCCTTGACCCGCCAGTCCGGCACAAACACAGTGCCAAAGCGGGTCAGCCACAAGATCAGCGGGATGATGGCAATCGCAACAGTGGCCAAAGTAGAGCTTTCATACAGACCGCTATTGTCGTTGACGAAGTAATGCAGGTGCTCATAACCTCCCCCACCCAGCGCGGTCTTGATGCCCGTGCTGATGATGATTGCAGCAGCTGTCAGAACCATGATCAGCGCTGCACCTTCCAGCCGTAGCCGAGTTGTCAATGTGAGCGGGAAGAACATCGCAAACACCATCGCCTTCCACACCCATTCCCACTTGTTGGCAGCGGCGACCGGGAAGTCAGCATTGGCAGTACTGATTGCGCAATAAATCAGCAGGCAGAGCAACAGAAACTGGCGCAAGGTAAACCGGCTCCCGGCTTTGCTGTCCGCCAGCAGCCAGCCGGCAAAAGCTGCACAAAAGGCAATCAGCGAAATCGGAAACGCCGATGCGAGCGACCAGCCGATCTTCTGCGGCGAGAGGATATCGATATAAAGATAGGCCAGCACCCAGACAAAGGGACGTCGGATGCCCGCCGCAAAGAAGGCGAACACAAACAGGAACAGGGCAAGATCCAGCATCGCTGCTAAGCCCGCGGCTCGGCCGCTTCGCCGGTATCATCGTGGTCGACCGCATCATTGCGCAGCAACCGGATCACGGCCACCACGATCAGAAAATGCGTCACGGCAAGGGCGAAATTATCAATCACAGGCAGGCAGGCCTTTCGGGCGCTATAATTGCCCGGTCTAACAGCTTGCGGTTGACGCGGCGTTAAGGGTGTTATGGCAAAGATAGAACCATGACCCGCGTGCTCCACATTCTTGACCACTCGTTGCCGCTACACAGCGGCTATACATTCCGCACGCGGGCCATCCTGAAGAGCCAGCAAGCCGCCGGGTTTGAGCTTTGCGCCATTACCGGCCTGCGTCACGAAATGGACGGCCCCGAAATCGAAGTTGTGGACGGGCTGACGTTTCATCGTACCCCAGGCGCGGCCAGCGGCCCGGCGGGCATGCGCGAATGGCGCGAGGTTTCCCGCTTTGCCGAAGCGATCGACGCGCTGGTGGAGCAATGGCAGCCGGATATCTTGCATGCCCATTCGCCTGCGCTGTGCGGGCTTGCTGCGATGAAAGTGGCGCGGCGACGCGGCATCCCACTGGTCTATGAAATCCGGGCGTTTTGGGAAGATGCCGCCGTCGGCAATCTCACCGGGCGCGCGGGATCAATCAAATACCGAGCGACGCGCGCGCTTGAAAATCATGTCGTGTCCGGAGCTGATGCTGTGTTCACGATTTGTCACGGTCTGCGCGAAGATTTGATAGCACGCGGCTTTCCTGCAGGCAAAATCGGCCTCTCTCCCAATGGGGTTGATCTGACCATGTTCGGAACGCCGCCTCGGCGCGACAAGACACTGGCGCAACAGCTTGGCCTTATCGGCAATGGCCCGGTGATCGGGTTTATCGGTAGTTTTTACGACTACGAAGGACTCGACGATCTGATCACAGCCATGCCGCTGCTGCGCCAGCGACGCGCCGATGCCAAATTACTGCTGGTCGGCGGCGGCCCGATGGCAGCGGCGCTCAAAGCCCAGGCAGAGGCATCGCCAGCACGCAATGCAATCATTTTCACGGGGCGGGTCCCGCATCATGAAGTCGAACGCTATTATTCGCTGATCGATATTCTCGCTTATCCGCGCAAGCTTAGCCGGTTGACCGATCTGGTCACCCCGCTCAAACCGCTGGAAGCGATGGCGCAGCGGCGACTTGTTGCAGCCTCTGATGTGGGCGGCCACCGCGAAC
>JAHEAW010000072.1:2682-11950 GCA_024642545.1 Erythrobacteraceae bacterium
TGGGACCAAATTAGAGACCAAGCTTTGGATGGGGTCCGGCGTAACCACAACTGGGCGCTGAATATTCGTCGTTATCAGTCCGTTTACCAACACTTGCTAAAGCTCAAGGCCAATGGGGTGTTTTCCGAAGCTGCTTAGCGGCTTGACGATCCTACCCTGATAAAAACTGGGAAGCATTTTTGATGGTCAATCAGGGCAAGAAAGCCAGCGGCAAGCGCAATGGTGCGCCCGCACCGCTCAGCGCACACCCTGCCTTTCCAGCAATCGTGGCCTTGTGGTTTGCTGCCCTGCTTAGCCTTGGCAGCCTGGTCCTCCCTGTTGCCCTGATCGAACGGCTGGTAGAATTAACCGGCGTCAGCACTTTGATCCCTTCCGCGCAGCCACCGCTTGGTGTGACCGCGCGGATGTTGTTTGCACTTTCGGCGGGCCTGTCGGGCACCCTTGTGGGTCTGTATCTGGCGCGGAAAATGGCCGACCTGCAAAAAAGTCCGCCGATCGGCCGGTCTTTGGCAGCGAAAATACCTATTTCTGCGCGTGAGGAATTGGGGTCAAACAGCCTTGATCAGCAAATTGGTGCACCGCAAGCTGTCGCAGCCCCTCAAGCCGGGGTTCGGCGACGCGCACTCAATGTGACTGATGAAGCCGGACCAAGCGAATTTCTTGAGCAGGCCCCGCTTCCCGGCGGGCCAGCCCTGTTTGACGAGCCGCTGGAGCTTACCGAGCTGGAAAAAACGCCAGAGTTGGTTGGCGCGCCTGAACCAGCTGTGGCCGCCGAACGGCCCCTGCCGCGCTCGGCTGAGACCAGCCAAGCCAGCTCCTTTGATACAGGGATGATGCCTTTGAAGCGGCCTGGTGCCAGCCTCAGCTTCAGCAGTTCCTTTGATGCCCTGCGGACAAGAACTGGGGAACAGCTGCGCAGGCAGTTCGATGGACCTGCCGCTGATGACGGGTCAGCGATGCGCGTTAAGGACCCCGAAGAATTGATCATGAGTCCGCTTGCTGGCCTGCAAATGGTGGAACTGGTCGAACGCTTTGCACTTTCGCTGCAGCGCGCTGTGCCTGACGCTGGCGTGCTGCCGGCAACCGGCATACCCGGAGATAAAATTAGCAAATGGGAGCATTCGTTCAGCGAAGTTGCCGAACCCCGCGAGACCGAGCCCGAAGCTGCGCGGCTTGAAATGTCCGGCTTGTTCAAAGCTCAGCCCGCCGCGACAATCCCGGATGCATTGCGACCAGTCTATATGGACGACTTCGCCGATCCCTTCGGCAATTCGCATCTCAATGAAGATGGCGACGAAGATTTGATGGGTCCGGTCGACCTCAAGGCTGCGCTCGCCAGTCATACAAGGCGCTTCGACAGACCTGCGCCGGGCTGCGAAGACGCGCCAGCACAATTGGGCAAAGCGCCGTCCGCAGACGCTGATTTCAATGACCAGTTTGACGCATCCGAAGGCGCCTATAGTTCGATCCTCGACATGAAACGCGCCTTCAGGGCTGAACGCGAAACTGTCCGCATTGAAGAGGACCCGTCAAAAGAAGGGTCCTTCGAGCCTGCGGTCACTTTCCCTGGTCAGAAAATTCGCCGCGCGACGCCCGCGGCTGACGGCCCCACGCGCGATCCGGTCAAGGCGCCAGTCCCGGGCTTTCACAGTTCAATCCACATTCCTGCGTCAGCGGCAAGCGAAGCGCCCGCAGCTGGCCGCAAATTTGGCCCGCCGGTGGCTCTACAAGATGCAGTCCCGCCGCCCCTGACAAGGCCAAATCCAGCAGAAACCGAACGGGCTTTGCGCGATGCGCTCGCCAAGCTTCAAAAAATGAGCGGCGCAGCCTGATTCAGCCCATCCCGCGCCGCATAATTAACTTTGCCTGCCCGAATGATATCTTCACTCTGAGCAGTTGCAAAAATCACTTCCTGTCGTCATTAACGGACAAAGCGACATTTTAGCTACGACAAGTAGCGCAGAGAGTCGCGCTTAATTGCCGAACATGGCCGTGGAAGGCCTTGGCAAGGCATCTGACAGGATGGGAATTGGAATGGGTTACCCTTCGTCCGAAGGCATGCAGAAGATCGGGCTTTATGATCCGCGCAACGAACATGACGCCTGCGGCGTCGGTCTGGTCGCGCATATCAAAGGCCAGAAAAGCCATGCCATCGTGACACAGGCGCTGGAAATTCTCACCAATCTGGACCACCGCGGGGCGGTGGGCGCAGATCCGTTGCTGGGCGATGGCGCCGGCATTTTGCTGCAGATCCCCGACCCGCTGATCCGCACATGGGCTGAAACACAGGGCCACAGCCTGCCCGCGCCCGGCAATTATGCGGTCGCCATGTGCTTCATGCCTCAAGATGACGCGGCGCGCGAATTCGTGACCGAACAGCTGGAAAAATTCATCGTCAAGGAAGGCCAGCGGCTAATTGGCTGGCGTGATGTGCCGGTTACGCAGGATGGCCTGGGCAAAGCGGTCATCGCCTCCATGCCGGTGATGCGCCAGTGCATTGTCGCGCGCGGCGACAATTGCGCCGATCAGGATGCGTTCGAGCGCAAGCTGATTGTGATCCGCAAGCAGACACTCAATCCGCTCAAGAAGCTGGCGGAAAAGCATGATATGCCGGACCTGCTGCAGGCCTATATCCCGAGCTTTTCCAGCCGTACGATCGTTTACAAGGGTCTGCTACTCGCCAATCAGGTTGGCTCGTTTTACGACGATCTGCGCAGTCCTGACTGCATCTCGGCGCTGGGCTTGGTGCATCAGCGTTTTTCGACGAACACCTTTCCCAGCTGGCGGCTGGCGCATCCGTTCCGTTTCGTCGCTCATAATGGCGAAATCAACACAGTGCGCGGCAATGTGAACTGGATGAATGCGCGCCGCCGGACGATGGAAAGCGATCTGCTTGGCCCCGATCTGGACAAAATGTGGCCGCTGATACCGCACGGTCAGTCAGACACTGCCTGCCTCGATAACGCGCTCGAACTGCTTCTGGCGGGCGGATACAGCCTTGCCCATGCGATGATGGTGCTGATGCCCGAAGCATGGGCCAAGAACCCACTGATGGATCCGGCGCGCAAGGCATTTTACGAATATCACGCCGCGCTGATGGAACCGTGGGATGGCCCGGCCGCTGTCGCCTTCACCGATGGCCGTCAGATTGGTGCGACGCTGGACCGCAATGGCCTGCGTCCGGCCCGTTTCTGCGTGACCAAGGATGATCTGGTGTGCCTCGCTTCGGAAAGCGGGGTCCTGCCATTTGCGGAGGAAGACATCATCCGCAAATGGCGCCTCCAGCCAGGACGCATGCTGCTGATCGATCTTGAGCAGGGCCGGATCATCGAGGACGAGGAACTCAAGGCTGGTCTGGCCGGGGCGGAACCTTACGCCAAATGGCTCGATCAGGCGCAGTTCAAGCTTGAAGACCTTGAGCACCTTGATGCCGAACTGGCCGAAGTACCGGACCATGAAACGGGCCTGCTCCAGCGCCAGCAAGCGTTTGGCTATACGCAGGAAGATATCAGCAAATTCCTAGAGCCGATGGCGGCGCTTGGGGAAGATCCGATCGGATCGATGGGGACTGACACTCCCATCGCTGTCCTGTCTGACCGCGGGCGACTGCTATACGATTATTTCAAGCAGAACTTTGCCCAGGTGACCAATCCGCCGATCGATCCGATCCGCGAAGAGCTGGTAATGAGCCTGCTGTCGATGATTGGCCCGCGCCCAAATCTGCTTGGCCATGATGCAGGCACGCACAAGCGACTTGAGGTGAGCCAACCGATCCTGACCAACACCGATCTGGCCAAGATCAGGTCGGTTGAGAGCGCGCTTGATGGCGCGTTCCGAACCGAGACGATCGATATCACTTGGAAGGCCGCTAAAGGAGCGAAAGGCCTCGCCTTTGCGCTCAAGGAAATGTGCTGGGCGGCCACTGAAGCAGTGTTGCAGGACCATAACATCCTGATCCTGTCAGACCGCGCGCAAGGCCCGAACAGAATTCCGATTCCAGCTGCGCTGGCGACCGCTGCTGTACACCATCACCTTGTGCGGCAGGGACTTAGAATGCAGGCGGGGCTGGTGGTTGAAACGGGCGAAGCGCGCGAAGTGCATCATTTCTGCGTGCTGGCAGGATACGGCGCAGAAGCGATCAACCCTTATGTTGCCTTCGAAACATTGGAACAGCTGCGTGCGCTCCGGCACCCCGACCTGTCCCTGGAACAAGTGCAGAAAAATTATATCAAGGCGGTCGGCAAGGGCATCCTTAAGGTCATGTCCAAGATGGGCATTTCGACGTATCAGTCTTATTGCGGCGCGCAGATTTTCGATGCGGTCGGCCTCAGCAGCAATTTCATCGACACGTATTTCACCGGCACTGCGACCACCATCGAAGGCATTGGCCTGAAGGAAGTGGCCGAAGAAGCCGTTGGCCGTCACGCGGTCGCATATGGCGACAATCCGTTGTATAAGAGCATGCTCGATGTTGGCGGGGTATACCAATACCGTCTGCGCGGTGAAGCGCATGCCTGGACACCGGCGAATGTGGCCAATTTGCAGCATGCGGTACGGGCCAATGATCCCAAGAATTATGCAGAATTCGCCCAATCGATCAACGATCAGGCAGAACGCCTGCTGACCATTCGCGGGCTGATGGAACTGAAGCCGGCCGAGCAGCCGCTGGATATTTCCGAAGTCGAACCGGCGGTAGAAATCGTCAAGCGCTTCAGCACCGGGGCGATGAGCTATGGCTCGATCAGCCGTGAGGCACACACGACGCTGGCGATGGCGATGAACCGGATTGGTGCACGCTCCAACACAGGTGAAGGCGGAGAAGAAGTGGACCGCTTCACGCCGCTGGCAAATGGCGATTCGATGCGCTCCGCGATCAAACAGGTCGCCAGCGGGCGGTTTGGTGTGACCACGGAATATCTGGTCAATGCCGATGATATTCAGATCAAGATGGCGCAAGGGGCCAAACCTGGCGAAGGCGGGCAATTGCCTGGCCACAAGGTTGACAAGGTGATTGGCGCAGTGCGCCATGCGACCCCCGGTGTTGGCCTGATTTCGCCTCCGCCGCACCATGACATTTATTCGATCGAGGATCTGGCGCAACTGATCCACGATCTCAAGAATGTGAACACAGCCGCACGGATTTCGGTCAAACTGGTGTCTGAAGTGGGCGTCGGCACAGTGGCTGCCGGTGTGTCAAAGGCGCGGGCCGACCATGTCACGATCTCCGGCTATGAAGGCGGCACTGGTGCTTCACCGCTGACCAGCCTTACGCATGCGGGTAGCCCGTGGGAAATTGGCTTGGCCGAAACCCAGCAGACGCTGCTGCTCAACGATCTGCGCAGCCGCATTGCAGTGCAGGTTGACGGCGGACTGCGCACCGGGCGCGATGTTGCCATCGGCGCGTTGCTGGGCGCCGACGAATTCGGCTTTGCCACTGCCCCGCTGATTGCAGCGGGCTGCATCATGATGCGCAAATGCCATCTCAACACTTGTCCGGTGGGCGTGGCGACGCAGGACCCTGTGCTGCGCGCCCGGTTCACTGGCTTGCCCGAACATGTAATCAACTATTTCTTCTTCGTGGCGGAAGAGCTGCGCGCCATCATGGCCGAAATGGGCTTCCGCAAGATTGATGAAATGGTCGGCAGAGTGGACCGGATCGATATGGCCCGGGTACAGCGCCACTGGAAAGCGGAAGGGGTGGACCTATCACGCTTGCTGCATCAGGTCCCTGTCCCCGAAGGCAAGGCGCTGTATCATACCGAAACGCAGGACCACGGCCTTGCCGCAGCGCTCGATAATGAACTGATTGTTGCTTGCCAGCCAGCGCTTGAGTCAGGTGAACCGGTTCAGCTGGAACGTAATGTCCGCAATGTGAACCGCACCGTCGGCGCGATGCTGTCTGGCGAAGTGGCCAAGGCATATGGCCATGCGGGCCTGAAGTCCGACACTATTCGGATCAATCTCATCGGGGTAGCGGGGCAAAGCTTTGGCGCGTGGCTGGCGCATGGGATTACGCTCGATCTGGTCGGCGATGCCAATGACTATGTCGGCAAGGGCCTGTCAGGCGGCCGCATCATTGTGCGACCGCCCGCATACGCGCCGCGCGATCCGGCCAAGAATATCATTGTCGGCAATACAGTGCTGTATGGAGCCATTGCGGGCGAGGCCTATTTCGGTGGGGTCGCAGGTGAACGTTTCGCGGTGCGCAATTCCGGTGCGGTCGCCGTGGCCGAAGGCACCGGCGACCATGGCTGCGAATATATGACCGGCGGGGTGGTTGCCGTGCTTGGCAAGACCGGCCGCAACTTTGCCGCGGGCATGTCCGGCGGGGTCGCCTATGTCTATGATGAGGCACGTAATTTTTCCGATCTGTGCAATCTAACTCAAGTTGACCTCGAACCGGTCTCAGCCGTTCCCGACGAGGATGAAGGAACCGGCAGGCCGCTCCAGCGTGCCCGCAGCGTTTCTGATGCCGGGATGGGTGACATGCTGCGGCATGATGCTGAACGGCTGAAAATCCTGATTGAGCGTCACAAGCTGCATACAGGCAGCGCGCGCGCCGCCTATATCCTCGACAATTGGGCCGAATGCCTGCCCAAATTCGTCAAGGTCATGCCGCGCGATTACGCACGGGCCTTGCGCCAGCTGGAAGCTGAGCGCGAACAGGCTGCGACAGAAGCAGCAGAATAAGTGGGATCGCACTGATTATGGGCAAGGACACCGGATTCCTCGAAGTCGAACGCATCGACCGCAGCTATGCGGATCCAAAAGAGCGGCTGACGCATTACCGCGAGTTTGTGATCCCGCATGACGAACCGGCACTGCGGAGCCAGGCCTCGCGCTGCATGGATTGCGGCATTCCCTATTGTCACAATGGCTGCCCGGTAAACAACATCATCCCTGACTGGAACCATCTGGTCTATCAAGGGGATTGGAAAAATGCGCTGGAAGTGCTGCATTCAACCAACAATTTTCCCGAATTTACCGGCCGTATCTGCCCTGCCCCGTGCGAGGCCAGCTGCACGCTCAACATTGTCGATTCGCCAGTCACGATCAAATCGATTGAATGCGCGATTGTAGATCGCGGCTGGGAAGAAGGCTGGATTGCGCCGCAAATTCCGGCGCAAAAGACAGGCAAGAGTGTGGCCGTGGTGGGCTCTGGCCCAGCCGGGATGGCCTGCGCACAGCAACTCGCCCGGGCAGGTCATGCAGTTACCTTGTTTGAGAAGAGCGACCGGATTGGCGGCCTGCTTCGCTACGGCATCCCCGACTTCAAGATGGAAAAGCATCTGATCAACCGCCGCGCAGTGCAGATGGAAGCAGAAGGCGTAACCTTTCGCACATCTTCCGAGGTTGGCGTCGATATCTCCTTCAAGAGCCTGCAAGAAAATTTCGATGCGATCGTTATGTCGGGCGGCGCCGAAGAAGCGCGTCCGCTCGAAATTCCTGGCGCGGAATTGCCTGGCGTGCGGCTGGCAATGGAATTCCTGACCCAGCAGAACAAGCGCAATGCAGGCGATGATGAAGTGCGCGCTGCCCCGCGCGGCAGCCTGACCGCCACCGGCAAGCATGTCATAGTGATTGGCGGGGGTGATACCGGTTCTGATTGTGTGGGCACATCCAACCGCCAAGGCGCAGCCTCGGTCACCCAGATTGAAATCATGCCGCAGCCGCCGAAAAAGGAAAACAAGCTGCTTACCTGGCCCGACTGGCCGATGAAGCTGCGGACTTCTTCCAGTCACGAAGAGGGTGTCGACCGCGATTGGTCAGTGCTGACTAAACGCGTGATCGGCAAGGACGGCGAAGTTACCGGCCTCGAATGCGTTCGTCTGCAATGGGATGGCGGCAAACTGCAGGAAGTCGAGGGCAGCACTTTTGTTCTGCCCGCCGACCTGATCCTGCTCGCGATGGGTTTCACCGGCCCCAAGAAACACGGCTTGGTTGATCGTTCAGGCGTGGATCTTACCGATCGCGGCGCTGTGGCTGCCAATACCGACGATTATGCGACCAGTGAAGCTGGCGTATGGGCCTGCGGTGACATGCGCCGCGGCCAGTCACTGGTCGTCTGGGCAATCCGCGAAGGCCGCCAATGCGCGCGCAGCGTGGATCTGGCACTGATGGGGACGAGCGAACTGCCGAGATAGGAACGGCAGTCCGGCGTTATGCTGCCATGCCCGCAAGCATTTCGCCCAGCTGGTCCAGCTGTTCCGGTAGTCCGGCTGCGGAGCCCTGCACGGCTTCCTCGAGCGCTGCGCTGGTTGGATAGGCTTCGTGGAATGTCAGCAAGGTTGACCCGTCCCGGTCCTCGAAGGTCACGGTAGTGACGGCACCCTCCTCGCCTTCGTCATTGGTCCAAACGATCCGCTCGTCCGGCACCACCTCGAGATATTTGCCGTAGAAGGCCACCGTGTCCGATCCGCCGGCGCTGAATTCCAGCCGGTATTTTCCGCCAGTGCGCACATCCATTTCGCACGCGACAAGCGCTATGCCTGACACCGATCTGGGCATCCACCAGCGCTGGAACAGATCGGACTGGCTCCATGCCCTGAAAACCGTAGCCGGCGGAGTGTTGAATGTTCGTGTTACAACGAGTTCGCGATCTCCCCGGCGCTCGACCACCGTGCGATTTTGCGCGTCATCTGCGCTAATGCCCTGCTGCTCCATCGTTTTCCTCCTGAGTCATTTCGCTGATGATTTCGTCCAATGCTTCGAACCGGGCCTCAAACAGCATGCGGTATGCTTCGATCCACTCCGCCTCTGCGGACAGGCTGCGGGTTCCCAGCGTGCAGGTTCTCACGCGGCCGACTTTCTGCGTGATCACCAGCCCGGCGCGCTCCAGCACCTGGACGTGCTTCTTCATGCCGGTCAGGGTCATCTGGAAATGGTCCGCGAGACTGGTGATCGAAGCATCCGCCCGGGCCAGCTGCTCGATGATCCCGCGGCGGGTCGCATCGGACAATGCGGCAAACGTTCGATCGAGCGGGGCATTGATACACTGAACCATATGGTTCAGTGTCTAGTCTGCATGCGGACCCAGTGCAAGCGATAAAACGGTCCCTGCGGCAGGCGCCACAATCGCGATCATCAACTCATGTTTTTACAATGGTTATATTGGCGGGCAGGAAGCTGCCCGGGATCACCATTGCCCCTGCCAATCGATCGCCCCGCGTCCATTCGCTTCCAGAAAGGTATTGGCCTGACTGAACGGCCTGGAGCCGAAAAAGCCGCGATGCGCCGACAGCGGGCTGGGATGCACCGATTTCAGCAC
>JAHEAW010000073.1 GCA_024642545.1 Erythrobacteraceae bacterium
TTGCGCGCATGGCTGAAAAGCCACGAGACATTCGCGCGCCTCACCACCAAATATCGACCGACCCGGTGGGAAGAAATGATTGGCGGATCGCTTTATTGGATTCACCAGCATGCCATTGTCGGCCGAAGCCCGATCCTCGGCTTTGAACAGACCCCCGAAGGCCGGTGGTGGATCGAACTCTCCCCCGAACTGATCGCTGTCCACCCCCGCCCCAAACGTGCACATCAGGGCTGGCGCTATCTCAAAGGCGACCCCCCGCCCGATGTGGCAGAAGGCGAGGATATCGGCGACGTGCTGCCGGGCAAACTGATGGGAAAACTGAACCGGCTGGGGCTGGTTTGAGAAGGTCAGCCTTTTGATCTGGCAGCGCGAACCTCTGCTAATTTGATCCGCACGTCGAATTCTTCATCACCGTCATAGCGCGGGGCATAGCGGGCAAAAGCCGCCGCAAATGCGTCGCGCTGTTCATCGACGTGCACCATATTATAGCCGTGGCTGACGGCAAAGCGTTCACCTGCCAGAATTTGCTCGATAATGACTGCCGCAAAGCGGTCTGCATCCATCGCCATCGCGCGGATTGATTTGGGGATCATGCCCGACTGGACCCAGCCAGGAAAAATCGTACCGACCCGGACATGCTCGGGCATATCTTCGCGAAAACTCTCGGTCATACCCATCACCGCATGTTTGGCGGCGATATAGGCAGCGGAGTGCGGAACAGCACAGAACAGCGCGTTTTCCGACGATGTATTGTAGATTGCGCCGAGATGGTCCTGCGCCGCCATGCGCGGCCCAAACACCCGGCAACCGTGCCATACGCCCCAAAAATTCACGTCGAACACATGCCGCGCCCGGTCCATCTCGATCTCTGGCAATTTGCCAATCACGCCGCCGATTCCGGCATTGTTGACCAACAGATCGCACCGCCCATGCTGCTGCCACACATGGTCGGCCAGTGCCTCGACCTGATCAAGCACCGCCGTATCGCAGGCAAAGGCAGAAAACGCTTCGTTGCTGGCCGCTGCCTCTTCCAGCTTGGCACCCGGCAAATCAGCCAAAACGACTTTCGCCCCTTCTGTAGCAAGTATGCGCGCGAGCGCCTGACCAATTCCGCCCGCACCGCCTGTGATGACAGCTACCTGTCCGGCAAAGCTTCCGCTCATGCTGCCAGTTTCGCGACGACCCGGCGCAGCGCGTTGGCGTAAACTTCTGCATCCTGCGCACCTGGAATCAGGAACTTGCCCTCCACCACCATCGCCGGGACACCGGTGACGTTCATGTCGAACGCCGCTTGTTCTTCTGCGCGCACCTGCTGCCCCAAAGCTTCGTTAGCAAGCGCGACTTCAGCCAGATCGCGGTCCAGCCCCACGCTTTCAGCAATATCGAGCAGGACGGCGTGATCGCCGATATTACGGCGCTGGTTGAAATGCGCCGCAAACAATGCAAGCTTAAGCCTAGTCTGAACTTGTGGCCCGGCGCTGTCGAGCGCCCAAGTCAGTAATTTATGCGCGGCAAACGTGTTCCACATCATCCCCGGCGGCGGCGCGCCATCGGGGGCGAGCGGACCTTCATAATCGAGCGAAACACCCGCCATTTCCGCCGCTTGCCGCATCTGGTCCTGCACCCCGCGCGATTGCTCCATTGTGCGGCCATATTTGCGGGCGATATGCGCACTGCGCTCCTCACCTTCGGCGGGCATGTCGGGATTGAGTTCAAAAGCGTGCCAACGGATTTCGGCGTCAATCTCCCCTTCGACCAGCGACAGCCCCTTGGACAACTGGCCCCAGCCAACCAGGCACCACGGGCACATTACGTCCGACCAGATATCGATTGTCAAAGTGCGCGCCATAAGATGCCTCAGTCCTTATCCAGCCACCATGTTACGAGGTAATGGGCAATCGCAAAAGAGCGTGGGAACAGCAACAAATCGGTGCCCTGATCGCCTGCAGCACGGGCCGCTTCCAGCTCTTCACGGGTAAACCAGCGCGCTTCTTCCAGCTCGGTTTCGTCAATCGTGATTTCAGGATCGTCGCAATAGGAATGGCAACCGATCATCAACTGGCTGGGGAACGGCCAAGGCTGGCTGGCCAGGTAGATCACATCGCGTGCGCGCAGGCCTGCTTCCTCAAACACTTCGCGTGCCACGGCTTCCTCGATCGTCTCGCCCGGCTCGACAAATCCCGCAAGCGCAGAATAAACCCGGTCAGGAAAGCGCGGCTGGCGACCAAGCAACAATTTGCCGTCATGTTCGACCAGCATGATCGTGACCGGATCGGTGCGCGGAAAATGCTGCGCCTCACACGCGCCGCAGTTGCGCTGCCAGCCGCCTTTGCACAGCTCTGTGGGGGAGCCGCAACGGGCGCAGAAACGGTGCCGCGCGTGCCAATCGACCAGGCTGCGCGCGCCGCCGTAAGTCGCCAGATCGCCGGACGAAAGCATTTGCATCGCTTGCCAGATGGCCGGATTGGCATAGGCCGGGCCGGTCGCACCTTGATCAGGCACTGAAGCAAAGCAAGCCTTGCCATCTTGCAGTCCGAGGAAAACCAGTTCGGCATCCTCCGGCGCATCGGCAAGTGTGCCCCACACCAATTCGCCCGTATCGCCAAAAACTGGCGAAAGCCCGTCCAGCATCAGCAGCCGCGCGCGCCAGTTCATCAGCCCGGCAAGCGCGCCCGGATCAGCGCGAATATGATCCGCCCGGTCGAGCGGGGAGCCGGAAAACGCAATCTGCGGTCTGATGGCAATATCCGCCATCAGCCCTTCATCGCTGCCAGATCAGCCATCACCGCCTTAGGGAAATCGGCATGCACCGGATATGCGTCGGACGGCATATATTGGGTGAATTCAGACGCTCTGAGTCCTATCTTGAGATTGACCAAGGCGACTGTGCCCGCTGCGCCGCCCCAGCCATAAGTGCCCGCCTGATCGCCTATGCCAACGCGGCCGCCAGCGCCAAATCCAGCATCGGCGATCCACGTCCCGTCGGTTTTCACCCGGTCAGGCAGCAGGTTGGACGTGCCCACCCGCACAGCCAGCTCACCCAGCACACGCGTCCCGTCAATCACACCATATCCCGCCAACATCTGCAGGAACCGGTCATAATCTCGCGGGCTTGATACCAGCCCGGCCCCGCCTGCGGGGAATGGCGGTTTGTCAGTGAAGATCGAGGAAGCGCCCGGATCAATCGGCAGCACCTGGCCACCCAGCACACCGTAATTGGTCGTGAGGCGTCCGACCTCGCTCTTAGGAACCTGGAACCAGGTGCTGGTCATTCCGCATGGTTCAAAAATGTTCTGCGCCAAATAAACGTCGAACGGCATGCCGGAAACTTTCTCGATCACTGCACCCAGCAGATCGAGCGCAACCGAATAACTCCACGTGGTGCCCGGCTGATAAACCAGCGGCATTTTGGCAAGCCCGTCAGCGAACGCCATCAGGCTGTTCACCGGCTTGCCCCGATCAAGGCCCGGGATCGGGGTCCGGCTGACCTGCCCGGCAATCAGCCCGGCATTTTCATAAGCTTCCTTGATCGGACCCTTCTGAATGATCGTATAGGCCAGCCCCGACGTGTGGGTGAGCAAATTACGGATCGTGATATCGCGCTCTGCCGGCACCAGATCGGTGATCGAACCATCGGCGACTTTTTGCACCATCATATTGCTGAACGCCGGGAAAATTTCCTTGAGCGGCTGGTCAAGGCCAAGCTTGCCTTCATCAATCAGCTTCATCACCGCCATTCCGGTAATAGGCTTGGTCATCGAATAGATCCGGTAAAGGCTATCAATCCCGGCAGGCGTGCTGTTGCCAAATGCCAGCGTGCCTTTGGCCAGCACTTCAGGCGCGCGCTGGCCCCATCCCAAAGCGGCGACCATATTGGGCACCTTGGCGCTGTCGACGTAGCCATTGATCATTGCGGTGACTGCTGGCCATTGCGGCGTTGCAGCCCGCGCCAGACGGCCCATCGGCATCGCGGAAAGGGCCGTCCCTGCACTCAGCCACGCACCACCACGCAGCAATGCACGGCGCGAAAACGCCATTTCTTCGAATTCCCTGTAAGCCATCTTGCGATCCTCTTTGGTGACAGATTTGCGCCGTAAATGGGCGAAGCTGCCTGATGGGTCAATGTGTTATTCGTTAGGGATAGAGCTTGCCAAGCAATGCTGTATTGCTTATGTAATACACATGCTCAATCTGCTCTCAATCCTGTTCGGGATTATCGCTCTGGTTCTGGCCATTCCGTCAACCATCCCGTTCCTGGGCTGGGGCAACTGGATCGTCCTGCCCATCGCAGTCATCGGGATTGGCTTTGGCGGACTGTCACGCAGCAACGGCGGGCGCAATTTTTGTCTGGTGGTTTTTCTGATCGCAGTTGTCCGGCTGCTTCTCGGTGGCGGGATCATCTAATCCTGTGCGCGGGCCAGGCGCGCAGCTTTGGCAAACAGCGTTGGCAGACCGGCAGCTTCAAGCCGGTCAAGCGGCCACCATTCGCCGTTCTGGAGCTGCGGCACCGTTTCACTTGCATAACGGCTAACCGTCAATTCCAGCGCGAAATGCGTGAAGCTGTGGCGCACCAGACCGACTGGTTGCCAAGTGCCTTTGATGGGCGCCTTGCAGGTTCCATCACCGCTTGCCCTCCAGCCATCATCTGGCAGCGCGCGCATCCCGCCCAGCATCCCCTTGCCAGCACGGGTCACGAGCCACACTTTGTTGCCGCGTTCGATCCAGAAGGCTGTGCCTTGACGTGTCGGCGTTGCCTTCTTTGCCGGTTTGACCGGGAAACGCGCCGGATCACCCTGCTTTCGGGCAGCGCACAAGTCGGCCAGCGGACAGATCTGGCATTGGGGATCGCGGCTGGTGCAAATGCCGGAACCAATATCCATCATCGCTTGCGCAAAATCACCCGAGCGGCTGGCCGGTGTAATCTGGTCTGTCAGCTTGTAGAGCGCCTTGCGCGCGGCCGGTAGCGGATCGGTAACCGCATACAGGCGCGCAACCACCCGTTCAACATTGGCATCGATCACTACAGCCCGCTCGCCAAAGGCAATCGCTGCCACTGCTGCGGCGGTATAGGCACCAAGGCCTGGCAATGCGCGCAGGTCCCGCTCGGTATGCGGAAATCTGCCCAATGCCGCCACTTCACGCGCGCAAGCGACCAGATTGCGGGCACGCGAGTAATAACCAAGCCCCGCCCAGGCGGCCATCACTTCGTCTTCCGGTGCTGCCGCAAGCGCAGCAACATTGGGCCAGCGGGCAATAAACTTGGCAAAATAGGGTTTTACCGCAGCGACAGTGGTTTGTTGCAGCATCACTTCGGACAGCCACACACGGTATGGCCAGTCCGGATCGGAAGATGGCGGCGATCCGGGCGCGGCGCGCCAAGGCAAGATGCGCGCATGGCGGCGATACCAGGCAAGCAGCAGCGGCGCGATAGAATCGCGAAATTCCGGAATCGCAGATGCAGCAGGTCTGGCGGTCACGCCCCGCCTATGGCATGGCCGCAGTCACCATGGAAAGCGATGACAGCAAGCCAGCGGGCAAAAGTTCGCCCAGCAAGAAGGTCGCCCGTCCGTTTGAGCGTGCACGCGGCGGCCCGGCCCGGCAAATTGCCGATCTGATGCCGCAGATCGGCCGCACCGCTTTCCGTCGGTTTGGCTTTGTCCAGTCAAGCGTTGTCACCCGCTGGCCGGAGATCGTGGGCGAAACGCACGCCCGGGTGTGCGTGCCAGAAGCAATCCGTTTCCCTCCGGGCGAAAAATCCGAAGGTATACTGCAATTGGTGGTGCTGCCCGCGCATGCCCCGCTGATCCAGCATGTAATCCCCGAAATCATGGACCGGGTGAATCGTTTCTTCGGTTATGCCGCGGTCAGCCGCGTGAAGATCCGGCAAGGTGTGGTTAAGCCGCCAGCTGCTGAAAGACGCAGCGCAGCGCCGCCATCACTCCGACCGATTCCGATGGAATTGGGGGATAGCTTGCGCGATATTGGTGACCCAGAGCTGCGAACGGTGCTGGAATCGCTTGCCCGCAGTTTGGGCCGCAAGGAAGAAGAGAGCCAATGATGCTGAAAAAAATTGTCGCTGCCAGCCTATTGGTTATCGCAGTCACATTTGCCGGGGGGGCGACGGGCAATTGGAATGGAACCGTATCATTAACCGACGGCGGCCATGTGGTAGGCAACCCTGATGCGCAGTTCACGCTTACAGAATGGGTCAGCTATACCTGCCCGCATTGCGCGGAATTTGCCAAGCAGGCTGATGGCGCGCTGGCAATTGCCTATGTCGCGCCAGGCAAGATGAAGCGTGAATACCGCCAGTTCGTGCGCGACCCGGTCGATCTGACCATCGGCCTGTTGGTGAATTGCGGCGCAGTCAGCAATTTCCCGTTAAACCATGCAGCGTTTCTTTACAGCCAGGACCAATGGCTACCGACAATCGGCAAAGCAAACGAGGCCCAGCGCCTGCGCTGGACCACTGGTCCGTTTGCAGCGCGCAGCCGCGCCATTGCATCCGACTTCGGCTTTTACGAGATCATGCAAACGCGTGGCTACAGCCGGATGCAGGTCGATCGCTGTCTGACAGATGAAGCAGAGGCCAAGAAACTGGCCGAAACCACGCAGGCCGATTTCAAGAAATATGACATCAAGGGCACCCCCAGCTTCGCCATCAATGGCTTGGTACTTGCCGGCACCCATGATTGGTCGCTGCTCGAGCCGCAGATAACAGCTCGTCTGGAACCGGTTACGCAGGTCGATGCGCAGGCCGAATAAGTATCGCTGTAGCACCGCCGCGCCGTAGCTGTGGAAACGGCGCGGCAATCCTTCACCCAAGCGCCGCCTTGGTATAGCGTCGCTGCAAGTTTAATTCTCACCCGACTCCCCAATTCGACAAGGATCACCCGATCATGACACATTTTCGCAAAATTGCTCTGCTGACGCTGGCCGCGCCGCTGGCGCTTGGTCTTGCTGGTTGCGGGAAAAGCCCCACTGCCGACGGGCAAGTGGCGGAAGGCAAGACAATTGCGCCCATTTCTGCGCCAGCAGGCAAAAAATGGACCGATATAGTCAATGTCAGCGATCTTGATGGGTATGTGCTCGGCAATCCTGATGCGCCAGTCAAGCTGGTCGAATATGCTTCGCTAACTTGCCCGCACTGCGCCGAATTTTCGAGTGAAGCGGCTACAGCGCTGCGCGACAAATATGTTGCTTCAGGCGTGGTCAGCTATGAAATTCGCAACCAGATCCACGATCCGTTCGATCTGGTGATGGCGCGGCTGGTGCGCTGCGGACCCAAAGAGAGCTTTCAACCGCTGGCAGAGCAAATCTGGGGCGATCTGCGACCTTTGATTGAGCGGGCTCAATCCGATACGGCAGGACTGCAGTCGGCTATGAAGCTGCCGCCCAACCAGCGTTTCGTGGCTTTTGGTGACAAGGCCGGCCTGGTTGATTTCTTTGCTGCACGCGGGCTCAGCCGGGAAAAGGCGAACGCTTGTCTCGCTGACGGGGCCTCGCTCGAAGCAATTGCCGATCGATCGCAAAAGCAATCTGACGAGCTCAAAGTGGAAGGCACACCTACCTTCTTCATCAATGGTGCCAATATCGGCACCCAGACCTGGGCAACGCTGGAGCCGATGCTCCAGCGCGCCGGGGCCAGGTAATCCGCAGCGCGCATAGCGGCAGGGGGGCAGCAATTCGATGCGGATCAAACGGCTCAAACTCAGTGGCTTCAAAAGCTTCGTTGAGCCAGCCGAACTGCGCATCGAGGACGGGTTGACCGGCGTTGTCGGCCCCAATGGCTGCGGCAAGAGCAACCTGCTCGAGGCAATCCGCTGGGTGATGGGTGAAAACTCGCCTAAGTCGATGCGTTCGGGCGGGATGGAAGATGTCATCTTCGCCGGAACCCAGTCACGCCCGCCACGTCATTTTGCCGAAGTTGTGCTTCAGGCGGAAAGCAGTGAAGGGGAAGAACTGGACGTCACCCGCCGGATCGAACGCGGCGCAGGCTCTGCCTACCGCGTCAATGGCCGCGATGTTCGGGCCAAGGATGTCAATTTGACCTTTGCTGATGCAGCCACTGGCGCTCATAGCCCCGCATTGGTCAGCCAGGGCCGGATCGCGGCAGTCATAGCTGCCAAGCCAGCCGAACGCCGCCAGATGCTGGAAGAAGCCGCCGGAATCGCTGGCCTGCATGTCCGGCGGCGCGATGCGGAAGGCAAGCTGCGTCAGACCGAAGCCAATCTGGCGCGGCTGGAAGATTTGATGGCGGGTCTCGACACGCAAATGGCTTCGCTCAAGCGGCAGGCGAAGCAGGCTGAACGCTACACCAGATTATCCGAAGAAATCCGCGTTGCCGAAGCGCGGCTGCTGTTCGCCCGCTGGCGCGATGCTGCGGCGACAGCCGATGCCGCCCGGGCGCAGGCGAAGCACGCCGATGAACAGGTTACGGCAGCGCAGACTACCACTAGCGAGGCGCAAAAGGCGCAGCACATTGCAGCAAGCGCACTGGCCGAAGTGCGCGACGAGCTTGCCGACCGGCGCGATGATACAGCGGCGCATGGGCACCGCATGGCAGCGCTGGCAAGCCAGCTCGAAGTAGCCGAACAGCGGCTTAAAGACCTCGACCGACAGAAGCTGCGGCTCGAGGAAGATCGCGGCGAAGCAGACCGGATGACCAAGGATGCGGCCGAGGCCTTGGCGCGGCTGGCACGTGATCTGGCAGCAAATGAAGCATCGCTGGCCGAGGATGAAGCACGCCGCCCAGCGCTCGCCGCCCGGCTCGAAGATCAGGAACGCGCAGGCCGTGCCGCTGAATTGGCGCTGGCCAAGGCAACCGCTGACCATGCAGGTGTAGAAGCTGAATGGCGCGTGGCGGAGGCTGCGATCGGGCAAGCGCAAGCGCGGCTTGACCGGCACGATCAGGAAACGCAGCGCCGCGCCGCCCAGCGCGCTGAACTTACCAGCGCCGAAGACCCCGATCTGGCAGTTGCAGCAGCAAAGCAAACCTTGATGCGGTCGCAGACAGAGCTCGCTGCCAAGCGCCAACAGTTCGCCGCGCTGCAAGCAAGCAAGCAGGCTCAGCAGGACGCGCGCGATGAAGCGGCTTCAGCGCTATCTGCCGCGCGCGCTGAACTGGCCGGGGTGGAGCGCGAATATAATGCGCTCAGCCGGGACCGGGATGCGCGCGAAAAGCGCGCTGCCAATCGCCAAGGACTGGCCGCTGCGATTGACCGGATTCGCGCTGAAAAAGGGTATGAACGCGCGCTGGCCGCAGTGCTTGGCCGCGATGCGAAGGCTCCGCTTGGCATACCTGAGAGCGATATGGACGGTCGCTTCTGGGGCGGCAGTGCTGCACAAGGGGCGGTCGCCACCAGTCTGCTCGGTCATGTCCGCGACTGCCCGGCGGAACTGACCGCGCGCCTCGCGCTGGTGCATGTTGCCGAACGCGACGACGCACGCGTGCTCGCTCCGGGTGAATGGCTGGTTACGACAAGCGGGGCGCTACGGCGGTGGGATGGATTTATCGCGCGCGGTGAAGGTGCAGCGGAGGCCGCTCGGCTAGAAGCAGAGAACCGCTTTGCCGAACTGGATGCCAGCATGCCTGCGCTTCGCGCCAGTTCCGATGCGGCTGAGGTTACACAAATAACAGCCGCAGAAGATCTGTCCCGGATGCAGCGCGACCTGATCGCGACTGAACGCGAAGTCGGTCAAAGTGTCGAGCAAGAGCGGCATGCCTTGCGTTTGCTCGACCAGGCAGAAGCTGCGCGGGAGCGAATTGCAGTACGTTTGTCAGAACTGGACAGCGCAGCCAGTGACCTGGCCGAACAGCGCGGGCAAGCCGCAACAGATCTCGAAGCAGCGCAAGGCAAGCTGGCGGGTCTTCCTGATCCTGCGAGCGGGCGCGCTACGCTCGAAGCGGCCCAAGCGCGTCATCAAGCTGCCCGCGCAATGCTTCAGAATGGCGCCGCAGAGCTGGCCGCGCATGATCAGGCGCTGGCAGTTGCGCGTGAACGCACCGCTGCCCAGCGCTCAGACATGGCAAGCTGGCAAGCACGCTCTGGCGAAGCGGCACGGCGACTGTCTGATACGGCGCGGCGGCTAGAAGAAATCGAGCAAGAGCGCGCTGTCTTTGCCGCCAAGCCCGAAGGGCTGATGCGAGAAATTGAACAAGGCGACACGGTGCGCGAACGGCTGGGCAATGAGCTGGCCGGGGCCGAAGCCGCGGTCGCTCGCCAAAGCGCCGCAGCGCAGCTAGCCGATTCAACTTACGCGCAGGCCAATGAAGCGCTCGCCAGCGCGCGTGAAGCCCGTGCCGGGTTGACAGCGCGCGCCGAAAATGAGGAAAATCGCCGCATTGAACTGGCGCGAATTTCGGGTGAGCGCTTCCAGTGCCCGCCGCCATTGCTGACCGGGAAATTCGGCTTTGACGAAGATGCGGTAAAGGGTTCAGCGACTGAATCTGAAGAAATGGAGCGCTTGACTGCCAGCCGAGAGCGGATTGGGCCGGTCAATCTGGTTGCCGCAGAAGAACTGGCGCGGATTGAGGCGGAAGCCGGATCGAGTGCACAGGAACAGGCCGAACTGGCCGAAGCCGTGGGCCGGCTCCGCGGATCGATTGGCAGCCTAAACCGCGAAGGGCGTGAACGGCTACGCGCCGCGTTCGAGCAGGTTGATACGCATTTCCGGCGCTTGTTCACACGCCTGTTCGAAGGCGGACAAGCGCATCTGGCACTGATCGACAGCGACGATCCACTTGAAGCCGGACTGGAAATCTTTGCGCAGCCGCCGGGCAAACGGCTGCAATCGTTGACCCTGCTGTCAGGCGGGGAACAGGCGCTGACCGCGATTGCGCTGATCTTCGCGTTGTTCCTGACCAACCCGGCGCCGATCTGCGTCCTCGATGAAGTCGATGCGCCGCTTGATGATGCCAATATTGACCGTTTCTGCGACCTGCTCGATGCAATGAGCCGCGAAACCGATACGCGCTATCTGATTGTGACCCACAATGCGGTTACGATGAGCAGGATGCATCGTTTGTTCGGGGTGACCATGGTCGAACAAGGCGTATCGCGGCTGGTCAGTGTCGATTTGGGCGCCGCTGAAGAGTTGCTGGCCGCCGAATAGCCGCCATATATCAATGCTCCAGCGCGAGCGCGAGGGTATTCCGGATAGTTCGCAATTGGGCGATCAACTCCGGCGGAGCTGGCGAGCGGACCGCGGGCGGCAAAGTGGGAACAGGCGATTTCGGTGGAGCATCGGCAACCGATGCTACCGCGACTTGCAGCGCGCCATCCTTCAACGCCTTCGCCGCGCCTTTCAGCGTATAGCCTTCATGATTGATCAGCCGGTCGATCGTTTTGACCAACGCCACGTCTTCGGGCCGGTAATAGCGCCGCCCGCCGCTCCGCTTCAATGGTTGGAGCAGCGGGAATTGCTGTTCCCAATACCGCAGGACATGGGTCTTGATACCGAGTGCTGCGCTCACCTCGCCGATGGTACGCAGCGCACCATCATCTTTGCCGTCTTCAAACGTGGCACTCATGCTGCAATCCCTATGCACTTAGGCGTGGGCGATGCGTTCCTTCAACAGCTGACTGGCGCGGAAAGTCATCACCCGGCGCGGCGTGATCGGAACCTCAACCCCGGTCTTGGGGTTACGGCCAATCCGTTCCTTCTTGTCACGCAGGACAAAGCTGCCAAAGCTGGAGATCTTGACGTTTTCGCCCTTTGCCATGGCGTTGCTCATATGCGCAAGAATCGCCTCAACCAAGTCAAGCGACTCGGCCCGCGAAAATCCCATTTTACGGTTAATAGTCTCGGCCAAATCGGCGCGAGTGAGGGTGCCCACCGAACGCGTCATCCGCATTTCCTTCCACACAGGCGCGACCCGATGAGTAAGTTCGTAATCAGGACTATATATTTCGGTTGGATTACACAACCACTTTCGAAAG
>JAHEAW010000074.1 GCA_024642545.1 Erythrobacteraceae bacterium
TTTTGACCAAACCGAACTCATTCGCCTCGAGGTTGGCGAGACAGAGGGTCGATTTGTTGCTCGCTTTCTTGGCGGAGCGCCACCTGAAGTGCTAATCGGAAATGTCGAACTCTCGACCGCGATGCTTCCGTCTGCGTTGGACGATTTTGATGCTCCAGTCGGCGTCCCGGCGCTCCCTCGTCTCACGAAGATCGGAGCTTTTTACGCGCGCGATCCGAAAGTGCGTGAAGCGGTTGTCAGGCGAGCCAAAGGTCGATGCGAATACTGCGGGCAGCGTGGATTCGAAACGAGCAGTGGGAAGCGATTTGTCGAAACTCACCACATAATTCATTTGGCAAACCAAGGTCCGGATACAATCGACAACGTGATCGGACTTTGCCCAAATCATCATCGCCAAGCTCATTACGGTGCAAATCAAATCGAGCTTGAGAATGAACTCCAAGCCATCCTCGCGAAACTAAATTCTAAGGCGCACTGATGTTCTCCAAAATCCTCATCGCCAACCGGGGCGAGATTGCTTGCCGGGTCATCAAGACGGCGCGCCGGATGGGTATCGCGACCGTCGCGGTCTATTCGGATGCCGATGCGCGCGCGCCGTTTGTGAAGATGGCGGATGAGGCGGTGCATATCGGCCCTTCGCCAGCCGCCGAAAGCTATCTGGTCGCGGACAAGATCATCGCGGCGTGCAAGGCGACCGGAGCCGAGGCGGTGCATCCGGGCTACGGCTTCCTGTCCGAGCGCACCAGTTTCGCCGAGGCGCTGGCGAAGGAAAACATCGCCTTCATCGGTCCGCCGGTGAACGCAATCGCGGCGATGGGGGACAAGATCGAAAGCAAGAAACTGGCGCTGGAGGCGGGGGTCAACGTCGTTCCCGGCTTCGTCGGCGAGATTGAGGATACCGAGCACGCCGTCCGTATCTCTGCAGAGATCGGCTATCCGGTGATGATGAAGGCCAGCGCGGGCGGCGGCGGCAAGGGGATGCGGCTGGCCTACAGCGAACAGGACGTACGCGAAGGGTTCGAGGCGACCAAGCGCGAAGGGCTGAACAGCTTCGGCGACGACCGCGTGTTCATCGAGAAGTTCATCCTGAACCCGCGCCATATCGAAATCCAGATCCTCGGCGATCAGCACGGCAACATTCTTTATCTCAACGAGCGCGAATGCTCGATCCAGCGCCGCCATCAGAAGGTGGTCGAGGAAGCGCCGTCGCCCTTCGTCACCCCAAAGATGCGCAAGGCGATGGGCGAACAGTGCGTCGCGCTGGCGCGGGCTGTGGGCTATTACTCGGCGGGGACGGTCGAACTCATCGTCAGCGGCGCGGACCCGACGGGCGAAAGCTTTTACTTCCTCGAAATGAACACCCGTTTGCAGGTCGAACACCCGGTGACCGAGGCGATCACCGGGATCGATCTGGTGGAGCAGATGATCCGTGTGGCAGCGGGCGAGAAGCTGCCGTTCCGCCAAGACGACATCGGCATCGATGGCTGGGCGATCGAGAACCGGGTTTATGCGGAAGACCCCTATCGCGGGTTCCTGCCCAGCACAGGGCGATTGGTGGAATACGAACCCCCGGTCGAGCCATGGGCCGATGATGGTCAGGCCAACGGGCGCCGCGGGGTTGACGGCATCCGCGTCGATGACGGGGTATTCGAAGGCGGCGAAGTCAGCATGTTTTACGATCCAATGATTGCCAAACTGGTGACCTGGGGCGCAACCCGTGATGCGGCGGCCGATTTGCAGGTGCAGGCACTCGATGCGTTCCGGATCGAGGGGCTGGGGCATAATGTCGATTTCCTCAGCGCGATCATGCAGCACCCGCGCTTTCGATCAGGCGATCTGACCACCGGGTTTATCGCCGAGGAATACCCTGATGGGTTCCAAGGCGGCGCATCATCGGATCATTTGAAGCGTGGGTTGGCTGCGGTAGCAGGCGTCATCGCCACTGCCGATGCCGACCGTGCGCGGCGAATCAACCAGCGGCTGAATGGCCGTACGCCTCCTCCGGGCGACTGGTTCATCACGCTGGATAAGCGGGACTATGCGGTGAGCCTGGAAGAAGAGGGCGTGACAGTTGACGGTGTGCTGATCGAGCTGGAAATGGAATATACGCCAGGCGATCGGATGGTCGATGTCGAGATGGATGACTACGCGTTGACGATCCAGCTGACGCCAAGCCGCACCGGCTATGCCATTACCACGCGAGGAGCGAAGCATGAATTGCGCATCCTGCCCGCGCATGTGGCACCGCTTGCCAGCTATATGATCGAGAAGATCCCTCCTGACCTCAGCAAGTTTCTGCTTTGCCCGATGCCTGGTCTGCTGGTGAAATTGCACGTGAGCGAAGGCGAGGAAGTTCAGCCCGGCCAGCCGCTGGCGACCGTCGAGGCGATGAAGATGGAGAACATCCTGCGCGCCGAAAAGACTGGCGTGGTGGCCAAACTCAACGTTGCAGAGGGCGAGAGCCTGGCTGTCGATGCGGTGATTCTGGAACTGGAGTAGGGGTTACGCTGGGGCTGCCCCGTGGGCCCTGATCTGTTTTCCAAAGGCGACTTTTAGCGCGGTAAATGCCACCAAACCCACTGCTGCGCTGGCGATATGCACCAGCCAGAATTCAGGCGTAGGCATAGACGAGTACCAACCGCCAATTTCGCCCACGACATAGTTGCTGAAGACAAACGCCAGATAGTAAATCCCGACCACTGTTGCGTTGAGCGCTTTGGGCGCCAGTTTGGTAAACAGCGCCAGGCTGATTGGCAAAATATGCGCAAATCCAATTGAATTGAGAAGGTGGAACATGAGCGGCCAGAACATGGCCACTTTCCCATCACCTGCCGTGACCGCGCCAATATAAAGGCATGTGCCGCCCGTAATTGTGAAGAAGCTCCCAATGATCATCTTGCCCAGTTCATCCGGCTCTTTGCCAGTCCGTTTACCGATCCAGGCCCAGAATGCGGCAACCGCAACGAGCATCGAGAAAGACACAAAGGCGTCAATCGTAATCATCCAGCTGCTGTACATTTCGATGCCGAACAGATTCAGTGTGAACTTCTGGTCTGCCCAGACGAGATAAGCGTTGAAAATCTCCTGGTTCGTCAGCAGCGAAATGCCTAACACAGGTACCAGGAGGAGCAAGGCGAGCAGGCGTGGGTAATCCTCACGGCTGATCCGTTCGCGCGGTGCCGCCACCTTTCCTCTGCCGACCGAATCTGCCGGGAGCCACGGGAGCGCCTTAAGATAGATCAGCAGCCCGAACACCATTACCACTCCGGCGAGGCCGAAGCCGTAGTGCCAGCCAAATGCGGCGCTCTGGCCAAGCGTTCCTGCAGTCAGCGGCGCGATAATCACACTTACGTTGATAAAGATGTAGAAGATCTGGAAGGCCATCGCGCGGCGGTTGTCGTTCTCGCCGTAGAGCTCGCCAACTTGGCTGGCGATATTGCCCTTGAACAGGCCTACCCCGACAACCAACGAAAGTAGTGCGAACAGAAATGCGCCTTCGATTGCCATTAGAAAGTGGCCAATTGACATCACGACCGCGCCTGCGATCAGTGCCGCGCGGCGGCCGAGCCAGCGATCCGCCAGAATGCCGCCGATGATCGGTGTGAGATAGACAAGCGAGGTGTAATCACCGAAAATGCGCGAGGCGAGCGGCTGTCCGCTCAACCCGTAGAATTGCTGCACTGCTCCCAAGCCAAGCACTCCGCCCGCATGTTCAGGCAACAGCAAGTATTTGGTCATGTAGAGTGTGAGCAGCGTCTGCATGGAATAATAGGAAAAGCGTTCACACCCTTCGACAAAGCCAAGATAGCCAAGGCCTTTGGGGTGCCCCAAAAAGGCGCGGTCATGCGCCAAACGGTCAATCGTATCGGTGCTGATCTGTGGGGATGCTTGTGCAGAGCTCATAAATTGCCTGTTGGTTGCCTTTGCAACCGGATTAAAGGCTCTTCGCCAGCAGGCAAGTAATTCCTATTTCGCCAGTTGCTCGTCGAGAAAAACCGCGACGTCTGACAAAGCAACGTTGCGGTCCAGAAATGCTGCGCCGACACCGCGCAGCAAAATGAATGGAAGTGTTCCAGCATCCATCTTTTTATCGTGCAGCATATGGTCTGCAAGTTGAGTTCCGGTGCAATTGAGGGCGAGGTCTGAAATCTCCGTCGCTAGGTCGGCGGCTGCAATCGCGTTTGTCACCCGGTCGGCATCTGCTGCGCTGATCAATCCACGCCGCGTAGAGTAGCGGGTTGCCAGAACCATACCCAAGGCAACTCCTTCTCCGTGAAGCAAACGGCTTGAAAAACCAGTTTGCGCCTCCAGCGCATGGCCGAATGTATGCCCCAAGTTGAGCAGCGCGCGGACGCCAGTCGTTTCGCGTTCATCCTCGGCTACGATGCGCGCCTTGGCCGTAACACTGCGCGCAACCGCATGTTCTATAGCCGACTTGTCGCCCGAGACGACCTTGCTGCCGTTTGCTTCGCACCATACGAAGAAGTCAGCATCACCAAGGATGCCATACTTGATTACTTCTGCGTAACCGGCGCGCCGTTCTCGCACGGGAAGCGTATCCAGCGCATCGGGGTCGGCCAGTACCAGCGCAGGCTGATGGAAGGCCCCGACCAGATTTTTGCCAGCAGGCGTATTGATCGCGGTCTTGCCGCCAACGCTGGAATCGACCTGCGCCAGCAGCGTAGTCGGCAATTGCACAAATCCACAGCCGCGTTTCAGGATCGATGCAGCAAAGCCGGTCAAATCGCCGACCACACCGCCGCCCAGGGCCAGAATATGGTCTCCGCGCTCGACCCCTTCGGTCAGCAACCACTCGATAGTTTTGCTCAACTCTTCCCAGCTCTTGGCACGTTCACCAGCGGGCAAGATGTGCCACTTCGGTTCAAACCCGGCAGCTGCGAGTGAAGCGGAAACAGGAGCGCGCCAGTAACGAGCAACATTCTCATCGGTGATGATCGGTACAGCTGTCTTACGCAGGAACGGAGCGCAATGTTGCGCAACATTGCGCAACAAGCCGGGTTCAACCCGTACATCATATTCGCGCCCGGCAAGCGCAACGGGGATTACAGCCATCGGTTAATTGCCTCGATAATTGCCAGAGCGGTTTCCTGATGCGGACCGCTGCCGCTGTTCACATGGATCGGGGCCTGTGCATACAGCGGACTGCGCTGGGCGTGGAGCCTTGTCAGTATTTCTGCCGGGTCGCCGCCGCGCAGCAAGGGTCGATTGTCACGCTTGGCAGTGCGCTGCACCAGCGTGCCGATGTCACAATCGATCCAGACCGCGATCCCGTGTTCCAGAATCAACGCGCGGGTTTCGTCGTTGCAGAACGCGCCCCCGCCGGTTGCGATTACGCCGCCGGCCGCGTTGGTGTTCTCTTCGATCAGGCGGGCAAGTACGCGGCGTTCTCCGTCCCGAAAATACTCTTCGCCGAACTGTTCAAAAATCTCCGGGATCGACATATGAGCCGCTTCTTCGATTGATTCGTCTGCATCGACGAAGGAGCAGTTTAACAGTCCGGATAAGCGCCAGCCGACTGTAGATTTGCCGACCCCCATCAGACCAACCAAGATGATTGGTCGGTCGATACGGAGTGCGATCGCCGCAATTGCGGCTGCATCGAGCGATTTTGACGCAGGTTGATCTTCGACACGCATTGCCGCTTCGCCTATAGATGCGCTAGGCGGTACGCAACTATCGTAGATACAGGATGCAGGCAGTTTTGACCATGTCGAGAAGACAGATCGCAATCTGGATTACGGCTTTGCTGGTCGTGATCCTTGGCTATGCCTGGATCGATGGTGGTGAACAGCCGCTCAGGCCGATTACTCAGACGGTCGACGTACCAGCATCAACTGCCCCATAAGAGAGTCTGCAATGATTGACCTGGACGCATCAAAATCACGACTTTCTTTCCGGCGCGCCTTGATCGCTGGTACCGGAGCGCTCGCATTGTGCTCAACGCTGGTGGCCGCTCAAAGTGCGCCTAAATCGCTGCTGCCGCCGGGCTTCGATGAACCGGTGCCGTCTCCAACACCTGCTCCGCGTGCCAGCGCTGCGCCGAAGACAGCCGCGCCTGCAGTTACTGTGACTAGGCCCGGAACTGTACCCGATCAAAGCGGGACGATGGTGCAGCCTTTGCCGGGCGCAGGGCTGGCGCAAAACAGCGAGGCGGGATCATCCGCTACGTCCCTGTCGCTAAGTGATCTGGAGTCGATGGAGCCTGACCAGCTCGATGATCTGCTGGGGCTAAAGCCCAAATTTGATATTCCGGCGGCTGCCCGGCGCGGACTAACCCGGGTTGGCGTGCTCTCAGCGCCAGAAGGCGGGTTACCGCCCTTGTCGCTGGCGAAGCAGCCTGCCTCGATTGTGAACGCTGCGCTTGCGGGCACAAAAGGACCATTGGTTTCGCGCTGGGGCCATATCCTGTTGCGCCGTGCGCTGGTCAGCAGGCTGGAGGCGCCTGCCGGTATGGACCCAGTAGACTTTGCTGCGTTGAGGGCGGGGGTGCTCAACCGCATCGGTGAATATGGCGCCGCGCGTGCGCTGGTGCAGGATGTCGATACCAACAACTGGAATTCTGATCTGACCACTCAGGCGCTTGCCGCCTATGTCGCCACAGCGGATCTGGTGGGCGCATGCCCTGCAGTCAGGCTGCAGGGCAGCCAGCGCGATGACCCGCACTGGCAATTGCTTGAATCGATCTGCGATGCGTTTGCCGGACAAGGTGCGCAGGCCAATTCGGATCTCAACCGCGCACTGGCACGCAACATTGCCCCTGACATCGATGTGCTGCTGGCCCAGCGTTACGCAGGAGCGGCAGGGCTTGGACGCCGCGCAGTAACGCTGGAGTGGAAGGGCGTCACCGATATGAACCCGTGGCGCTTCGCACTTGCGACAGCAGTGGGCGCGGAAATTCCTCCTGATCTGGTCGATAACGCGGGCCCCTATTATCAATTGGTGTCGGCCACTGCGCCGATGTTACCACTGGCGCAGCGCGCGGCCGGGGTCGAGCTGGCGTCAAGTGAAGGCATATTGTCATCCGAAGCGATGGTAGATTTCTATGCGCAAATCTATGCCGATAACCAGATTGAAGGTGATCTGTCCCAGACTTCTGTGGAATTGCGCGATGCCTATGCAGCGAGGACACCGGAGGAACGGATCGCGGCCATGAAATCGATCTGGGGAGACGGCAAGGACTATTCGCGGATCGTGATGACCGCCTATGCAGCAGCGCGGATTCCAGTCAGCGATGCATATAGCGATGCTGCGCCGCAGCTGATTGCATCGATGCTGACAGCAGGGCTTGACCGCAACGCGCAGCGCTGGGCCAGCCTTGTGCCAGATGGTAGCCAGGGCTGGGCATTATTATTGCTATCGCGGCCCCAAGCTGGCCAGTCTGCGCAGTCAGATCAGATGGATACCTATATTGGCGATGACGAGAGCGCGCATCAGCGCAAGTCAAAGTTCCTGCTGGCGGGACTTGCCGGGCTTGGGCGGATTAATCAGGCAGAATCGGCAAAAATTGCCGCGAAACTGTCGATAGATATAGCGAAGCGGACCAAGTGGAGCCAGTTGATCGATGAAGCCGCCGCAGTCAACAATCAGGCATTGGTCGCCTATCTTGCCGGGGTTGGCATGCAGGGCAAAAGCTGGGACCAGATGACCGCGCGGCATTTATATCATATCGTATCTGCTCTTAATGGTGTTGGTATGGGAGCCGAAGCGCGGATGATTGCGGCTGAGGCAATCGCTCGGGCCTGATCCAATTTAAGTCATGGGAGTGGCAATGCCCCGCGCGATCGATAGCTTTCTGGCAATGCTGGCGGCAGAGCGCGGTGCAGCCGCGAATACGCTGGCGGCTTATCGGCGCGATCTCGATGGCGCGGAAAACCTGATTGGCGATCTTGACTGCGCTGGACCAGACGATTTGGCGCGGCTTGGTTCTGCCTGGAGCGGCTTTGCACCGTCTAGCGTAGCGCGCAAATCGTCTGCGTTAAGGCAATTCTATGGTTTTCTGGTGGACGAGGGGCTGCGCAAAGATGATCCGTCTCCCGCTCTGCCGCATCCAGTGACCCGACGTCCTTTACCCAAGATCCTTTCACATGAACAAGTTGAGGCACTGTTTCTTCAATCTGAAACGGAAGCTGAAAGTGGTATACCCGCTACTGTTCGCCTCTTGGCTTTGCTTGAGTTGCTCTACGGTTCGGGTCTCCGTGCTACCGAGTTGGTCTCACTGCCGCTGGCTGCGGTTCCGCGCGATGCGCCCTTGCTGACTGTGACGGGCAAGGGTGGGCAAGCGCGTCTTGTGCCGGTCAGCCGCCGGGCGAAAGCTGCACTCAGCCGGTGGCTGGCGTTGCGCCCGAATGGCAGTAAATTCCTGTTTCCATCGCGCGGGAAACATATCACCAGAGTCAGGCTGTTTCAGATGCTGAAGGATCTGGCCGTGCGGGCTGGGCTGCCTGCCGAACGGATCAGTCCGCATGTTCTACGCCATGCCTTCGCTACACATTTGCTTGAAGGGGGCGCGGATTTACGCGTTTTACAGACATTGCTGGGCCATGCCGACATTGCCACCACGCAAATTTATACCCATGTGAACAGCGCACGGCTGGTCGCGTTGGTGAATGAACGGCATCCGCTGGCCGCATCTTGCCGACCGCCTCTTGCCGATCTGGTCAATCCGTCCTAGCGCGGCGCAATGATTTCCTACCTAGAGTTTGAAAAGCCGGTCGCAGAGCTTGAAGCCCGTATCGAAGAATTGCGCGCTGCGGCGCAAGGCGATGAGGTGGATATTTCCGCTGATTTGAAGCGCCTTGAACGCAAGAGTGCGGCCCTTCTCGCCAGCACCTATGCATCGCTGACACCGTGGCAAAAGACGCAAGTTGCCCGTCATCCCGGCCGCCCGCATTTTTGCGATTTTGTGAAATATGCGTTCGATGATTTCATGCCGCTCGGCGGGGACCGGTCCTACGGTGAGGATGAGGCGATTCTTGGCGGTCTGGCGATGCTGGACGGGCGCCGGGTAATGTTGATTGGCCATGAGAAGGGGCATGATACTGAAACCAGAATCCGTCACAATTTCGGAATGGGTAAACCTGAGGGCTACCGCAAAGCTATCCGCTTGATGGAATTAGCCGGTCGATTTGGCCTGCCGGTGGTGACGCTGGTCGATACTTCGGGTGCGTTTCCTGGTGTCGAAGCAGAAGAACGCGGCCAGGCTGAAGCGATTGCCCGGTCGACCGAGGCATGTTTGTCATTACCCGTTCCGATGGTTGCAACGATTGTAGGTGAAGGCGGTTCAGGCGGCGCAGTTGCTCTTGCCAGTGCTGAACGTGTGCTGATGCTGGAACACGCTGTCTATTCGGTGATATCGCCCGAGGGCTGTGCGTCGATCCTGTGGCGTACAGCCGACAGGGCTGCCGATGCAGCCGAAGCAATGAAAGTCACCGCGCAGCAATTGCTCGAGCTAAAAGTCATAGACCGGATCGTGAAGGAGCCCAAGGGAGGTGCACACCGCGATCCCGAAGGCGCCGCGAAGGGGCTTGCCAAGGCGATTTCACGGGAATTGAACGACCTAACGGAATATTCGGCAAAGGATTTGCGCCGAATTAGGGAAGATCGATTTCTCAAAATTGGGGCAGGTTAGGCCCATCAACGTAACGTTGGACTGCATTGGTAGTTCGCATTTACAAAAAAGGCGGCGGGAAAACCCGCCGCCTTTCTTTAATCACACTTAACGAATTGGGCGGATTAGCCAGCCATCTTCGTCGAAACAGTGTTGAAGGTGTTGGTCAGCTGTGTGCCGAGGCCCTGCATTGCAGTGATGGCAGCAACAGCGATCAGAGCAGCGATCAGGCCATATTCGATAGCAGTCGCGCCGTCTTCGTTACGAACGAGCTTGGTAATGAACTTCATGTGTAGTCTCCTGGTTCAGTCTTCGGTACCCGACCCGTACCGGATGAGCCGGAACGAGCTTTTGTGGAGTTAATGCAAAGGAATTGACAAATTCCTAATCACCACCCCCCTGTTTATTATCCAGCGCTGGCTGCAACTTGCGTTGACACACGAGACCACATCCCGGAGGCCTCGTTACCAAACGACTTCACCGCGCCGAGCATGGCGAGGAAAATCATGGATAATATCAGGCCGTATTCAACCGCAGTCGCCCCCGAAGAGTCGCGTCCTAACTTTTTCAAGAACTTGTTCATCTTCATTGGACCTTCTGTCGATACGATCTGACAAAGCCTCTTTTCCGCTCCATTCCTTAAGAAAAAGTTTCACTCCGATCATAAAATGGAAAATAATCCGACACGAATTGCCGTAGTTGCCGTGGCTATGCGGGCCGACGGTGGTTTGTGGCTGATGCAAAGGCGGCCGTTCCACAAGCATCATGGCGGCCTGTGGGAGTTTCCTGGCGGGAAGGTCGAAGGATCAGAAAGCCCTGAAAACGCTTTGATTCGTGAAATCATAGAGGAGCTGGGGGTTCGCCTTGATCCCCAGCAATTCGCTTATGTCTGCAGCGCTTCAGGACCTGGAGCCGCAGCGAATAGCGAGATTGTCATATCGCTTTACACTACGCAGGTTTGGCAGGGTTCGCCGCTGGCTCTGGAAGGCGGCGAGCTGGGGTGGTTCACTGCCCAGGACATAATTGAACTGGAGAAGCCTCCGATAGACGCCGTGCTGGCACGGCAGCTATTTGCCATTCACGGGAAATAGGGTGGATAGGGGATTGCCAAGTCTACGGTGCCCCCTTATGTGCCGCCCTCCAAGCGCGCCCGTAGCTCAGCTGGATAGAGTACTTGACTACGAATCAAGGGGTCGGAGGTTCGAATCCTTCCGGGCGCGCCAAATTTTTCTCGAAAACTTTTGAACCGTCTCCAGCAGGAGGCGTTTTTTCCTTCTCGGCCCCGCTTCGCTGTATCAGACAAATCTGGGCAATACCGGGAACGGATGATCTCGAAGGCGGTTTGATGCCGGAGTCATGAAGTTTGGGGGCAGGTTCAGCGCGGCGTTGGGGTGTCTCTTCCCCTAATTTTGTGCATTACCGAACCCGGTGAATGAAGGGGAATAGCAATTGAGTGAGCATGCGGCAGACGAACAGAGTATTGTCGACGGCAAGATTCAGGTTCCAGAAGATGTGCAGGAGGCAATTCGCACCTTGATACGATGGTCAGGTGATGATCCAGCGCGCGAAGGCTTGGTCGATACCCCCCGGCGGGTGGCCCGCGCGTGGAAGGAATATTGCCAAGGTTACAGCGATGATCCGTCTATTCACCTCAGCAAGGTTTTTGAAGAAGTGGGCGGCTATGACGAAGTGGTCCTGCTCAAGGACATTCCGTTCCAGTCGCACTGCGAACATCACATGGCACCAATTATTGGCAAAGCCGCGATTGCTTACCTTCCGCGCAACCATGTTGTCGGCATTTCCAAACTGGCGCGTGTGTTGCACGGATATGCGCGCCGTCTCCAGATTCAGGAGCGGCTGACCGCAGAAGTCGCGCAGTGCATCTGGGATCATTTGCGCCCGCATGGTGTGGCAGTTGTAATTGAGGCGAGCCACGCATGCATGACTGCGCGCGGAGTGCGCACGCCCGGCGTTGGAATGGTGACCAGCCGTCTGATGGGCTGTTTCCTAGACGATCAACGCAGCCGCAAGGAAGTGCTCAGCCTGATGGGCTACTGATGGGGCAGGTCAGTCGCGAGGTTTGCCAAACCAGCTGAACAGCCCCCTTGGTGGAGGCTTTGGCGCTGTTTCACCTGACATGCGCATCAGGAAATTGCCAAGCAGGGCTGCTTGCTTTTTATCCAGAAAATACCTGAAACGCTCGACATCTGATGAAGAGTGCGGGCGGTGCTGGGCGCTTTGCATGCATAAAACAATGCGGCTTTCCAGTTCGTCTGCTGTCCAGCCAAGTAATATACCAAAGTGTTCGGGTAA
>JAHEAW010000002.1 GCA_024642545.1 Erythrobacteraceae bacterium
GTCCTGATGCCGTGATAGTTACAGCGGTCGAGACACTGCGTAACCTTGCATGGATATTCGTCCTCTATCGCCTGTTCGCCAATGACGGGCGGGACCGCAGCCTTGCGCCTATCAGGCGCGTTGTTCTTGCACTGGCGTTTGTGGCAATTTCGCAGCCAGCATTGCTGATCTTCGAAAGTCGTTTCAGTACGGGGCCTGAACTGGTCCGAATGACATTTGAAATTGGCGCCTTGTTTCATATTCTGGTTGCTATTGGCGCGCTGGTTCTGCTGCACAATCTTTATGGCGGCGCATCGAGCGCCACCCGTCAGGTGCTTCGCTGGAGCGCAGCGGGCCTGGGCATCTTGTGGATCTTCCAGCTCAATTATCACACGATTGCATATCTTTCGGGCCGGGTGCCGGTTGAGCTTGCAGCTCTGAGTGGCATCATTGTGGGTATCATGGCCATGCTGGTGGCGCTGGGCAGCACCAGGACATCGGCTGATTTGCGATTGATGCCTTCGCGCGCGGTTACCTTCAGGTTCCTCTCACTCCTAGTGATCGGAGCGTATCTGTTGTTCATGGTTTCAGTATCGCAGTCGATTGCAATGCTAGGCGGTGATTTCGCCCGCTTGACGCAAGTCGGCTTTGTGTTCTGCGCTTCACTCTTCGCCTTGGTGTGGCTCCCATCCAAGCGGCTGCGCGGTTGGCTGCGGGTCACTACGGTCAAGCATCTGTTTCAGCACCGCTATGATTATCGTGCCGAGTGGCTTCGCTTCACCCGCACCATCGGCCAGAGTGATGACGCTTCTTCTTCCTTGTTCGAACGGGTGGTCAAATCACTGGCGGATATTACCGATAGTCCGTCAGGGCTGCTGCTTCTGCCCGATGAAAGCGGCTCCTTTGAACTTGCTGCGCGCTGGCAATGGCCCGATGTCGAAGTACCTGCTGCAGCCATGTCTGATGACCTGGCAAGCTTGTTTGAAAGCGGCAGCTTTGTGATCGATCTTGACGAGGTTCGCGAAGGCGCAAACCGGTTTGGGGAAGCGCAGCTGTTGCCTGAATGGCTGAGTACAGCAACCGCGGCCTGGGCGTTGGTTCCCTTGCTCCATTTTGATCGCCTGACAGGGGTCGTCGTACTCAGCCGCCCGATTGCTCCCCGCCGCCTCGACTGGGAAGATTTTGATCTCCTGCGCGTGGTTGGCCAGCAATTGGCCAGCTATCTTGCAGAGCAGTCAGGGCATCAGGCTTTGATGGAATCGGCCCGCTTTGACGAATTTAATCGCCGCATCGCCTTTGTTATGCATGATATCAAGAACCTGGCCAGTCAGCTTAGTCTGCTGGCGCGCAATGCAGAGCGCCACGCAGATAACCCGGATTTCCGCGCGGATATGCTGGTCACCTTGCGCAATGCTTCAGACAAGCTGAACGGCTTGCTGGCCCGGCTTGGGCGCTATGGTTCGCCAGGTAGCGAAAGGCGTGAGGAAGTCGATCTGGCGAAGGTCGGGCAGGAAGTCGCGCGCCGCTATGAAGGTGTTCATCCGGTTGCCGTCGTGCGGACGGAAAACAGCGTGGTGCTGGCCAACCCTGATGCGTTGGAACAGGCGCTGGTCCACTTGGTCCAGAATGGGATTGAAGCCAGTCCAGGGGATATGCCAGTATTCCTCGATATTTCGTCTGACGGCATCCGCGGGCGGGTTGATATCATCGATTCCGGCACGGGGATGAGCCCAGAATTCGTTCGCAATGGGCTGTTCAAGCCGTTCGTATCCTCCAAAACTGCCGGTTTTGGCCTCGGCGCGTTTGAAGCACGTGAGCTGGTGCAGGCAATGGGCGGGCGGCTCGACGTCGAATCGCGCGAAGGTGTTGGCACCCGCTTCACTGTTCAATTGCCGCTCGCAGCGGTCACCGATTTGCTCGCACGTGTTGAAACAGACCCTAAAACAGAGGTTGCATGATGGTCAGTTCAGACAAGAAACCGCTTCCCAAGCTACTCATCGTCGAAGACGACGCAGGGCTGCAGGCGCAGCTCAAATGGGCGTATGAGGATTTTGACGTGACCGTGGTTGGCAACCGCGAAGCGGCTTTGGCGGCCTTGAGGTCGGATGAACCTGCGGTGGTTACGCTCGACCTTGGGTTGCCACCCGACCCTGACGGAACGACTGAAGGCTTCGCTGTGCTCGATGCGATCATGGCCATCAAACCCGATACCAAGGTCATTGTTGCTTCTGGCCACGGGGCCCGGGAAAGCGCGCTGCAAGCGATTGAGCGCGGGGCGTATGATTTCTATCAAAAGCCGGTCGATATCGAAAAGCTGGGGCTGATTGTTCGGCGCGCCATGAATTTGCATGTAATCGAGGCAGAAAACCGCAAGCTTGCATCGCAAGTTGGTGATGAGAAGAAAGTGCTGGGCCGGATGATCACTGCGGCACCAGAAATGGTCAAGGTTGCCCGGACGATTGAGCGTGTGGCCAAGACCAATGTTTCCGTGATGCTGTTGGGCGCCAGCGGTACCGGTAAGGAGCTGCTCGCCAAAGGTCTGCATGATGCAAGCGACCGTAGCGATGGTGCATTTGTCGCCATCAATTGCGCTGCGATCCCCGAAAACCTGCTCGAAAGTGAATTGTTCGGACACGAGAAGGGCGCTTTCACCGGGGCGGTGAAGACCACCGAAGGCAAGATCGAGCTGGCGAATGGCGGTACATTGTTCCTAGATGAAGTGGGCGACATTCCGCTGCCGCTACAGGTCAAACTGCTCCGCTTCCTGCAGGAGAGGACTATTGAACGCGTGGGCGGGCGCAAACATATCGAAGTCGATACCAGAATCGTTTGTGCGACGCATCAGGACCTCGAAGCGATGATTGCCAGCGGTTTGTTCCGCGAGGACCTGTTCTATCGTTTGGCTGAGATCGTGGTCAAAATTCCTACGCTGGCGGAACGTCCGGGGGATGCAACACTGCTGGCCAAAGCGTTCCTTAAGCGATTTGCCAAGGAAATGAATCCGCAGGTCAGAGGCTTTGCGCCCGATGCGCTCGCCGCAATTGATGGCTGGGGTTGGCCCGGCAACGTGCGCGAGCTGGAAAACCGCGTCAAACGTGCGGTGATCATGGCTGATGGCAAAATGATTTGTGCAGAGGATCTCGACCTGGAGGCACAGGATGACGAGGAATCGCTGCCGCTCAATCTGAAATCGGCGCGAGAAGAATCTGACCGCAAAGTAATTCGGCATGCGCTGGCACGCAGTGAAGGAAATATCTCGACTACCGCAAAGATGCTCGGGATCAGCAGACCGACGCTTTACGATCTGCTCAAGCAATATGACCTTCAGGCCTGACTTCGGCCGCTATCGTCTGGCAGTCTGGGCTTTGGCGCTGGCGTTGGCCGGGTGTTCCCCCCCTGCGCCTAAAATAGCGCCGCTCGTCAAAGCGCAGCGCGCGTTGACGGCAGGTGACGGGGTTGGTGCCGAAATAGTCCTGCGCTCCATGCTCGATCGGGGCACTCCTGTACCGCAGGTGGCAGCCTATCTGGGCGAGGCCGAGCTCCTGCAGGATCGATTACCCGATGCACGGCAATGGCTGGAAAGCGGGGATTTTTCGGCCGAAACGCACGGGCTGGGCTTTCAGATGTTGGGCCGTCTGGAAATGCGCGAAGGCAATTTGTTGGCAGCGGGCAAGGCATTTGATGAGGCGCTGCAATCGGTCCCGAAAAGCGCTGAATTGTGGGTCGATATCGGCCGCTTGCGTTACCAGGGCGGCGAGCAGTCGCAGGCTGTGGAAGCAAGCATCCATGCGGTCGAACTTGGCCCTCAAGACCCGGTAGCGCTGCAATTCCGCGCGCAACTGGTGCGCGATTCGCAAGGTATGGAAACTGCGCTTCCACTTTATCGGGCAGCGCTCAAGCAAAACCCTGACGATCTGAAATTGTTGGGGGATTATGCCGCTACGCTGGGCGAATTGGGTCATGCTCACGATATGCTGGCGGTCATTCGGCATATGATCGAGCTGGATGGCAGCAATCCTCAGGCATTCTACTTGCAGGCGGTGTTGGCAGCGCGCGGGGGTTATTTCGATCTGGCCGGAAACCTGCTGGCGCGAAGCGGTGAATTGGAACGCGGGACGCCTGCGGCAATGCTGCTGTCGGCAATTGTCGATCTGGAATCTGGCAATTTTGAAAGTGCTGCGCAGACACTTGATCTCTTGGCGGGCCGCCAGCCGGACAATGCACGCGTTCGCTTGCTATTGGCGCGGGCGCTTTTTCTTGGCGGCAACTACCGGGAATTGATTCACCGGTTTGGCGATCGGGCGCTTGTGGCCGGCGCGCCGCCATACCTCGCCGCTTTGGTGGGCCGCGCTTATGAAGCGTTGGGCCAAAGGAGTGACGCGGCGCAGTATCTGGACTTTGCCGCTCAGCCCAGAATGATCGATCTGACTGTTCTGCCTCCATCCGATCCGCTCGATGTGGCGCAGTTGCGCGGAACGCAAACGGGGGCGGATACTGTAACGTTGGTGCGCGCCTATATGGCTTCCGATCGAGCCGCGCCAGCAGTGACAGCAGCCCAGAATTTCCTCGCCCGCGTCCCTGGTTCGGCTGACGCGCTTGGGCTTGCAGGCGACGCGCACTTGTTTGCCGCCCAGCCAAGGGAAGCCCTGGCGGATTATAAGAATGCAGCAGTAATTCGGCAGCCGTGGCCGCTGACGCGGCGGATCTACGCCACTTTGGTATCTCTGGGAGACAGCGGGGCGGCTATCGACCTGCTGAGGCACCAGCTGACGAATGATCCGGCCAATTGCACAGCGGCAACGCTGCTTGGCAGTGCACTTGTCAAGGCTGGCAGAGCCGAAGAAGCGCGCCGCTATCTCGATCTGGCGGTAGCTAATGGCGCAAGGAGAGATCCGCATGTGCTGGCGCTGCGCGCGCAGGCCGCATTGTTTTCAGGTGATGAAAGGCAGGCACTGAGCGACGCGCGGAAAGCGTATGAATTGCAGCCGATGAGCGGTGAAGTCACGGCCACACTTGCCCAAGTGCTGGAGCAGACGGGCAGTGGCCCCGCACTGGTAGCGCGGTTACGCCAGAAAATCCCGCAATTACCCCCGGCCAGCTAACCCGCGCGGCTCGACAAAGCTGGTCCTGTTGGGGCAGGGGCCTCCGATGTTGTCGCGCATAGATCCCATGGTCCGGTTGTTGCTACTGGCGATCCTACTCGCCAGCGTGCTGCCAGCAACCGGCAGCGCACGGCCTGTGGCGCATGATGTGTCCAACGCAGCGGTCTTCCTGTTGTTCTTGCTGAACGGCCTGCGGCTGTCCCGCCGGGACGTGATGCGCGGAATTGGCCATTGGCGGTTCTTGATCAGCCTGGCGCTGTGGTCGTTTGCGATACTGGCTCTTTCGGGACTGGCATTTTCACAGATCATGGCGCCGGTGCTACCGCCGCTGGTGGCGCTAGGTTTCCTTTATCTGGGCACTCTGCCATCGACCGTCCAGTCAGCCACGGCCTATAGCTCGATGGCTGGCGGCAATGTCGCGCTGTCGGTTGTCGCGGCTGCGCTGCTCAACATTACCGGGGTGTTTGTTAGCATGCCGTTGTTTTCTGTGCTGGGTGGCGGCGCGCAGGCAGCGTTTGGGACAGACGGCCTGATCAAGATCATCGGGGTCCTCATTCTCCCCTTCGCGCTCGGGCAAATCTTGCAATCGCGCCTGGGGGCGTTTGTCCATGCGCATCCGATCCTGATCCGCTGGATGGACCGGATCGCGATTGCGATGGCGGTATATGTGGCGTTTTCCGGCGCGGTCGAGGAAGGTATCTGGCAGCTGCTGGCTTTCGGCAGCTGGGCATGGCTGCTGATTGGGCTGAGCGGGCTGCTGGTGGTAGCTTATGGCGGGGCATGGATCGTCAGTGGCGTGCTCAAATTATCGCGTGAGGACCGCATTTCCTTTTTATACGCTGGGGCACACAAAAGTGTGGCAATGGGTGCACCGATGGCGCTGGTTCTGTTTCCCGCCGACAGCGCGGGGCTGATCCTGGTGCCGCTGCTGATTTATCATCTGCTACAATTGGTCGTATCGGCACCGCTCGCTAACCGGCTGAAGGCTAGTAATCCTGCGTTGGTGACTTGACTTCACCGTGGTCATCATGCCGGTTTTGCCGAATTGACCAGTAAAGCGATAACCCGATCAGAGCCGCACCAATCAGGCCAGTAACGGTTTCCGGAATAGGCCATACCGCAGAAGTCAGCATGATCCCGCCCAACACGATAATCGCCCAGAAGGCACCGTTTTCGAGAAACTGATATTGCGCCAGCGTGCCTTTCTCAACCAGATGAATGGTCATCGAACGCACGAACATCGCCCCGATAGACAGGCCCAGCGCAATGATTACCATATTGTTCGACAGGGCAAAGGCGCCAATCACGCCATCAAAGCTGAACGAGGCGTCGAGTACGTTGAGATAGAGAAAGCCCGCCAGACCAGAGCGGATGACGACCCCGGCTGCGCGCTGCGTTTCTTCGTGCAGTTCCAGCAAAGTGCCAATCGCCTCAACCGCGATATAGGTAACCAGCCCCAGTACAGCCGACACCACGAAGGTCAGGGCTTCAGCTTCGGGTAGCTGGGTGGAAATCCCCCACACCGCCAGCAGCAGCAGTGCAATTTCAGCCGCGTCGATCGACGAAATGCGCGTCAAGCGCCGTTCGATCACGGCGATCCAGTGAACGTCCTTTTCTGCATCGAAAAAGAACTTGAGGCCGACCATCGCAAGAAATGCACCGCCAAAACCGGAAATGCCGATATGAGCGGAAGAAACAATCCGTTCGTATTCGACTGGATTATTGAGCGACAAGCGCACCGCTTCCACCGGACCAAGTCCGGCGGCAATTGCGACAATGGCAAGCGGAAACAGAATCCGCATTCCGAACACAGCGATCGCCATGCCCCAGGTAAGGAAGCGTTGCTGCCAGATATGGTCCATATCCTTGAGCACAGTGGCATTGACTACCGCATTGTCGAAGCTGAGCGATATTTCGAGCACGGACAGGACTAGAATGATCCACAGGACCTGCGCAACAGCATTCCAGTTGCCGCCAGAGGTGCTCCACGCATACCATGCACCCAGCGCAAGGCAGACAAGGGTAAAAATCGCCGAGGCGCGGTAATAGTGAAACAAAAAGATGATCCTTTGTAAGCCTCAGCTCAATCTTTGGGCTGATAGGTTTGCTCGTCACCGGGAAAAGCGCGCGCATGAACCTCCGCGGCATAGGTCGCTGCCGCTTTCTCGATCACTGAGGCGATATTTTCATACCGCTTCACAAACCGGGGCACGCGTTCAAACATGCCCAGCATGTCTTCGGTGACCAACACTTGTCCGTCGCATTGCGCCGAGGCACCAATACCAATGGTCGGGCAGCTTACTTGTCTCGTCACATCGATAGCGATTGGTTCGACCACGCCTTCCACCACAATCGCAAAGGCCCCCGCTTGATCCAGCGCACAGGCATCGCTGACGATCTTGGCCGCTTCATAGTCATTGCGCCCGCGCGCGGCATAACCGCCCAGCACGTTTACTGCCTGCGGGGTGAGGCCGACATGCCCCATCACAGGGATGCCGCGCTGACTGAGAAAGGCGACAGTTTCAGCCATCGCCGCGCCGCCTTCAAGCTTGACCGCTGCTGCGCCGCTTTGCTTGAGCAGTGTCGCGGCACTGTTGAATGCTTGCTGCGGTGATGCTTCGTAAGACCCGAACGGCATATCAACCACGACGACCGCATGATAGCTGCCGCGCACCACGGCAGCGGCATGGTTGGCCATCATTTCCATCGTTACAGGTATGGTCGATGGGAGGCCGTAAATCACCTGTCCGAGCGAATCCCCTACCAGCAGAATGTCACAATGCGCGTCAAGCAGCTGTGCCTGCCGTGCGGTATAGGCGGTAAGCATAACCAGCGGGGTTTCGGTCTTTCCATCGACTTTGCGTGCCCTGATCTTGGGAACAGTCAGTCGTTTCATCACCTGCGGGGTGGGGTTGGCGCGGCTGGTCGATGTATCGAGCTGGAAGGTCGTGGACATGAAGGGGCTTGTAGCCGCGCAGTGAAAGCGGGGAAAGGGCGCAATTTGGGCTTTGTATTTACCGTCCGCTCCGTTAGCGTCTCAGCCCATTCAGAGTGCATGTGGGTCGTGCGCCAAATGGAGGAAGAATTTTCATGCTCCTAGACAGGGTCAAACCGCTGGATGCCATTCTGGCAACCGCACAAAAGAAATCTCTCAAACGAACGTTAGGCTGGTTTCAGCTCACCCTGATGGGGATCGGCTGTGTGATTGGCACGGGCATTTTCGTGCTGACTTCGGTCGGCGCGCAAAAAGCCGGTCCGGGCCTGATGATTGCCTTTACCATTGCCGGTGCGGTCTGCATTGTAGCTGCATTCTGCTATGCAGAAATTGCGGCGATGATCCCGGTCGCAGGCAGCGCCTACACATATAGCTATGCAACGATTGGCGAATTTTTCGCGTGGACGGTCGGCTGGGCGCTGATCATGGAATATGCCATCGCCGCATCGGCGGTGTCCGTCGGCTGGTCAGGCTATTTCAGCGGCACAGTCTTAGGAGGGTTGGGAATTCACTTGCCCGCCTGGCTTAGCGCAGGTCCACTGGCTCTGGGCGGAGCGGCAGGTGGATTTATCAACCTGCCGGCGCTGGTCATTGCTTTGCTGGTGACTGGTCTGCTGGTGATTGGCACCAGCGAAAGCGCCAAGGTCAATGCGGTTCTGGTTGCGATCAAGGTAACCGCCTTGACTGCTTTTGTAGGTTTGACACTGACCAGTTCCGATTTTTCACCTGAAAAGTTCAATCCGTTCCTGCCTGCAGGCTTGTTTGGCGGTTGGGGCACCGGGGTTGGCGCGGTTGGCGCGGCGGCAACGATGTTCTTTGCCTATGTTGGCTTCGATGCGGTTTCGACCGCTGCGGAAGAAACCAAGGACCCGCAAAAAAATGTACCGATTGGCCTGGTTGGATCGCTGCTGTTTTGTACTGTGTTCTACATTCTGGTTGCCGCAGGGGCGATTGGGACGCTTGGCGGTCAGCCGATCATGAATGCGATGGGCCTGCCGCTTGAAGCCGGTTCGCCTGAACTTGCACGGCAATGTGCGATGCCGCAGTTTGCTGATGCTTTGGTCTGTTCGAAGGAGCCGCTGGCGCATGTGCTCAAGGTGATCGGTTTTACCGGCTTTGGCAATGCGATTGGCTTGGCGGCATTTCTTGCTTTGCCTTCGGTCATTCTGGTGCTGATCTTCGGCCAGACTCGGATTTTCTTCGTGATGAGCCGCGACGGGCTATTGCCTGAAATGCTGAGCACGGTGCATCCCAAGTTCCGCACACCGCATGTGGTCACGTTGATCACCGGTATCGCAGTGGCAGTGGCCGCGGCGTTCTTTCCGGTTGGTAAGTTGGCGGATATTTCGAATGCTGGTACGCTTTATGCATTCATGATGGTGGCAATCGCGGTGATGGTACTGCGGGTGAAGGATCCTGAACGTCCGCGGCATTTCAAAGTCCCGGGCGTATGGGTCATTGCCCCGCTGACGATCATCGGTTGTGTATTGTTGTTCTTCAACCTGCCGATTGACGCGATGCTGTTCCTGCCTGGTTGGGGCGCTTTGGGTCTGATCGTCTATTTCCTTTACAGCCGTAGCCATAGCCATCTTGGCCGGGGTATTATCGAAGTGGTTGATGATATTGAAGGCGAGGAAACGCAGATACCGATCCACCCGCCGGCGGATTGATCGCCTGACATAGATGGGCCGCTCCGAAGGGGGCGGCCCTTTTTGTTTCAGAGTGAATTGCGAATCACTGAAGAATAGAACATAAGAGGAACATATGCGATGTTCCCTTCCTCAGACTAATGCAATTTCTGGTGCTACTGCGACGGCTTCCGCAGGTGCTGTGCGCTTGTCGGCCTTGGGCCCTTCAGCAATCTGGCAGCCTGGACTTGCACCTGCGTACCATAATGAAATCTTTGCAGCTTCACGCGATGGCAGCGGCGCGGGGGCGGCACTGGCACTGGCGCTGGATGCACTGCGCGGCATGGAGCGCGGGCCGCTAGCTGAAACGGCGGACCAGCGCGCCGTGCTATGGGTGCAAGACCGCGCAAGCGTGCGCTTGACCGGGCGGCCCTATCGCCCGGGTCTGCCTGCCGATTTGCAGCACCGGTTGATCCATGTGGTGGCCGACAAGGCAGAAGACATGCTGTTTGCGCTGGAAGAAGGGCTGCGCTGCCGTGATTTTGCCTGTGTGATCGGGGAACTGGCGGGCAATCCGAAAGCGTTCAACTTCACAGCCTCGCGCCGTCTCAGCACAGCAGCGCAGCATCATAACGTGCCTCTGTGGCTGGTGCGGATCGATGCGACACATGACCTTTCTTCGGCCCGGATGCGGTGGGACATAGGCTGCGCCCCGTCACCGCCGCCGCGCTGGAATGCATCAGCGCCGGGCGCGCCAAGCTGGCGTGCCAGCCTTTTTCGTTCGCGCAGCCATGCAGCAGGAGAATGGATTTTGCGTGATGACCAAGCCGGACTTACCGCCTTCAGACCCCGCAGTATCGCCAATGAAAATGATCACCCCCCCGCGCCGGATTCTGTCGATCTGGCTCTCACGACTGTCGGTCGAGCGTTGGCGGCTCTGTAACGCGGTTACGCCAGGGCAGGGGGCAGATGCCGCGCCGCTCGCCTTAATCAGCGAAACCGCGCATGGTCCGCGGATCGATACTGTCAATGATGCTGGTCTGGCGGCAGGCGCGCGTGCAGGCATGATGCTCGCCGATGCGCGGACATTGTGCCCGTCGCTGGCGGTTGCTCCGTCTGATCCGGCAGGCGACCTTGCCTTGCTGGAAAAGCTTGCCCTATGGGCGCAGCGCTGGGGGCCGTGGTCCGCAACCGATGCGCCCGATGGCTTGCTGGTCGATATCAGCGCGGTGGCGCATTTGTTTGGCGGGGAGGAACGGCTGCTGAGTGACGTTACGGCGGCTTTTGCCCGGCGCGGCTTTACTGTTGGGATAGCGGCGGCCCCTACGGCAGGGGCGGCCTGGGCGCTGTCGCATTATGCACCGCCAGGAACAATTTTGAGTGCCAATGATGATCCGCTGGCGCGATTGTCCGACCTGCCTGTGGCGGCGCTGCGGCTTGATAATGATGTGCTTACCGTGTTGCGCCGTCTGGGCCTCAAGCGGCTCAGGGATCTGACTGGCAGATTTGATGACAAGGCGGGCCGCGATGCCTTGCACCGCCGGTTCCGCAATCGCCGTTCGCCTGCTGGCAATCCGTTGGTGCGAATGGACCAGTTGCTCGGTCACGTTCCTGAACCTTTGCTGCCGGTGATCCGGCAACACGCACCGCTGGTTCAGCGCCGTCTGCTTGAACCGATCCGCCACCGCGCGCTGCTGGGTCAGGTGGTGGTGGACCTTGCCGCAGAGATGGCACGGCTGCTGGAAGGCAAGGCGCTGGGTGCGCGGCGGTTAGAATTGGGCCTGTGGCGGGTCGATGGTGAAGTGGTGCTGCGCACTCTTGAACTCAGCGCTGCCACGCGTGACCCGGCGCATATATGCCGTCTGTTCGCTGCCAGGCTGGACGATGTCGATGCCGGTTTCGGGATTGAAAGCGTGCGGCTGCGCACCAGTTGGGCAGAACCGCTAGCGCTGGCGCAAGATGATATCGAAGCTGCGGCGCAGGCCCAGGGGACTTCGCTTGCTGCTTGTATTGACCGGCTATCGGTCCGGCTTGGTGCGCAGGCAATCCGCCGTCCGGTGCCTTATGCAAGCCATATTCCCGAGCGCGCTCAGCGTTGGTACCCGCCGCTGGAGCCAGAACCGCCCAGCCAGGGCCAGCTCGCTTTCCATGCCCGCCCGCTCAAGCTGCTCGACCGGGCAGAACAGATCGCAGTGCTTTATGCCACGCCCGATGGTTTCCCCCGCAGTTTCCGTTGGCGCGGGCAAGTACACGACGTGACGCGAGTGGAGGGACCGGAACGGATCGCGCCCGAATGGTGGCGCGAACGCTCCATCGTGCGCCTGCGCGACTATTACCGGATCGAGGATGCACAAGGAGCCCGCTACTGGATCTACCGCTACGGTATTATCGGCGATGGGCGGGGCGGCATGCCTGATTGGTATCTACAGGGATTGTGTGGGTAACTATGCCCGAAGCTTCGCTTACACCTGAAAAACGCCGGATCGCGCCCGGCCCTGACCAGATCGAGCCGCCGCCGCGTGCACCCTTTGTCGAATTGGGGCTGATGAGCTGCTTCAGCTTCCTGCGTGGAGCTTCCGATGCGGTGGATCTGGTGCTGCGCGCCCGGCAGCTGGGCTATGATGCGCTGGGTATCGCTGATGCCAACTCCCTGGCTGGAGTGGTGCGGGTGCATGGGGAAGCGCAAACGCTCAAATTGCGCCCAGTGATCGGGTGTCGGATCGAAACCACCGAGGGTCTGGCTTTCCTCGCTTATCCGCGTGATCGCGCCGCTTATGGGCGGCTGTGCCGGCTGATTTCTGCCGGGCGGATGGCGACGCTGGAGGGGGAATGGCAGGAAAAGGGCTGTTGCGACATTTCGCTGGCGATGCTGGCAGACCATGCAGACGCTGTGCAACTGGTGCTGGTGCCGCCCTGTGATCTGGCCGCCCACTTCACGATCGAAGCTGACAGCAATGTTGTGCCTTTGCACACAGGCGAAGGGACCAGGTCACTCAAGAGTGCGCCATTTGAGGAATTGCTACCCGGTATTGCGGCGTATCTGCCAAGCCTGCGCCATATCGCGGCCAGCTATCTCTACACCGGCGATGATATTGCCCGGATCGAGCGCCTCGATGCGCTGGCAAAAAGGAATGGGCTGGGGCTGCTGGCCACCAATGATGTGCATTATGCCGCGCCTGACAAGCGCCCGCTACAGGACGTAATGACGGCGATCCGCCATAAGACCACTGTCGCGCGCGCCGGGTATTTGCTGCACGGCAATGGTGAACGCTATCTCAAATCGCCGGAGGAGATGGTGAAATTGTTCGCCCGCTGGCCGCATGCCATCGCTGCCGCGCGCGAGGTTGCAGATAGCTGCTGCTTCAGTCTGGACGAATTGCGCTATGAATATCCAGAGGAAATCTATCCCGCTGGCCAGTCCCCGCAGCAATATCTTGAGCAGCAGACGTGGCAGGGGGCGCAGTCGCGCTATCCCGAAGGGGTGCCCGAAAGCGTCCGCGATACCTTGCAGCGCGAACTGGCGCTGATCGCGAAGCTCGATCTGGCGCGCTATTTCCTGACGATCAAGGATATCGTCGATTTTGCGCGCCACGGTGTGGATCCCCCGATCCTGTGTCAGGGGCGCGGCAGCGCGGCCAATTCAGCGGTATGTTATTGCCTTGAGATAACCTCGGTCGATCCGGCCAGACATGCGCTGCTGTTCGACCGGTTCATTTCCGAAGAACGCAAGGAGCCGCCCGATATCGATGTCGATTTCGAACACGAACGGCGCGAAGAGGTGATCCAGTATATCTACCGCCGTTATGGCCGCCACCGTGCCGGGCTATGCGCCACGGTGATCCATTACCGGCCGCGCATGGCAATCCGCGAAGTGGGCAAGGCAATGGGGCTGAGCGAGGATAGCACCAGCGCGCTCGCACGGACTGTGTGGGGCAGTTACGGGCGCGAGATTGGTGAGGCGCATGTTGCCGAAACGGGGATGGACCTCGGCGATCCGCATTTGCGACGAGTGCTTAACCTCGCCGGCCAGATGATTGGTATGCCGCGTCATTTGTCGCAGCATGTTGGCGGGTTCATCCTGACCGAGAGCGCGCTCACCGAAACGGTGCCGATCGGCAATGGTGCAATGCCCGATCGGACCTTCATCGAATGGGACAAGGACGACATCGATACGCTTGGCATTCTCAAGGTCGATGTGCTCGCGCTGGGGATGCTGACTTGTATCAGGAAGTGCCTCGATCTGCTTGAAAACCATCATCAAAGATGGCTGACACTGGCCAGCGTCCCGCGTGAGGACCCGGAAACTTATGCGATGCTGCGCAAGGGCGATTCGCTGGGGGTGTTTCAGGTTGAAAGCCGCGCACAGATGAACATGTTGCCGCGCCTGCGCCCGCGTGAATTCTATGATTTGGTGATCCAGGTGGCGATTGTGCGGCCCGGCCCGATCCAGGGCGATATGGTTCACCCTTATCTGAAACGGCGGCGCGGGGAGGAACGGGTGGAAATTCCCGCTCCCGGCCCGGCGCATGGTCCGCCGGATGAACTTTCGAGCATTCTGGGGCGGACGTTGGGCGTGCCGATCTTTCAGGAACAGGCGATGAAGATTGCGCTCGATGCAGCGCGCTTTTCCAGCCTTGAGGCTAATCGGCTGCGCAAGGCGATGGCGACTTTCCGCAGCCGGGGCATGGTCGATGAATTGCAGGACATGATGGTCGAGCGGATGGTGGCGCGCGGTTATGACCGCGACTTTGCGCAGCGCTGTTTCAACCAGATCCGCGGGTTTGGCGAATATGGTTTTCCTGAAAGCCACGCTGCCAGCTTTGCCCATCTGGTCTATGTTTCAAGCTGGCTCAAATGCCATTTCCCGGCGGCCTTTGCCTGTGCGCTGCTCAATTCGCAGCCGATGGGATTCTATGCTCCGGCGCAAATCGTGCGCGATGCGGCGGAACATGGGGTCACTGTGCGGCCGGTGGACGTCAATCATTCGACCTGGAACTGCACGTTGGAGGACGGGGGGAAGCAGGGGCGCGGTATCGCGCTGCGCCTCGGCTTCCGACAAGTGGACGGTTTGCCGGAACATATTGCCGCCCGGTTGGTGGCGGTGCGCGCCGTGCATGGGCATTTTGACAGCGTGGCGTCACTGCGTGACCGCGCTCGCCTGCCGCCTGCTTATATCGAGCAACTCGCTGCGGCTGATTGCTTCGGATCGCTCAGCTTGCCGCGCCGCCAGGCCTTATGGGATGCGCGTAGCCTGATTGCCGCGCCAGACTTGCCGCTGTTCAAATATAGCGGGGCGCGGGATGAAGGTGTTGAGGCAGAAGCGACGCATTTGCCCGCCATGCCTTTGTCAGAAGAGGTGGTGAGTGATTACCAGACACAGCGCCTCAGCCTGAAAGCCCATCCGCTGGCTTTTTTGCGCGCAAATCTGGGTGAGCGCGGTTTCGTGCGAGCCTGCGATCTGCGGGCCCGCAAGTTTCGATCAATGGTGAAGGTTGCAGGTGTGGTGCTGATCCGCCAGCGGCCAGGCAGCGCCAAGGGCGTATGCTTCATTACGCTGGAGGATGAAACGGGCACAGTAAACCTGGTGGTCTGGCCCGACCTGATGGAAAAGCAGCGCAAGGTAATCATGGGCGCACGGCTGATGGAGGTGCGCGGACGGGTCGAATATGACGACGAGGTGATCCACGTCATCGCTGCGCATCTGACCGATGCCACCGGTAATCTGCAGGCACTGTCAGATGACTTGCTGGAGCCAGAAATTGCCCGTGCAGACGAGGTGAGAAGGTCGCTGCAGGGGCGCAGGCCGGCGCATCATCGCGCTGAAGCCCAGCGTAGTGGTGGCCATCCGCGCAATGTACGGATCATCCCTAAATCACGCGATTTTCACTAAACAGGGCAGGGCGGCCCAGGAATCTGCCTAGACAGCTTCCATCGCATAGCCAGCGGACCGCACCGTACGGATCGGGTCTTTCGTCCCCTCGACCTCAATCGCCTTGCGCAAGCGGCGGATATGCACATCGACTGTGCGCAGTTCGATATCACTGCCGGTGCCCCAGACCCCGTCGAGCAGCTGGTTGCGTGAGAATACGCGGCCCGGGCTTTCCATGAAGAATTTGAGTAAACGGTACTCGGTCGGCCCGAGCTGTAATGCCTTATTCCGCCGATCCACCTTATGGCCGACCGGATCGAGCCGGATATCGCCGACCTCGATCGTTTCCCCTGCCAAGGCAGGCCGAATGCGCCGCATCACTGCCGCTACCCGCGCCAGCAATTCGCGCGGGCTGAAGGGCTTGGTCATGTAATCATCTGCGCCCGTATCGAGCCCGCGAATCCGGTCGTCTTCGTTCTCGCGTGCGGTCAGCATGATAATCGGGACATGCGCTGTCGTCTTGTCGCGCCGGAGGCGGCGGCATACTTCGATCCCGCTGGTTCCTTCGATCATCCAGTCAAGGATGATCAGATCGGGTACTTCTTCTGCAGCCAATATCAGTGCTTCGTCACCATCAGCCGTGGCGCGGACATCATAGCCTTCATTCTCAAACCGGAATTCCAGCAATTCGGACAGTGCCGGATCATCTTCTACCAGAAGTAGCTTGGCTGCAGGCATAAAAACGACTCGCTCTAGGAGGAATTTTACCCTCGCACGGGCAATGTTACACCTTCACGACAATCATATGACCCGTGCTGGAGAACCGGGCCGGTTCACCGATCTTCGTCGGGTGGATAATTGCCGGTTGCCGCGAAATGGACCATCTCGGCGACATTGGTTGCATGGTCACCAATCCGTTCCAGATTACGGGCCACAAACAGAATTTGCGCAGCGCTCGAAATGGTCGCAGGATTTTCCACCATGAAGCTGACAACATTACGGAAAATGCTGTTGTAGAAGGCGTCTACCTTGTTATCTGTGGCAATCACCTCGCGCGCCAGTACCGGGTCGCGCGCGGCATAGGCAGTCAGCACATCATGGACCATTTCCGCAGCGATTTCGCCCATCGCCGGGAGCAAGGTCAGTGGCTCAAAATGTTTGCGCCCCTCGATCCGGTCAACGCGCTTGGCGATGTTCTTTGAATAATCACCGATCCGTTCAACCACCCCAGCGATTTTGAGCGCCGCAATCACTTCCCGCAGATCATCTGCCATCGGCGCACGCAAGGCGATGATCCGAACGGCCAGCTTGTCAACTTCAGCCTCCAGTACGTCGATTTTCTTGTCGCGTGCAACCACCCCTGCCGCCAGTTCCTCATCGCCATTGATCATGGCATCGAGCGCTTCCTGAATCGACATTTCTGCAAGACCGCCCATTTCGGCGATCAGGCCGCGCAGCCGGGTAATGTCTTCGTCAAACGCTTTGACTGTATGCTCTGCCATTACCTGTACCGTCCCGTCATAATATTTCCGGCCCATTTCCCGACCACAAGACATAATATGGCAGAAGTACGACCATATTCCACCAACTTTCCTGACCGCATGACGGGAATCTTTGCAGAGTTCACCGCGCAACCAATACCGCGCACGCAGTGACCAGCATTTCGCTCTGCGCGCCTATTCGCAAAATATGTCCGTTTGACGAAATAGCTGTTGATGCGGAGCCAGATCCTTATCCTAAGCGGAAAGGCTGATCGGCAACCTGATCTCAACCGTGGTTCCGCGCCCTAGTTCACTGGAAATATCCAGCAGCCCTCGGTGGCGCTCGACAATATGTTTGACGATCGCAAGTCCCAATCCCGTGCCGCCATAGGCCCGGCTGCGTCCCGGATCAGTGCGATAAAAGCGCCGGGTAAGGAACGGCAAATGTTCAGGCGCGATCCCTTCGCCCTGGTCAGTGACCCGCAGCCGCGCCCGGTTGGCTTCCGGCCGGTCGAGCGAGATGGATACAACTGCCCCCGGAGCCCCATATTTCAGCGCGTTGTCGACCAGATTGCGAACCAATTGCTCAAGTTGGCGCTCATCGCCCTGAACAACCACATCTTCCGTGCAGTCGAAGGCAATCTGGGCATTTCTCTCCAATCCTGCCGCATCACGCGCGGCGGTTTCAATCAATTGCTTGAGTGCGACCTGCTCGTCCGGCTCCTCATGCTTTTCCGCCTCAACCCGGGATAGCGACATGAGATCGCTGACGAGGCTTTGCAGCCGCGTCGCCTCTGCCTGAATGGTATCAAGGAATTTCTTGCGAGTTGCTTGAGGAACCGAGTCTCCATCATCCTGCAGCGTTTCGACATAGCCAATGATCGATGCCAGCGGCGTGCGCAGTTCATGGCTGGCATTGGCGACAAAGTCTGTATGTGCACGGCTTACTTGTGCCTCAGTTGTCTGGTTGACCAATTCGATGATCGCAAACCGCTCGTCCATCACCTGACGGTTCATCAGATAGATATCCTTGCGGCGGGCCAGACCGTGGATCGTGGCGCTGCCGGGCCCGTCGCGCTGGAGCAAAGCAACCGCCTCAGGATGGCGGAAGGCGACCCGAACATCCTGGTCGATGATGTGATTGCCCAGTACGCGGCGCGCCGCCTCATTGGCGATCGACACCCGGTTACGGTTGGTCATCAGCAAAGGCGTGGATGAATGTTCGATCAATTCTGAAATCGACGCCTCGCTGAAGGCGCTCCTGCGCGGCGGCGGCGCAGCTGGCGGGGGGGTGACAGCGGCCAGTATCAGCGACCCTGACCAGACCACCAGCAGCACAAGGACGAGCCACGGATTGATGCCAGAGATGGCCATGACCCCGCAAGCGATCAGTGCGATCACCATAGCCAACCAGGGAATTGTGCGAGGCTCCTCCATATAGGAACCGACTAGCCGGTGAAGCGCGGCGGCGCCAGATTGAAAAGCCAAGCGGGAGGAAGCGATATGTCAGATATCGGAGCAAGCGTGTCCATCAACAGCCCGAACCGATGGTGACCCCTACGGGAATCGAACCCGTGTTTCAGCCGTGAAAGGGCCGCGTCCTAACCGCTAGACGAAGGGGCCATGCCAATGGCAACCGGATAACTTGCCCCAAGGCGTGTTATGCGGTGGGCGCGCAATTAGGGGCAGGTGACGGCGCCGTCAAGGCGCGTTTTGGACGAATTGTAACTTATCGGGTCAATCCGCCCAGGCAGCATCTTCCAAATGCAGTTCCGCTTGCGGGCGTGAGGCCCAGTCATCAATCTTCGCACGCCCAGCCAGCCAAAGTAGACGTCCGCGTGCGCCATGCAACAGCGCTTGTCCCATCTCGCTTTCGGCGGCTCGAAATGCGATTGCCTTGAAGCTTGCCCCATCCTGTCCGCTGGCGATGAGGCGAACATGGTCTGTGCCCACGATATCGACTTTGACCAACCGGACAGGCCCAACCGCTACGCGCGGACCGGGCCAGCCAACGCCGAACGGGCCAGCACTGTCCATCGATTCGATCAGGCCGGGTGTCAGCCCGCCCGGTGCAAGCGCGAGATCGAGCTGGATCGATTGCTCGGACGAGGCACGTTCAACCGCTTTGCTCAAGTGCGTATCGAGCCAGTCTGCAAGGGCAGCGACTTTACCTTCTTCCACCGTCAGCCCTGCGGCCATTGCGTGGCCGCCGCCAGCGACAAGCAGGCCATTGGTCTGCGCTGCAATAATTGCCGCGCCCAGATCAACGCCGGAAATTGACCGGCCAGACCCTTTGCCCAAACCGTTTTCCGCATCGAGCGCGATGACCAGCGTCGGCTTTCCGGTCTTTTCCTTGATGCGCCCGGCAACAATCCCGATCACGCCGGGATGCCAGCCCTTGCCAGACACCACCACCACAGCGCGGTTATGTTGCCCGGCGAGCTGGGCTTCGGCGGCTTCCTGAACCTCAGCTTCGATCGCGCGCCGTTCTTCATTGAGAGCGGATAATTGCGCGGCGATCCGGGTCGCTTCATCGCCGTCCTGTGTGGTCAGAAGCCGCACACCGAGCGTGGATTCCCCAACCCGGCCACCGGCATTGATGCGGGGGCCGAGCGCAAAGCCAAGGTCGCTGCACACTGGCGCCCGCTTCAAACGGCTTGCATCGATCAACGCGGCCATGCCGATATTGTCGCGCTTGGCCATGACCTTGAGCCCCTGTGCCACAAAAGCCCGGTTGAGACCGTACAGTGCAGCCACGTCAGCCACGGTGCCCAGGGCCACCAGATCGAGCAGTGAAAGCAAGTCCGGTTCTGGCCGATCATCAAAATAACCGCGGGAACGCAAGGTGCGGACAATTGCAATCGCCAGCAGGAAGGCGACCCCAACTGCCGCCAGATGCCCGTGCGCCGCGCCAACATCGCTTTCATCGAGACGATTGGGATTCACCAATGCCGCCGCTTTGGGCAAATCGGGCGAACATTTGTGGTGATCGACCACAATCACGTCGATCCCAGCCGCGTGCGCCTGCGCCAGTGCATCATGCGCCATAGCGCCGCAGTCAACCGTCACGATCAAGCTGGAACCTTCTTCACCCAAACGGACCAGCGCCTCTCCGCTGGGACCATAGCCTTCCAGCAATCGGTCGGGAATGTAGTAGCGGGCATCATGCCCGGCCATGCGCAGAAAACGGATCAGCAATGCGGCGCTGGTCGCACCGTCAACATCATAATCGCCGTAAATCGTCACAGCTTCATTGCCCAAAACGGCTTGCGCAATCCGTTCAGCGGCAGCGTCCATATCCTGAAACAGAGACGGATCAGGCAGGAATGCGCGCAGTGTCGGGGTGCGCTGCTGCTCGACATCAGTCTGACTGACCCCCCGCGACAGCAGCAACTGGGTTACAATATCTTGTTCCAGTCCGGCGCTTCCCTGCTGAACATCCATATTGCCGCCGCGCCAATGCCACGCCTTGCCTGACAGGGACTGGGTGACACCAAAAACCGGGATTTTCGCGCGTGAAGCCATATCGCGACCCTATCCCAAGCTGGCGCCTGCGCAAAGGTCCGCCCGATTGACAATCTACAGCCGGGGAAGGCAACCTTGATGCGTGTACGATAACACTCTCCTGATTGTTTGGCACAGCCGGACAGGTGCCAGTCGGGCCATGGCCAAAGCTGCTGCACAAGGCGCGGGCGGCGCAGCGCTGCTGATGGCAGCAGCGCAGACTGGGCCTGTCCAAATTCTTGGCAGCGCAGGCTATCTGTTCATCTGCCCGGAAAACCTCGCTGCCATGAGCGGGGTGATGAAGGACATGTTCGACCGGTGTTTTTACCCGGTTCTAGGGCAGATCGAAGGCCGTCCCTTCGCCACGATTATCGCAGCGGGATCGGATGGGGAGGGCGCGCAGCGGCAGATCGATCGGATTGCGCTAGGCTGGCGTCTCAAACGGGTCGCTGAACCGATGATCGTGAATTTTGCAGCGCAAACGCCCGAAGCCATCCTTGCCGAAAAGCAGGTTTCGACAGAAGTATTGGATGATTGCCACAATCTTGGGGCTGCCTTGGCTGAAGGGTTGCGGCTCGGGGTGTTCTAAAATGGTGCATCCATATCGGATTAAACAGTTTTTCGGGGACTCGACGTAAGGATGAAATGCGGCCAAGTAATTAACGGGTCTGATACTTAGGGGGCTAAAGACAATCGATCGCGGTGCAGATCCTCAGGGGCCCAGCATGGCACCGGGTATTCTCCTGCTTTTTGAAGGCGGGGACCGTCCCTCTGCGCAATCCGTGCGAGATGTTGTGGATAACATGCCGGGCATATCAATAAGTCTTGACCCGGGAAGATTACCGGGCGGGGGCTATGGCGCCGATCCCGGATGGCTCGAATTACTCTGCCAAGGGCTTACTTTCGATTTGCACGGCCTTTTGCCGGGACCCGCGATCGAAATGCCGATCATACGCCATCAGATTGGCTTTTCTGAGATCCGGCCGGATGTACGATTCGACGTGCTTCGCTTGTCGCCAGGGCCGCATTTGAGCGGCGGGGAGCGAAGCCTGCCAATTGTTCGGGCGCTTACAGGGTTGGCAGCAGAGCTTGCGAGTAAGTTGGCTGGGGCGGAGGCCATATTCTGGCCCCCAATCGGAAACCTGATTGGCCGAGACCTGTTCCGCTCGACAGTTGGCACCTGGGTTGATGGCGGGGCGTTTCCCGCATTGGTTTTTACCTCGATGAAGGCCATGCCAGGTGGCGGGATTGCCAGCGATGGGTTGGCATATTTCACCGGGCAGGAAATTCACATCGAAGCGGATAATTCTGCGGACAATACTGCTGCTAAACTTCTGGCGTTGCGCCTGGTCAATCAGCTGGTGCAGCATGGGCCCTTGACGCAGGCAGAAGCGGTCACTGCGCCCGATGGCAGTCAGCTTCGGCTTGAACCGTCAGAGAATGGCCAGATAATTCGGGTGTGGCACGGCTGACCGGTCTCAGCCGCACACCTGATCAAACCATCTTGGCGGCCAGATCTTTCTTGGCCTGCAGATATTCCCGTTCAAGCCGGTCAACCCGGTCTGCCACGCTATCAATATTATCGACCATGCCAACGCCCTGACCAGAGCCCCAGATATCCTTCCACGCCTTGGCTTTGCTGTTCCCGCCCGATCCGAAATTCATTGTACTGAGATCGCCTTCAGGCAAATTATCCGGGTCGAGCCCGGCCTTTTCGATCGAACCGCGCAAGTAATTGCCGTGAACGCCAGTGAACAGGTTGGAATATACGATGTCGGCAGCGCGGCTATTGACGATTTCCTGCTTATACGCCTCGTCCGCATTGGCTTCCTTGGTCGCAATCCAGGGGGAGCCGATATAGGCGAAATCTGCGCCCATGGCCTGCGCTGCAAGTACGGACCGACCATGCGAAATCGACCCAGAGAGCGCGACCAACCCATTAAACCAACTGCGGATTTCCTGCATCAAGGCAAATGGCGACTGAACGCCTGCATGCCCGCCGGCGCCGGCTGCCACGGGAATAAGCCCGTCTGCGCCCTTCTCAATGGCCTTGTGAGCGAAGGTATCGTTGATCACATCGTGCAGTACGATACCGCCCCAGCTATGCGCGGCATTGAATACTTCCTCACGCGCACCGAGCGAAGTGATCATCATTGGCACTTGCCATTTGCCGCACACTTCAATGTCTTCTTCAAGCCTGTTGTTGCTGCGGTGAACGATCTGGTTGACAGCATAGGGGGCCGCAGGCCGATCCGGATTGTCCCGATTATGCGCGGCCAGTTCCTCGGTTATCCGGTGCAGCCACTCATCGAGCACGCCTGATGGCCGGGCATTAAGTGCGGGGAAACTGCCGATAATCCCGGCCTTGCACTGCGCGATCACCAGCTCGGGACCCGATACAATGAACAGGGGCGAGCCGATGATGGGCAAGCGTAGACGATCAAAAGGGGCGGGTAGCGACATGCAATGCTCCGTAGCGAATAAAAACTTATAGGCGGCTTATGCGGCGATCACCGGCTTGTCGAGACGGTCAGGTCAGTAACTGTTCAATGTCATAGGTGCGCGCCGCTGTGCCTGCATAGAGCGCATGCTTTTCTGCCGCTGATGCGGAACGGGTGATCCGTTTGAAGGCGTTCCATAGCACCGGATAGCTCGCGCCCCACCGGTCAACCGGGTAATTGCTTTCAAACATCGCCCGGTCAGGGCCAAAGGCTTCGATGCAGGTTTCGATATAGGGACGCCACATCGCTGCCAGGGTTTCTGAGCCAATTCCCTTGGCGGGACCTTCTTCCGGCATGCCGCAGAATGCCATCGCCAGTCCGCCCAGTTTGACCGTAACATTGGGGCATTCCCCAAGCCGATGAATGGCCTTGCGCCACCGATCAAAATTTTGCGGCAAGGTGCCTTTGTAGCTGGCAATGTTGAGCGGCGTTCCGCAGTGGTCGAGGATGATATTCTGGTTGGGAAACTTGCGGGCAAGCGCGATCAAATCGACCAGTTGCGGTTCGACAACCCAGGCATCAAAGGTCAGCCCCATCGGGCCAAGCCGAGCAAACCCGGCCTGAAAGGCATCGCTGGTCAGCAATCCTTCGGGTGCATGAAATGGCGCGCCAAGTACGTCAGGATTTGCATCCCACGCCGCAGAATGACGGATACCCTTGAAGCGGCCGCTGCCGGCGGCCACCAGCGCTTCCAGCACTGGTGCAGCGCCGTCACCCAATGTCATGTCGGCATGGCCGATTATGGCGGCGCAGGCGCGCAAATCACCATACAGGCCGCTGGCACTTTGCGCAGCGACACCGTTGACGAATTCCACTTCACCTATCGGCTTCATTTCCGGTGCTGCATCAGCGCGGTAGAACGCGCCGCATTCCATAAACACCGTACCAATTATGTTGTGACCGCTGGTTACATCAGCATGCAAGGCGTCGAAGTTGTAATAAGCAGCGCCCGCGATCGCTTCGATGAAAGGATGGCGGGGCTCAGGAAAAGCAGGGATGAGCGCCCGCAGGTCCCACAAATGGTGATGCGGATCGAGAATCGGCAAGTCGGGTTCGAGGATTTCTTCAGTCACCTATGGCTCTCCCTTTTTCCTGAACCTACACCACAAAGCGCGCAGGTATAGGGCAAAATTTGCCCCTGTCTTTGCGATTGCGCTTTGCGGGAATGTCGATAAGTCTCGCAGAAATTTCAGGGGGCGCAGATGCGATTTTCAGTTGGATTAGGCGCAGTTCTTCTGCTGGGCAGCGCTGCTTCTGTGCAGGCGCGGCCAATGCAGGTCGCTGATTTGCTGGCGTTGGAGGAGGTCGGATCGCCGCAAATCTCGCCATCGGGCGATGCCGTGGTTTACACTGTTACCAAAACGGAAGTGGATCTGGATCAGAAAATTACCCATATCTGGCTGGCCGATTGGGATGGCAGTGGCGAGCGGCAGCTGACTGGTCGCAGCGGAGAAAGCGAATCTTCGCCCAAATTCAGCCCCTCCGGTTCGCAGATCGGCTTTATCTCGGAGCGCGCCGACAAGAACGAGGAAGCGCGCCTGTGGCTTATGCCCCGCACGGGCGGAGAAGCCGCACCTGTGCCCGGCATTACCGGATCAGTGGATGACTTTGCATGGTCACCGGATGGGAAATATCTTGTGCTTGTTGTGACCGATCCTGCGGAAGAGCCAAGCGACGAAAAACTGAAAGATCGCCCGCAACCGATTGTGATCGATCGTTATTATTTCAAGGAAGACGTAACTGGCTTCATGGGTAAGCAGCGCCAGCGGCTGTGGCTGTATGATATTGCCGCTGACAAAGCCATGCGCCTGACAGGTGGCAATTTTGATGAAGCCTTACCGGCCTGGTCGCCCGACAGCACGCAGATTGTTTTTACCTCCAAACGGGCCGCTGATCCGGACCGGACCGAAGACAGCAACCTCTACGTTGCATCGATTAACAAGCACGGTGCAACGCCGCATCAGTTGACCAACTATATCGGGGCCGACAACGCTTCAGGCAGTGGTTCCTATCCGGCTTGGAGCCCCGACGGGAAATGGATTGCCTATCTGCGTGGGGGCAGCCCAAAGCTGATCTGGTATGCGGTCACTGACCTGGCGGTTATTCCGGCATCAGGGGGTACCCCTAAGGTCCTGACGGCGGGCCTTGATCGCAATGTCCGTGATCCCTCGTGGACCCCCGACGGCAAGTCCATTCGCTTCCTGACCGAGGATGATGGAATCGAGCGGCTCGATTCGATCGATATCGAGGGCGGGGCGATCACAAAGCTGGTTTCGGGCGAGCGAGTACTGTCCAGCGCGACCAGCGCCAAGGATGGTAGGATCGCGCTCCTTTCGACCACCAGCCTGACACCGAACGAGGTGTTTGCGTTGGACGGCACGAAACTGCGCCAGCTATCGCATCATAATACGGCCTTGATGGCGCAGCTTGATCTGGGACGGGTGACGCGGACCAGCTTTACCAGCAAGGACGGCACCCAAGTTCACGGGTTTCAGACCCTGCCACCCGGCGCTGCGCCCGGCACTAAGTACAAGACCTTGCTCTATCTGCATGGCGGCCCGACGTCACAGTTCGATGCCGGGTTTGAACCACGCAACCAGATTTTTGCAGCAGCTGGATATGCTGTGATCACGCCCAATCCGCGTGGCAGCAGCGGGCGTGGAGTTGCCTTTGCCAGTGCGATCAATGCCGCATGGGGATCGGTCGATGTCGAAGACGTGCTGGCGGGCGTGGATGATGCCGTGGCACGCGGTGTGGCTGATCCTGACCGTCTGGTCGTGGGCGGATGGAGCTATGGCGGCATGCTCACCAATTATACCATCGCTTCGGACAAACGTTTCAAGGCGGCGGTCAGCGGCGCATCCATATCGAATATCACGGCCGGATACGGCACTGACCAATATATCATTGGCTATGAGCAGGAACTGGGCACGCCGTGGGACAACCTCGATACTTATCTCAAGGTCAGTTATCCCTTCTTCCATAATGACCGGATCGTTACGCCTACGTTGTTTTTGGTCGGACAGGATGATTTCAACGTGCCGGCACTCAACAGCGAACAAATGTATCAGGCGCTCAAGAGCCGCAGGATCGATACGCGGCTGGTGATATACCCCGGCCAATTTCATGGCTTTACCCGCCCCAGCTTTCTGACTGACCGGATGGACCGCTGGCTTGGCTGGTATGCGGCCCATCTGAAATAGAGGCGGGCCCTGGTAATTACCCTACTGGTCCATTGCGCTGTTCGCCGCGCTCAGGATGGAGCGGACACCGGCGGTGGCAATATCTTCATCAATCCCGCAGCCCCAGACAATGCGGCCATCGGATAGGCTGCACTGAACATAGGTTGCTGCACGCGCGTCCGACCCCTTGGAAAGCGCGTGTTCGGAATAATCAGCTACTTCCAGTTCCAGGCCGAATGCCTCACGCAGAGTTGAAATCACTGATGAAATCAACCCGTTGCCACGGCCGCTGACGCGCTGTTCCTGCCCGGCAACTTCGATCGTGCCGGCAAAGATGCGCGTGCCATCGATGGAGCGGGTTTCTTCGTAATCGACCAGTTGAAAATGCTTGGGCCGGGTCTGCACGTGATACGCGCTGCGGAAGGCCTGCCAGATGTCGGCGGCGTTGAGTTCGCGGCCGAGTTCATCAGCCATGCGCTGCACATGCGGCGCGAAATCGGCCTGCATGGCCTTGGGTAGCTTGAGGCCCTGGTTCTGTTCCAGCACCCATGCAAAGCCGCCTTTGCCGCTTTGCGAATTGACGCGGATGACAGCTTCGTAATTGCGGCCAAGATCAGCCGGATCAATCGGCAGATAGGGCACGCGCCATGCTTCGTCATTCTGTGTTTCGCGGGCGGAAAAGCCCTTCTTGATCGCATCCTGATGGCTGCCGGAAAAGGCTGTGAAGACCAGTTCCCCGCCGTAAGGATGGCGCTGGTGTACAGGCAGCTCGTTGCAATATTCCACTGTCTCGATGACCCGGTCGATATCTGAAAAATCAAGGCCTGGATCGATACCCTGCGTGTACATATTGAGCGCAACGGTCACGAGACAGCAATTGCCGGTCCGCTCGCCATTGCCAAACAGGCAACCTTCGACCCTGTCCGCACCCGCCATCAGGCCCAGTTCTGCCGCTGCCACACCGGTGCCGCGGTCATTGTGCGTATGCAGGCTGATCACCGCAGCGTCGCGGTTGGGCAAGTTACGCGCAAAATATTCTATCTGATCAGCGTAAATATTGGGTGTGGCCGCTTCCACTGTGGCTGGAAGATTGAGGATGATCGGCCGCTCTGGCGTTGGCTGCAGCACTTCCATTACCGCCTCGCAAACCTCGATACTGAAGTCGAGTTCGGCAGTCGAGAAGGTTTCCGGGCTATATTGGAAATGCCACGCGGTTCGCGGGCGTGCGGCTGCTTCATCACGCATGATCTTTGCCCCGTCAATCGCGATCTGGCGCACTTCATCCTTGCTCATGCGGAACACGATGTCGCGCCATGCGGGGCTGACCGCATTATACATGTGAACCACTGCGGCATGGACACCGTCGAGGCTGTCGAACGAGGTGGTGATGAGGTCCCGGCGCGACTGGGTCAGAACTTGCACAGTCACATCTTGCGGGATCATACCTGAATCAACCAGACCACGGATGAAATCGAATTCGGTCGCACCTGCACTGGGGAAGCCGATCTCGACTTCCTTGATCCCGATTTCAACCAGCAACTCGAAGAAGCGGCGCTTCTTGGCGGCATCCATCGGATCAACGATTGCCTGATTGCCGTCGCGTAAATCGGTCGACAACCAGCGGGGCGGGGCGGTGATAGTACGCGAAGGCCATTGCCGATCAGTGATCGGAACCTGCGGGAAAGCGCGATATTTGCGCGAAGGTTCGCGCAACATGTTTCGGGGCGTAGTCATGGTAAAAGTCTCGGCTGATAAATTGGATCGGGCGGCTATTTCAAAAAGCCATGCAGTGGAACCCCTGGGCGCTTGAAGCGCGCCTGCTCAGGCCACGCCTCCGTTCACGCCCAAGGGCGTATAAGTCGCAGTAGCAGGTCGAGACGAATGATCATGTTGCAAGCCTATGCGCAATGCAGGCCCGGCTGTCCAGATAGTTTTGGTAACAATGTTGCGGCTCGTGGCGCATTCCTCGCAGCAATTAGGCTTGAGCGCATGCCAGATACCGCATAGCACCGGGCAATGCAGGATGAGATCAGATCTTTCGTGCTCGATGTGCCGCAAAGCGAGCTCGAGCGGCTTTATCACAAGCTCGATGCAGCACGCTGGCCGGAGCAGGAGCCGGTTAGTGACTGGTCGCAGGGCACTCCGCTGGTCGCGCTGCGCGAACTCGTTGAGCGCTGGCGCAGCGGCTATAACTGGCGCCAATGCGAGGCCTATCTCAATTCGCTGGGTCAGTTCATGACCGAGATTGACGGGCTCGATATCCATTTCCTCCATGTTCGATCGCCGCATGAAGGTGCTCTGCCGATTATCCTGACACATGGCTGGCCCGGCTCGGTGGTGGAATTTCTCGGTGTGATCGAGCGGCTGACCCAGCCGGAAAAATATGGCGGGACAGCCGCCGATGCGTTCCATGTTGTGGCGCCTTCGCTGCCTGGTTTTGGCTTTTCCGGAAAACCGACTGAAACGGGCTGGGGTCTGTCAAGGATTGCCAAGGCATGGGCGGTCTTGATGGACCGGCTGGGGTATCAGCGCTGGGTTGCCCAGGGCGGCGATTGGGGGTCTGCCGTTACAGCTGAAATCGGGCGGCAAGCCCCCGCCGGGTGCTGCGCGGTTCACATGAACATGGTGTCCGTGCGCCCCACGGCTGATGATCTTGCAAGTGATGATCCGGCCATGAAGAAGGCGCTGGCGGGGATGAAGTTCTACGCCGATCACGATTCTGGCTATTCAAAACAGCAAAGCACTCGGCCGCAGACGATTGGCTATGCGCTGGTGGATTCGCCCGTCGGTCTGGCAGGCTGGATCTACGAAAAAATGTATGCCTGGACCGACAATCAAGGCTCACCGCTTGATGCGCTGCGGATGGACGCGATACTCGATAATCTGATGCTTTACTGGCTGCCTGCCACCGGGGCATCGTCAGCCCGGCTTTATTGGGAAAGTTTTGGGGATTTCAGCGGCGGGCCGGTCAAGCTTCCGGGCGGGGCCAGTTCCTTCCCGGCAGAGATCATGCCTGCGCCGCGCGTCTGGGCAGAGCGGCTGATTCCCGAACTCATTTACTGGAATGCGCCTGACAAGGGCGGGCATTTTGCAGCGTGGGAGCAGCCGGAGATTTTCGTCAACGAATTGCAGCTGTGTTTCGCCGCAATCCGTTGACGCACTCCCAGAGGCTTAGTTCTTGGCTTTGTCGACCAATTGATTTTTGGCAATCCACGGCATCATGGCGCGCAGCCGGGCTCCGACCTGTTCGATGGGATGCGCTGCTGCTGCCTTGCGGCTTGCCTTGAGTTCAGGCTGGCCAGCGCGGTTATCTAGCACGAAGTCCTTCACGAAACGGCCCGCCTGAATATCCGCCAAGACGCGCTTCATTTCGGCTTTGGTTTCCGCAGTGATGATCCGCGGGCCGGTTTTGATGTCGCCATATTCGGCAGTGTTGCTGATCGAATAGCGCATATTGGCGATACCGCCTTCGTACAGCAGATCGACGATCAGCTTGGTTTCATGCAGGCATTCAAAATAGGCCATTTCAGGCGCATAACCCGCTTCTACCAGCGTTTCGAACCCGGCTTGAATGAGGTGCGTGATACCGCCGCACAGCACTGCTTGCTCGCCGAACAGGTCGGTTTCGCATTCTTCGCGGAAAGTGGTTTCGATAATGCCGCTGCGCCCGCCGCCAACGGCAGAGGCATAAGACAGGGCGAGGGCGTGGGCATAGCCATTATCAGTCTTGCCCTCTGCTTCCTGCGCCACGGCGAACAGGCACGGGACGCCGCCACCCTTCACATATTCGCTGCGTACGGTGTGGCCGGGACCTTTGGGCGCAACCATGAAAACGTCAAGATCGGGGCGCGCTTCGATCAGGCCGAAGTGGATGTTGAGACCATGTGCGAAAGCAAGCGCTGCGCCGGGCTTCATATTTGCGGCCAGATCATCGGCGTAAATTGCTGCCTGATGCTCATCCGGGGCGAGGATCATCACCACATCGGCCCATTTGGCTGCCTCGGCGTTGTTCAACACCTTGAACCCGGCGGCTTCGGCCTTCTTCGCAGTGGCTGATCCTTCGCGCAGCGCAATCGCAACTTCGCCAACGCCGCTGTCACGCAAATTTTGCGCATGGGCGTGACCCTGGCTGCCATATCCGACAATCGCCACCTTCTTGCCCTTGATCAGGTTCTGGTCGGCATCTGCGTCGTAGTAAACTTTCATCATGGTTGCTCTCAATTTCTTCCCCGGCAAGATGTCGGGGGTCTGTTAGAAGTTTTTGACGGAATGGCCAATGACACCCGCTTGGGTCCGGCCAAGTTTATCTCTCATGTTCCTTCTGCGCCGCGCATCATCCCGGCAATTCCGGTGCGGCCAACCTCGACCAGCCCCAATTCGCGCATCAACGCAATGAAGCTGTCGATCTTGTCCGGAGCGCCGGTCAGCTCGAAAATGAAGCTTGAGGTTGTGGTGTCGATTACCTGGGCGCGGAACACTTCGGCCAGCCGCAGTGCCTCGACCCGGTTTTCGCCCGTGCCGGCAACCTTCACCAAGGCAAGTTCGCGCTCGACGTGGCTACCGCTCTCGGTCAGGTCCACGACCTTATGGACGGAAACGAGCCGCTCCAGCTGCGCGCGGATCTGGTCGATCACCGGGGGCGGCCCCTGGGTCACGATAGTGATACGGCTGACTGCGTGGTTTTCGGTGATGTCGGCCACGGTGAGGCTGTCGATATTATATCCGCGTGCGGTAAACATGCCTGCAATGCGCGCCAGAATACCCGCTTCATTATCGACCGTGATGGTCAGAACATGGCGTTCAGAGGCAGCTTGATGGATTTTCATGATTCAATTGCCTTTACACCAGAGCCTTCGCTTCATCGTCCATCGTGCCGCTGGCTTTGTCGCCATAGAGCAGCATATCGGTATGTGCATTGCCGCTGGGAATCATCGGATAACAATTGGCGTCTTTCGATACCTGGCAGTCGACAATTACCGGCCCATCATGCTCCAGCATTGCAGCAATCCCGGCATCAAGGCCTGCTTCGTCAGAAATGCGGATGCCTTTCCAGCCATAGGCTTCGGCAAGCCGCACAAAATCGGGCAGACTGTCCGAATAACTGTTCGAATAGCGGCTTTCATAGGTCAGTTCCTGCCACTGGCGGACCATTCCCATATATTCATTGTTGAGGATGAATATCTTGACCGGCAGTCGGTATTGACTGGCCGTGCCCAGTTCCTGAATGTTCATCTGGATGCTGGCCTCGCCCGCAATATCGATCACGAGACTATCGGGGTTGCCAAGCTGCGCCCCGATTGCTGCGGGCAGGCCGTATCCCATCGTTCCCAGCCCGCCACTGGTGAGCCACTTGTTAGGGCCAAAGAAATTGAAATATTGCGCCGCCCACATCTGGTGCTGGCCGACTTCGGTGGTGATGATAGGATCTCGGTCGCGGGTGAGGGCGAACAAGCGCTCGACCGCCTTTTGCGGCATGATTTCCGTCTTGCTTTCGGGATAGGCAAGACTTTCGCGCGCGCGCCAGCCTGTGATCCGCGCTTTCCATTCACCCAGATCACGCGGTTTGCGCTTGCCCCACGCATCGACCAGCTGCTGCAGGACAGTGGCGCAATCACCGACAATTGGCAGGTCGACAGGGACGATCTTGTTGATCGACGCACGGTCGATATCGATGTGAATCTTGGTCGAATCCGGTGAAAAGGAATCGAGCCTGCCAGTCACGCGGTCGTCAAACCTTGCCCCGATACAGACCATCAGATCGCAGCGGTTCATTACCATATTGGCTTCATAAGTACCGTGCATGCCCAACATGCCCAGCCAATCAGGGTGCTCCGCTGGAAAGGCACCGAGGCCCATCAGGGTCGAGGTTACCGGCGCACCGGTCAAATTCTGCAGTTCGCGCAGCAATACGCTGGCTTGTGGGCCAGAGTTGATAATGCCGCCGCCAGTGTAGAACACTGGAAATTCTGCCTTGGCCATCAGTTCTGCGGCCTGCAAAATAGCCTCCGCGTCGCCGGCCATCTGCGCTTGATAGCGGGTGGGAGCAAGTTCAGCCGATGGCACCTGGCCAAATTCGGCCAGCGCAATCTGCACATCCTTGGGAATGTCCACCAGAACCGGGCCGGGCCTGCCTGTGGTCGCGATGCGGAATGCCTCGGCAATCGTTGCGGCCAGATCAGCCGGGTCTTTGACGAGATAATTATGTTTGGTGCAATGGCGGGTAATGCCGATTGTGTCGGCTTCCTGAAACGCATCGGTGCCGATCAGTGCAGTCGGAACCTGGCCAGTGATCACGACCAGCGGGATCGAATCCATGAAAGCATCGGCAATGCCGGTGACCGCATTGGTCGCACCGGGGCCGGATGTGACCAGCACCACGCCCGGCTTGCCGGTTGAGCGGGCATAGCCTTCAGCCGCATGTGCCGCGCCGGCTTCGTGCCGCACCAGAATGTGCCGAATCCGCTGGTCCGTAAATAATTCGTCATAGATCGGCAGAACTGCGCCGCCAGGGTAACCGAAGATGAATTCGACACCCTGCTGCACCAGGCTTTCGACCAGAATCGATGCACCGCTGCGTTCGGTTGTTTCGGGGTGGCCCGCAGATGGGCTGGACATGGTATTCTCCAAAATATGTGGCCCGTGGCAGGGGGCTGCCACGGGCCATCGATCTGCGCCACTAAAGACATAATAAGTCTGTGTCAAGCCTTGTTATGATAATAATCTTGCAAATATATTATCGATTGAATCATTTTCGAACTTTATGCGTGACCAATTTGCGGGGGGTTGATTGCGAAACCACGTATATTGCCGCTTGGCATATTGGCGCGTGGCGAGTTGCCCGGCTCGAAGCATTGCGTCGCGGTCCTGTCTGCCCTCCAGATATGCAGCAATTTCGCGCACGCCGATGGCACGCATCACGGGCAGGGCAGGGTCAAGCTGGCGTGCCATCAACGCTTCTACCTCAGTCACTGCGCCGCCACCCACCATCCGTTCAAACCTTACGTCGCAGCGCCGATTGAGTACCTCTCGGTCAGGCAAGAGTATGCACGGGTGAAGGCTGATCCGTCCGCCGACGCCGCCGACCAGCCGGGTTTGCCAATACGCCAGCGGCTTTCCAGTGCAGCGCACCACCTCCAGCGCGCGGGCCGTGCGGCTGTTGTCAGCTGGTGCAAGGCGTGCAGCAGCGGCGGGGTCTTCGGCCAGCAGCGCTGCTCGTGCTTGGTCTTGCGGCAACGCACGAACAGCGGTGCGGATTTCAGGGTGAATTTCCGGCACCGGCGCAATCCCGTCCAGCAAGGTGCGCAGATACAGGCCCGTACCGCCAGCCAGAATTGGGACTGCGCCTGCTGCGTGGAGCCGGTCAATCTCGGTGCGGGCGGCATCGGCCCAATTGCCGGCAGAGCATGGCGTTGCGCCGTCCCATGTGCCGAACAACAAATGCTCAACGCCCTGCATTTCAGTCTCGTCGGGTCGGGCGCTCAGCTGTTTGAGATCGCGGTAAACCTGCGCGCTATCGGCATTGATAACGGCCGCATCAGTCCCGCGTGCCTTCAAGGCCAGCGCCAGCTTGACCGCACAATCGGTCTTGCCGCTGGCGGTCGGCCCTGCAATGAGCGCGACAGGCGGGAACTTGCCCGTTTGATCTGGAGATTCACTGGTGCCCATCGCCCGTCTGATAGCAGACCCTGCTCGATCCGATAGCACACTCAGGGCAGAAAGCACGCTTAGGGTCGATAGTACGCTCAAGGCATCCTTCGAAGGGTTGCTCGCTGCGCTGACGCAGGCGGGCTTTGCAGGCGCAGAGGCGCGGGTCGGTCATCCGTGTGCGGGCGTGATCGAAGTGGCTGTAACCAGCGGCGATCCGGCATCGCTGCGCGAAGTGCTTGAAACGCACGCTGGCCCATCGGACCTGCTGGTGTCTGCACACGATATCGATCTGCCAAAGGTTTTCGTCTCCGATATGGATTCGACCATGATAGGGCAGGAATGTATCGATGAGTTGGCCGATTTTGCGGGTCTGAAGGACCATGTTTCCGCGATAACCGAACGCGCGATGCGGGGCGAGTTGGATTTTGCGGCAGCGCTGGCCGAACGCGTTGCTTTGCTGGCTGGACTGGGTGAAGAAACAATCCAGCATTGCCTCACGGAACGGATCACGCTGATGAGCGAAGGCAAGACGCTCGTCGCCACGCTCAAGTCGCTGGGTTGCCGGACTGTGCTGGTGACCGGCGGCTTCCACCATTTTGCCGATCCGGTGGCGCAAATGCTCGGTTTTGACCGGGTGGTTGCCAACCGGCTTGCGGTTGCAGGCGGCAAACTTTCAGGCACAGTAACCGGCCCGATTGTAGATAGTTCGGTAAAAGAAGCGGTGCTGCGCGAAGAAGTTGCCGCTTGGGGAGACGGTGCTGTCAGCATGGCGGCGGGCGACGGCGCGAATGACATTCCCATGCTCCAGGCTGCGACTTACGGCGTTGCCTATCATGCCAAGCCAAAGGCGCGGGCGACGGCCAATGGCACTGTTGATCGCGGTGATCTGACCTCGATCTTATTGCTGCTTGGCATTGCTCCAGAAAAATGGCTGACTGGTTGAATTGGCAAACGGGCTTGGCAAGGCCCGTTGATCAGCCTATATTAACATCTATGTTAGTAAGGGCGTTGGTATGAGCGAACTGAAGAGCATTATCGATTCGATGGAACAAGCTGAATGCGCCAGCGATGGCACGCTGCTGCGCGACCCTGCGCGGGCACAACCCAAGCGCAACATCCGCAAGGCGATTCATCACTTTCGTGAGCTGATTAAAAACAAGGAAGACACCTCCCATGTCTTCCAGATTTACGAGCATTTACCCTCCAAACATTTTATGCCGCGCGTTCGCGAACTGGCGCTGAGCCCCAAGGGTGAAGAACTGCGCCGCGCTGAACCCACTTTGCCGCCCATTCTGGATAACCATGACGCTTTGCGCAAATTGCCCAAAGGCAGTGTGGCACATGCCTATTGCGACTTCATGGAACGTGAAGGATTGAGTGCTGCCGGACTGGTGGCAGAAGCAGAAAAGCTCGGCCGGCCCAAATATGGCGATCTTGTCGAATGGTTCGGGTTTCGCCAGCGCGACACGCATGATCTGATGCATGTTCTGACCGGCTATGGCCGTGATGCTTTGGGCGAACAATGCGTGCTGCTGTTTACGCATGGGCAAAGCCCGAGCCCCGGCCATCTGGTGATCGGTTATGCCGGTGCGCTCAACATCATGAAGCAGGTCAGGAGCAAGGCTCCGGTGCTGAAAGCTGTCAACGAAGCCAAGCGGTTTGGCCGCACGTGTCCCCCACTGGTGGAAATGTCGATCCGGGAACTGCTGGCTATGGACTTGCAGCAGGCGCGGACCATGTTCGGTATCAGTGACCCTGTCTGGTATCACAAATGTCACGAAGTATGGCGTAGCGAAGGCGTCGACCCCTACGACATGCTGGCCAGCAAGAATGACGAACCTAAACTTGCGGCCGCCTGAAAGGGCTTAAAGCCAGCTGGCGATCTGGCCCAACGGCTTCTTCGTCAGCGCATGTTCGGGCACCGTGGCATCAGGGGCAGGGTGCCCCACGACCACAATCATTAGCGGCTTTTCATGCGCAGGCCGCCCGCAAATCTCTCGCAAAAACCCCATCGGTGACGGGGTGTGAGTCAAAGTCGCCAGCCCAGCCTCATGCAAAGTGGCAATAAGCAGGCCGCAGGCGATCCCGACACTTTCAATGACGTAATAATTCTGCGTTGCGCCATCCTCGTCAATCCCGCCCTTTCGCTGCGCAAAACACACGATCAGCCACGGGGCGACTTCGAGGAATGGTTTGCTGGCGTCTGTTCCAATTGGCTCAAGTGCGTCCAGCCATGCATCCGGAGCCTTGGGCGGGCCATCATTTGTGCCGTAAAACTGGCGTTCTTCTGTCTCTGCTGCTTCGCGGATCGCGCGTTTTGTTCCAAGCGAGGAAATGGCCGCAAAGTGCCAAGGTTGATGATTGGCACCGTTGGGCGCAGTACCCGCAGCCATGATCGCTGCTTCGATGATTTCTCGCGGCACGGCCTGATCGGTAAAGGCGCGGCATGAATGGCGGGTTTTGAGCTGCTCAAGCATGGATCGCGCCAGAACGATGCGTTGCTCGTCCGACAGATCGGGCAGTTGGGGGTAGGGTCGGCTTTGGCCGCTCAAACCTCCATCCAGTCGCGAAAGAAGCTGTCACTGGCCTCTCGCAGATCGGTCAAGGAAACCTGCGCCACGGTTGTTTCCTCATTCGGGCCAATGCGGATGACATCACCGCCGGTCCAGCCGATGAAACAACAGCCAACACCTGCATCATGCGCCAGCCGTTCGACAATGTCCGAATCGATCGGCTCAGTGACCAGATAGCGGCCCTGGTTTTCAGCAAAAACCGACCACGAATGACGCAGCTTTTCGCTATCTACGTAGTCCTCAAACGCGTGAGTAACCAGGCGCGCTCCGATATTGCTCACCAGCGCCATTTCTGTAACTGCGACCATTATACCGCCGTCCGAAACGTCATGCGCTGCGGTCACCGTGCCGCTTTCGATCAGGTGGCGCACCAATTCGCCGTTGCGCCGTTCCAGATCAAGATCAACCCTGGGCGGGGAACCAGCGCGCATATCGCAGCACACATCAAGCCACAGCGATTGGCCGAGTTCCGGAGTCGCCTGCGGGTTCGCGCCGATCAGCATGATCCGCTGGGCACCTTCCTTGAATCCTGTCGACGCCATCCGGGTGTAATCTTCAAGAATGCCGACTCCGCCAATCGCGGGTGTCGGCAAAATCGCGCTGCCGCCACCAGTCGCCTTGCTTTCATTATACAGGCTTACATTGCCGCTTACGATCGGGAAATCGAGTTTGCGGCACGCCTCGCCCATGCCTTCAAGGCAGCCGACCAGCTGCGCCATGATTTCCGGTCGCTGTGGATTGGCAAAATTGAGGCAATTGGTGATCGCCAGTGGGCGTGCGCCGACTACAGACAGATTGCGATACGCTTCCGCTACCGCCTGCTTGCCGCCTTCATAAGGGTCGGCATAGCAATAGCGCGGCGTACAATCGGTAGTCATCGCCAACGCTTTGGTGGTGCCATGCACCCGAACGACACCGGCATCGCCGCCGGTTTGCAGCGTATCGGCACCGACCTGGCTATCATATTGTTCCCAGATCCACCGGCGCGATGCGAGCGCGGGGCTGGCCATCATGGTTAGCAGATCTTCGCCGATATCGCGCTTGGTCGGAACATCTTCCAGCGGCTTGACCGCAGCCCAGAGCTTGTATTCCTCTTTTGAAACATAGGGACGTTCATATTCAGGCGCGTCTTCAGCCAGCGGGCCCAGCGGAATATCGCATACAACCTCACCGTTCCATTCAAGGATCATGTGTTGGCTGTCGGTCACTTCGCCGATGACAGCAAAGTCGAGTTCCCATTTGCGAAAAATCGCTTCGGCCATCGCCTCCTTGCCTGGCTTCAGCACCATCAGCATCCGTTCCTGGCTTTCGCTCAGCATCATTTCATAAGGGGTCATGCCTTCTTCGCGGCACGGCACCTTGTTCATATCCAGCCGAATACCGGTTTTGCCATTGGTGGCCATTTCCACGCTGGAACTGGTCAGGCCGGCCGCCCCCATGTCCTGAATGGCGACAATCGCGTCGGTTGCCATCAATTCAAGGCAGGCTTCGATCAGCAGTTTTTCAGTGAAAGGATCTCCTACCTGAACGGTTGGACGCTTGGCATCTGAATCTTCCTCAAAATTGGCGCTGGCCATAGTGGCACCGTGAATCCCGTCGCGCCCGGTCTTGGAGCCAACATAGACGATCGGGTTGCCGACTCCGGTTGCCGCGCTGTAGAAAATCTTGTCCTGTTCGGCCACGCCCACGGTCATTGCATTGACCAGAATATTACCGTCATAAGCCGGGTCGAAATTGGTTTCCCCGCCAACTGTTGGCACGCCTACGCAGTTACCATAACCACCAATGCCTGCGACTACACCTTTCACAAGGTGCTTCATCTTCGGGTGGTCTGGCCGCCCGAAGCGCAGCGCGTTGAGATTTGCCACCGGTCGCGCGCCCATCGTGAAAACGTCCCGCAAAATGCCGCCGACGCCCGTTGCTGCACCCTGATAAGGTTCGATGTAGCTCGGGTGATTGTGGCTCTCCATCTTGAAGATAGCGGCCAGCTTCTGGCCATTTGGCCCGTCACCGATGTCGATCACCCCGGCGTTTTCGCCCGGGCCGCAGATCACCCAAGGCGCTTCGGTTGGCAATTTCTTGAGATGAAAGCGCGAACTTTTATAACTGCAATGCTCGGACCACATGACCGAAAAGATGCCCAGCTCGACCAGATTAGGTGCGCGGCCCAAGGCGTGCAGGACACGCTCATATTCTTCAGAATTAAGCCCATGGGCTTCGACGATGTCGGGGGTGATTTCGGACATAAGCGGCCTTTAGCGAGGGCCGACCCTTCCCGCTAGCCCCGCTGACGAATGTGCCGCCGGGTTGTCCCCACCCAGTAAGCGAAGAATGTCGCCACCGCATAAGCCCCCAGCGCGGAAAGATAGACTTGCGGGCCTGCGGCTGTGGGTTCAGGCCCAAACCAATTGGCAAATTGCAGCAGCAGCAGCAGGCCAAGCAAGATAATCGGCGGCATGATCGGCCCGCGTGTGCGGCGGACATACCAGATGAAAGCACCGATTGTCAGCCCAAGCTCCAGCGTGATTTCGACCACCGGGTAATTCCACAACCCCAGGCCCATCCGTGGTCCTGCACCAGCAAGGGTCAAGTCGGGGCGGTGAACCAGCAGGTCAAGGAGCCAGTGAGATGTGACCACCAGCCCGGCCAGAATTGCGCCAGTCATATTGCGCTGCACGATCAGCACGATCAGCGCAAAGGCTGCGGCCCAGATCAAGGTTCCGACCAGACTGTGAGTATAGGGCATGTAGTAAAGATCCATCGGGTTCATGGCGGTAATGCCCGGCACCAGCCGCATCTTTTCAATTCCGAACATGGCAAAGCTGAAAAAGCCCCAGTCGACTAGTTGTGCGGCGACAAACAACGTACCCAGCTTCGGTGCCTTGGAAGAGGCTGCGCCCGCTGCGAAAGCGGCTGACCAATGGCCGATGAACATTGCGCTTAGCCCAGTTTCTGCGCAAAGAAGGCGGAAATGGTGACCGCCGCCGCGGTGGCGCAAGCGCCCCAAATGATATCAACGATGGTAACCTGTATCGGCCATATTTTCATGGTCGCCTGATTGGTCAGGTCGTATGTGGCGTAACACAAAGCGCCCAGCAGTGCGCCGTTCAGCGCTGCGGTACCAAGCCCGCCTGAAAGTCCGGGACGAACGGCGAACCAGACCATCCCGGCGATATAGGCTGCGTAAAATACCAGCGCCGGGCCCATTCTGAAGCTTTCAGCCAGCAGATGGCCCAGATTGGTGCGGTAAAAGTTAGGCCCCGCCCAGCGCAGCCACATCCCATCCAGCACACCGAACGATACCGCGGCTGTGAGATAGGCAATAATCCACTTCATATGATCCTCCCAGATGCTCTCAACTTGACCTTGCCGCACCCGGCGGTCAATGCTCGATCGCTATGGCACAGGATATTACCGAAATTTCGAATTTGAGTTTTGAAGATGCGCTCAAGGCGCTGGAAGAGGTCGTCCGGCGGTTGGAAAGCGGCGACGTTCCGCTGGACGAGTCGCTTGACCTGTATGAGCGCGGCGAAGCGCTGCGGCAGCATTGTCAGGCGCGGCTCGATGCAGCGCAGGCCCGGATCGAAAAGATCGTGACGAGCCCGGACGGGAAGGCGGTTAGAACAGCGCCTTTCGACGCGGACAGCTAAAATGGGCGTGGTGGCCGCTTCGGACGATATTCTTGGCGCAGGTCTTGTCCGAATTCAGGAGGAGGTGGACGATGCATTTGATGCATTTCTGCCGGTGCCGGAAGACACACGGGCGCGGCTGGTGGAAGCGATGCGTTATGCTGCCATCGGCGGGGGCAAGCGTGTTCGCCCGCTGCTTGTGGCAGCCACCGCTGACCTGTTTGGTGTCAGTCGGCATGTCGCAGTGCGCGCGGGCTGCGCGGTAGAGGCAATCCACGTTTATTCGCTGATCCACGATGATCTGCCATGCATGGATGATGATGATCTGCGCCACGGCAAGCCAACGCTGCATAAGGCTTTTGATGAAGCCACGGCAGTGCTGGCGGGCGATTCGCTGCATGCGTTGGCGTTTGAAATCCTGTCCGATGAAGCTACCAGTACCGATCCTTTTACCCGTTCAGAACTGATTGCGACCCTGGCTGGTGCAAGCGGAATGGGCGGCATGGCCGGCGGGCAGATGATGGATATTCAGGCCGAAGGCGCGGATTATGATCTGCGGTCGATCACGCGCCTTCAGCAGCTGAAAACCGGCGCGCTGCTGGCAGCGTCGGTTGAGATGGGCGCGATCTTGGGCAAGGTCCCGCTGGAAGGGCGCGCGCATTTGCGGGCCTATGCCCGCGATATTGGGCTGGCATTCCAGATAGCTGATGATCTGCTTGATCATGAAGGTGATGAAAGCAAGGCGGGCAAGGCGCTGCGCAAGGATGATGCACAAGGCAAACAAACCTTCGTCACCTTGATGGGGGCTGACGGCGCACGAGCACAGGCGTATGCCTTGGTTGATCAGGCGATTGGCCATTTGGGCGCGCATGGCAAAGATGCCGCGCTGCTATCAGCGCTCGCCCGATTTGTGGTGGAGAGAGACAGATGACAGGGCAAGTACGCGAACGGATCGGCATTTATCCAGGCACGTTCGACCCGATCACACTTGGGCACGCCGATATTATCCGGCGCGGAGCAAAGCTGGTCGACAGGTTGATTATCGGGGTCACCACCAACCCGTCGAAAAACCCGATGTTCACCCCGGACGAACGGATGGCGATGGTTGTCCGTGAAGTTTCTGACATGGGGCTGGGCAATGTTGAAGTGGTCGGCTTCAATGCGCTGCTGATGAAGTTTGCGCGCAAACAGGGTGCTTCGGTGATTGTCCGCGGGCTGCGTGCTGTGGCGGATTTTGAATATGAATATCAGATGGCCGGGATGAACCAGCAGATCGATGCCGAGATCGAAACGGTGTTTTTAATGGCCGATGTTTCGCTTCAGCCGATCGCGTCCAAGCTGGTCAAGGAAATTGCCCTGTTCGGCGGGGATATTGCGGCTTTTGTCAGCAAAAATGTGCGTGCAGATGTTGCTGGCCGGGTCAAGCAGCATGGCCAACTGGGCGATTATTGAATGCGCGCTATCGGTGTCATGCGATCATTCATTGAACCGACAGACCCGGGGCGCTAGACAGCCGCCTGAACTGCCCCAGATTGACAGGAAATTCATGTTAAAACGCCTGATTGCCGCTATCGCGCTTGCCGCTTTGGCATTTGCTCCCGTTGCCGTTACGGCGCAGGATAAGGCGGCGACCAGCCGGACAGAGGCGCAGCCTGCGGCAGAAGCAGGCGCGTCAGCGACACCTGCGGCAGAAACCACACCTGCGGCAGAAACCACACCTGCGGCAGAAGATGCAAGCGTTCCTGCCAAGCCGCGCGTCTATGCGCCGATCAATTACAATGTGGATGAGGACAAGGATAATATTCTGGTGCTTGACCTGTCCGATGGCGGCCGGGTTCTTATTCGACTGATGCCGAGCTGGGCACCAAACCATGTGAAGCGGATCAAGGAGCTGGCGCGTTCGGGCTTTTATAACGGGGTGATCTTCCACCGCGTGATAGATGGTTTCATGGCGCAAACCGGCGATCCGACCGGGACCGGGCAGGGCGGTTCTGACCTTCCTGACTTGAAAGAGGAATTCAACCCGATGCCGCATTTGCGCGGGACCGTGTCGATGGCTCGTGCCAATTCGGTTGATAGCGCCAACAGCCAGTTCTTCATCGTGTTCTATCCGCGCTTTTCGCTCGACAAGCGTTATACCAATTTTGGCCGGGTAATTTCAGGTATGCAGTGGGTCGACAAGGTCGCACGCGGGGAACCGCCTGCCAATCCAACCCGTATTGTGCAGGCGTCGATCGCATCCGATAATAAAGCGCCGCCGCAGCCCGCAACAATTACGCAGGACGATCAGCCGATTACCGCTGATATGCTGAGCGCTCCGCTGCCCAAGTAGGGTTCCCTTGGGTTCAGCCCGGTTTTAAGGGCGCTGCATGAATGTAGACCTGTTTGATTTCGAGCTTCCGACAGAGCGGATTGCGCTGCGCCCTGCCGTCCCGCGCGATTCTGCAAAGATGCTGGTCGCGGACGGGACGCAAGCCTTGTCCGATCATCTTGTCAGTGATTTGCCCGGCTTACTCAATCCGGGCGATGTTCTGGTGTTCAACGATACACGGGTGATCCCGGCGCAGCTTGAAGGCCGGCGCGGCGAGGCAAGAATTGGCGCTACGCTGCACAAGCGGATCGATTTGCGCCGGTGGCAAGCATTTATCCGCAATGCGAAGCGGCTGCGGGAAGGCGAGCGGATCGCCTTTGCCGCTGGCGTGAGCGCGATTGCCGAAGCACGCCACGCCGACGGCAGCTTTACGCTGGCATTTGCTGGTGATGAGCCGGTTGAGGTCCTGCTTCAACGGGCCGGGTCCATGCCGCTTCCACCCTATATTGCCGCCAAGCGCCCAACTGACGAGCGTGACAAATCGGATTATCAGACCATTTTTGCGAAGGAAGATGGCGCAGTTGCAGCACCGACTGCAGCGCTCCATTTCACTCCGGAACTGCTCGATGCGCTCAATACGGCCGGAATTGGCCGAGAAACGCTGACCCTGCATGTCGGGGCAGGGACCTTTCTGCCTGTGAAGGCGCAGGATACAGTCGACCACCAGATGCATGCCGAATGGGGGCGGATTGATGCAGGCATGGCGGAGCGGCTCAATGCAGTCCGCACTCGCGGGAACCGGGTTATCTCAGTGGGCACGACCAGCCTGCGCCTGCTTGAAAGCGCAACCGGTGAAGATGGCATTGTCCGCGCGTTCCAGGGCGACACGTCGATCTTTATTACGCCCGGCTATCGCTTTCGGGCGATTGACGGGCTGATGACCAATTTTCATTTGCCAAAATCGACGTTGTTCATGCTGGTCAGCGCACTGATGGGGCGTGAGCGGATGCAAGCTGTCTATGCCCATGCGATTGACGCGCAATACCGGTTCTACAGCTACGGGGATTCCAGCCTGCTGATCCCCTGACGATAGCTTGCTTTTTCTGGATGTATCGCCACAAGCAGGTCCATGAGTGAACCCATCCTTGAAATAAGCGGCCTGACCAAGGTCTATGCTGGCGGGTTCAAAGCGCTCGAATCGGTCGACCTCACGATTGCCAAAGGCGAGATATTTGCGCTGCTTGGCCCCAATGGCGCGGGTAAGACCACGCTGATTGGTGCGGTTTGCGGCATGGTGCGGCCCACCTCTGGCACTATTCGCGCTTTCGGCAATGATCTGGCGCATAACTGGCGCAGCGCCCGCGCCCGGATCGGTCTGGTGCCGCAGGAACTCTCGACCGATATGTTCGAGACGGTTCGCCGAGCGGTGACATTTTCACGCGGGCTGTTTGGTTGTCCTAACGACCCGGCGCGGATCGAAGAGATTCTACGCTCGCTCAGCCTGTGGGACAAGCGAGATGCGCAAATTCGTATGCTGTCGGGCGGGATGAAGCGCCGCGTCCTGATCGCCAAGGCTTTGGCGCATGATCCAGAACTGCTGTTTCTTGACGAACCGACCGCTGGGGTCGATGTGGAATTGCGGCGCGATATGTGGCGGCAAATAGACAAACTGCGCGATCAGGGCGTTACTGTCATTCTGACCACCCATTACATCGAAGAGGCGGAGGAAATGGCCGACCGGGTCGGGGTCATCCGCGACGGCAAACTGCTGATGGTGGACGACAAGGATGCGATGATGGCCCGGCTCGGACGAACCGAAGCGCATATTACGCTTGCCGCACCGCTGGCAGAAATTCCGCCCGCCATCGCCGCGTTTCCGGTTCACCTTGCCAAGGATGGGACCGAGCTATGCTATCGCGGCGGTGATGGTACCGGACTAGGCAAGCGCGAAGTGGCCGATCTGACCAAGATGCTGACTGCGCAGGGAATTGATTACATCGGGATCGATATTCACGAGTCCTCACTCGAAGACATCTTCGTTGGCCTGGTGGAGGACCGGGTATGAGCATGGTCAATCCAGGGTTCAACGCGCGCGGGGCATGGGCAATCTATGTCCGAGAACTGATGCGCGCGATGCGCACGGCATTTCAGTCTTTGGTCGCGCCGGTGCTGACCACATCGCTGTATTTCATCGTGTTTGGATCAGCGATCGGCAGCCGGATGCAGGCGGTGGGCGGGGTTGATTATGGGGCGTTCATTGTGCCGGGCTTGCTGCTGCTGACCTTGCTCAGCGAAAGTACCAGCAACGCCAGCTTCGGTATTTACATGCCGCGTTTTACCGGCACGATCTACGAATTATTGTCAGCACCGGTCGGGGTGGTTGAAACACTGGTTGGCTTTGTTGGAGCTGCGGCGACCAAATCGCTGATATTGGCAGGGATCATCCTGCTGACTGCGACCTTCTTTGTCGATTACCACATCGCCCACCCGATCCTGGCGATTGGCTATATCATGCTGGTGGCCTCGGCCTTTTCGCTGTTCGGCTTCATACTGGGTATTTGGGCGGATAATTTTGAAAAACTTGGCATCATCCCCGTGCTTATATTGACTCCGCTGACCTTTCTGGGAGGAACCTTCTATTCAATTTCGATGCTGCCTGAACCATGGCGCAGCCTGGCGCTGGTCAATCCGATTGTCTATCTTGTCAATGGCCTGCGCTGGACCTTTTACGGCAGTTCGGACGTCAATATCTGGATTTCCTTTGGCCTCACGATGGGCTTCCTGCTGATCTGCACCCTGGTGATCAGCTTCATCTTCCGTACCGGATGGCGGCTCAGGACGTAAACCAGCCAAAGATGAGCCGCCCAGTCAGGCCGAGCGAGGCAATTATCATCAGCGGCCGGATCACACGTGCGCCGTGCTTCATGGCAAAGTGTGACCCCAGATAGCCGCCAGTCATGGCCCCCGCGGCCATCGTCAGGCCCAACAGCCAAACAATCTTGCCGCCCAGCGCAAAGGCTAGAACAGCAGCCCAATTGGTGGTCGCATTGAGCATTTTGGTGTTACCGGTCGCGCGGGTCAGGCCCTGGCCGCGTAGTGCCACCAGGCTGGCAGTGAAGAACTGGCCCGTGCCCGGACCAAAGAACCCGTCATACAGGCCAATCGCGCCCGATACAGGCGCATAGGCGTTGGGTGAAAGCCGCTCAT
>JAHEAW010000075.1 GCA_024642545.1 Erythrobacteraceae bacterium
ATCTGAGCGAAGCCGACGCAGCGCTGGTAACAGCCGCAGTGACCGAAGCAGAGCAGCACACCTCGGGCGAGATCGTCACCGTGCTGTCCGACCGGTCGGACGCCTATAGCGATATTGCGCTTGCCTGGGCGATATTGGCGGCCTTCACTGCAATGGCTGTGCTGACCTTGTTTCCAGCGTTCTACCTTGGCATCATTGACCATCTGCTGGGCAGCTTTACTGGCGGCTGGACCACGGGCGAATGGAGCGCTGGAGAACTCTTTGCGCTCATTTCCACCGCGGCGCTGGCGAAGTTCCTGTTCGTGTGGCTGATCCAGCTGTGGCCAACGCTCAAATTCCTGTTGATCCCCGGCCCGATCAAGACCGCGCGGGTCAATGCCCGCGCCATTTCGCTGTTCAAGGTGGGCGCAGAGCAACGCACGCATGGCCGCACAGGCATCATGATCTATCTCTCCATGCGCGAACACCGCGCCGAAATCGTCGCAGACGCACCGATCGCTGAGAAAGTATCGGCCAAAGTATGGGGCGAAGCGATGGCACAAATGCTGGGTGAGATCAGCCAGGGCAATACCGCGCAAGGCATCGCCGCAGGGGTACGCCATGTAGGCGCCATTCTGGCCGAACATTTTCCGCCCGCTAAGGACGATGAAAACGAATTGCCGGACCGGCTGATCGAAGTCTGATGGTTGCCGATTCCGACGCGCCCGAAGTCATTCGCTGGCAAGGCAATTATATTACCGCCAAGACAAGGGGCCGCTGGGAATATGTCAGCCGCCCACGCAATATTCGCGCTGCAGTAATCGTTGCGGTCGAGGACCGACACGTCCTGCTGGTCGAACAATACCGCGTGCCGCTGGGGCGCAATTGCCTTGAACTGCCGGCCGGCCTGATCGGTGATGAGGACGGCGGCGAAGGGGAAGAGGCGCTGGCGGCAGCCAGGCGCGAGCTTGAAGAAGAAACCGGATACCGCGCCGGGCGGATGGTTGATCTGGGCAGCTATTATTCTTCCCCCGGCATGGTCAGCGAAAGCTTCACGCTGGTACGCGCCAGCGACCTCATCAGAATTCATGGAGGCGGCGGGGTAGGGGACGAAAATATCACCGTGCACCGCGTAGCCCTTGCGGGTCTGGCCGAATTCATCGAAAGCAAGCGCGCAGCAGGCGTTGCGATCGACGTCCGCCTTCTGATGCTGATCGGCACAGACTTAATCGGAGAGGATTTGACATGACAGGACGCGTAGCGGGAAAACTGGCGCTGGTTACGGGTGCAGCGCAAGGTCTGGGCCGCGCCCATGCCACGCTGCTGGCGCAAGAAGGCGCGCGCGTCTTGTGCACTGACCTTAACGGCAATGGCGCTGCTGAAACGGCGGAAATCATCAACCGCCAGTACGGCGCCGGGACAGCTTATGGCTTGCAGCACGATGTCACCAGCCAGCATGACTGGGAAGCTGCGGTCAACACTGCGCGCGAGCAGCTTGGCGGCCTGTCAGTGCTGGTCAACAATGCCGGAATCGGGGTCAATGGCAATATAGAAACCTGCACCTTTGAAGACTGGCGCAAGGCCTTTGCAGTCAATGTCGATAGTGCATTTCTTGGCTGTCAGTCAGCCTTGCCGCTGATGAAGGATCATCAGCCCGGATCGATCATCAATATTTCCTCGATTGCCGGTTTGATCGCCAGCGATACAATGCCCGCCTATAATGCGTCAAAGGCGGCGATCTGGATGTTGTCCAAATCGGTTGCGCTGCACTGTGCCAAGCGCGGCTGGGATATCCGCAGCAACTCGGTGCATCCGACCTTCGTCGATACCCCAATCCTCGATGGAATTGGGCGCAAGGCCGGGTTGGAAAAAGACGTGGTGATGGGGAAGCTGGCGCGGCAAATTCCACTTGGCCGGGTGGGCGAGCCCAATGAAATTGCACTGGGCGTGCTCTATCTTGCCAGTGACGAGAGCCGGTTCATGACCGGCGCGGAATTGAAACTTGATGGCGGCATTTCGGCCATGTGATCACCCCGCTGCTGCCGCATGGCATGGGGCCAGATTGATGGAATGACCGAGGGGCCGAAGCCCCTCAATCTGCTATCAGCGCAATCGCAAGGTAAACCAGCAGCAGCGAACCGAAACCGATCAGCGTTCCGGCCACGAACAGGATCCGGACCAGAGTGGCATCAATCCCGAAGTAATTTGCGACCCCGCCGCACACACCCCAGATCTTGGCGTGGTTCTTGTCGAGACGGAAGCTCTTGGCGGGCGATCCGCCACCTTTGCGAGGTTCAAGCTGGCTCATGCGAAGATGCCCGAATGAGCGACATCCTGCGTAACCGGAATGAAGGTTACCGAAAGAACCAGTGCCGAAATAGCGAGCGAACCGATCGCGGCAAACAGGCGGCGGCTGATCGAGGATAATGAAGTCATTGTAATTTCCCTTCCTAGTGTTTTTCGGGGCAATCCCGAAGATGGAACCTTCTTTGCATAACCCGTGCCAGTTTTGGGAAATGGCGGAATTCAGGGATTATTCAGCATCGATGCTCCATATTGAAAAACAATAATTTCCGAATATTGGGAATTTTCACCAATTATTGGATTTGATGGATTTGTGGTGGCGCCAGCCACCGCTGCCAGCTAGGCCTGCGCCTGCTCATGGCGCTTGACCGGATCACCCTTTCGCATTTCCGCAACCACCGTGAGACGGGCCTTGTAGGCACGCGCCGGCTCAATTTGCTGGTGGGTGAGAATGGCGCGGGCAAGACCAATATCCTCGAAGCGCTCTCGCTGTTTGCGCCCGGACGCGGCCTGCGGCGCGCAGCACTGTCCGATATGGCCGGACAGGATGGTACTGGCGGATTTTCGGTCGGCGCTTCACTTATCGTTGGTCAGGATGATGACTCGGTCCGGCTCGGCACTTATGTGGAAGCCATCCGCCCCGGACGCCGCGCGGTGCAGGTCAATCAGGCTACACAAAGCGCGGTCGGCCTTGGGGAATGGCTTGCAATCGGCTGGCTGACCCCGGCAATGGACCGGTTGTTTGCCGATAGCCCGGGGGGGCGTCGTCGATTTATCGACCGGATGGCGCTGGCGCTTGATCCGGCGCATGCCCGCCACGCGGCGCACTATGAAAATGCCTTGCGCGAACGGGGCCGGTTGCTGGGCGATGATCGCGCGCCTGACCCGGCATGGCTCGACGGGGTTGAAGCGCAAATGGCCCAGCATGGTGCGTTGCTGGCACAGGGACGGGCCCGGCTGATCGGCGCGCTCAGCCATGAGCTGGAAAACCTGCCCGCACAGCCCTTCGCCCTGCCCGCGCTGACCTATGCCGCCAATGGCCCGCTCGAACAGGAAGCGCTTGCCGCCGCGCTCAAGTCCGGGCGCGGGCGGGACCGTGCTGCTGCGCGTTCCCTCACGGGCCCGCACCGCGATGATCTTTACGTCGTCATGGCAGGCAAGGATATGCCAGCTGCAGAATGTTCTACGGGCGAACAAAAGGCGATGCTGATCGCAATTACGCTCGCCCATGCGGCGCTGGCTGCGCGGGGGCGGCCCAATCTGCTGCTGCTTGATGAAGTCGCGGCCCATCTCGATCCGTTTCGCCGCTCTGCGCTGTTCGACCGGCTGCGCGGCAGCGGCGCACAAGTATGGCTGACCGGGACCGAGCTGGCCCCATTTGAGGATATTCGCAGGGAAGCCGCCGTCTGGCGCGTCGCTGGCGGCAGAGTAGAGCGGATCTAGCGCGTTCTCGGTATCTTCGGGTCTAAGCCTTGGGCGGCAGCGCCTTGACCACACTATCGATGGTCGCTGTGACCAGCACTTCAATGCCCTGCGCGGTCGGGTGAATCCGGTCGGCCTGGATCAGCTCCGGCTTGTCATAAGTGGTCTGCAAGAAAAAGGGATATAGCTGCGCCCCATATTGCTCCGCCAGTGCAGGATAGATCGCATCGAATTTCTGCATATAATCCGCCCCAAGATTGGGCGGCGCGCGCATTCCCATCAGCAGCACCGGAATTTTGCGCTTCGCCAGCTCCTCCAGCATCGCGGAAAGATTGGCGCGGGTCTGGCTGGGCTGCAAATTGCGCAGCATGTCATTTCCGCCAAGTTCCAGCAGCACCAGATCTGGCGTTTGCGTCTGCGCATCGAGTGTGAATGTGAGCCGCTGCAAGCCGGCTGCGGTTGTATCCCCCGATACACCGGCATTGGCAATGCGCGCATTGATGCCGCGCACGCGCAGCGCCGCTTCGAGCCGCGCAGGATAGCTCTCACCATCATTCAGCCCGTATCCGGCAAACAAACTGTCACCAAATGCCAGAATATGCCGCTCCGGCCCCATGACTGGCGTTTCCAGCGGCGCTTCTGCCGATTGGCTTTCGGTCGGGGCAGCCGGTCGTTCCGGCGTCTGGTTGCCGCAGGCAACGAGCAGAAATATCAGAAAAATCGACCAAATGCGCTGTGTCATCTACCAGCCCTTCGCTTGCACCTTGTGACTCGCCCTGCCCTATGCCATCGCAGCAGCGTGTCACATAGCCCAAACCCGCATTTGACCATCTCTGCTCGCAATCTCACCCTCACGCTCGGTCAGGGCGATGGCCGGGTCGATATTTTGCGCGGGATCGACCTTGATGTTGCCAGCGGCGAGGTACTGGCGCTGCTCGGTCCATCCGGATCGGGCAAAAGCTCGCTGATGGCAGTATTGTCAGGGCTTGAACGGGCAAGCAGCGGCAGTTTGTCCGTTGCCGGACAGGATTTCGCCGCACTGAACGAAGATGCGTTGGCGCGTGCACGGCGTGGGCGGATCGGGATTGTACTGCAGGCATTCCACTTGCTGCCCACCATGACTGCGGCCGAAAATGTCGCCACACCGATGGAACTGGCCGGAGCAGCCGACGCCGCGGCCCGCGCGCAGGCGGAACTCGGTGCAGTTGGTCTGGGCCACCGGCTGCACCATTACCCTGCGCAGCTTTCCGGCGGAGAGCAGCAGCGTGTCGCACTGGCCCGCGCAATTGCACCGCGCCCAGAGCTGATTTTTGCTGATGAGCCGACGGGCAATCTTGATGTGGCGACCGGTCATGACATTATCGAATTGCTGTTCGCTCGCCGCGCAGAAACGGGCGCAACGCTGGTCATCATCACGCATGACCCCGAACTGGCCGCGCGCTGCGACCGGATCGTGACCTTGGCCGACGGGCTGATTGCATCGGACAGCACCGCCCAGTGAGTGATAGCCTGAGCTGGAGCGCCGCCTGGCGCATTGCCCGGCGCGATCTCAATGCGCGCTTCAAAGGGCTGAGATTGCTCCTGCTATGCCTGTTTCTGGGCACCGGTGCGCTGGCCGCGATCGGTACGCTGACCGCCGCAATCGAGAGCGAGCTGGCCGGACGCGGGCAAGAACTGCTCGGCGGCGATTTGCAGGTGGAGGTGTGGCAGCGCGACCTGAACACCAAGGAACTTCGCGCACTCACCGCGCTCGGCACAGTGTCAGGCGGCACAAGAATGCAAGCAATGGCATCGTCTGACAGCAGTGCAGGCAATGCCGCTGCGCCGGTGGAACTGAAAGCAGTCGATCCAAAATGGCCGCTCTATGGCACGCTGACGCTGGCCGATGGGCGGCAAGTCGGCGCACCGCCTGCCGGGTCAGCATGGCTGGCGCAAGGCGCGATGGACCGGCTGGGCATCAAACCTGGCGATAGTTTTGCCATTGGCGGTAAAGTCTTGCGGGCAGCCGGAGTAATCGCCAACGAGCCTGACCGGCTGAGCGAGGGTTTCCAGCTTGGCCCTACTGTCATTGTGCCGGAAGGTTTTCCCGCCGCCGCCGGGCTGGTCGCGCCGGGCGCGATGTATCAGAGCAAATACCGCCTTGCCTTGCCTGCCAGGCGCGATCCTGCAGCGGTGCAAGCAAGCCTGGAAAAGCAATTTCCCGATGCCGGTTTCAGTTACCGCACCCGCGACCGGGCATCGCCGGGAGCGGATCGGTTTGTTTCGCGCATGGGGCAATTCCTCACGCTGGTTGGTCTGGCCGCGCTGGTAATTGCCGGGATCGGTATTGGCGGCGGCGTATCATCCTATCTCGAAGCGCGCCGGACCAGCATCGCCACCTTGAAAGTGCTTGGCGCGTCGAGCCGGGATATAGCCCGCATTTACGCGCTGCAGATTGGCGCCGCCGCGCTGCTTGGCAGCATGGCCGGGCTGCTGGCCGGTTTTGTTGCCACTCCGCTACTGGCAGCGGCGATGAGCGGCTTGCTGCCAGTCGAAACAGGCTTTGTGTTTCAGCCCGCAGCGCTGGCGATTGCTGCGCTTTATGGGCTGCTGGTTGCGCTGGTATTTGCTGCCACGCCGCTGCTGCGCGCCCGGCGTTTTCCCGCCATGGCACTGATGCGCGCCCGGGTTGCCCCACTGTCGCGCGACGGGCAGGCGCTGGCATGGGTGCTAGGCGGTATGGCTGCGATCATAGCGCTGGCGCTGCTTACCGCCAAACAGCCAATGCTGTCGGGTGGTTTCCTGCTCGGGGCGCTGGCTGCACTCGGCTTGCTTGGCGCGCTGGGATGGGCGATCCGCTGGCTGGCAGCAAAAATTCCGCGTCCGGCCAATCCGCTTTTGCGCAGTGCACTGGCCAATCTGCACCGCCCGGGCGCCGCCACCGGCGCGCTCGTCACCGCGCTCGGCTTTGGCCTCAGCGCTTTTGTCCTGCTGGCCGCAATCCAGACCAGCATTGCAAACAATATCGAGCGCCGGGTTCCGCAGCAGGCACCCAATTATTTCGTGCTCGATATTCCGCGCGACCGGGTGGCAACATTTGAAAAGCTGGTCCAAGCAAAGGACCCCGGTGCACGCTATCGCACTGTGCCTGCCCTGCGCGGAAAGATACTTGCCTACGGTCCGAAAGACGCGATGACCCGCGTTGCCAGCCTCAAGGATATTCCCGAAGGCGCATGGGCGCTGCGCGGTGAGCGCGGGCTGACATATTCGGACGCGGTGCCGCAGGGCAACCGGCTTACGGCAGGCGCATGGTGGGGTCCTTCCTATCAGGGGCCAGCGCAAGTTTCGGTCGATCAGGATTTCGCCCGGGCCATCGGACTGAAACTGGGGGACTATCTCACCATTGGACTGCTGGGGGTGGAACGGACGGCCAAAGTGACCAGCTTCCGTCAGATCGATTGGGAGACGATGGGCTTCAATTATGTGCTGGTGTTTTCCCCCAATGCCATCAGCGATGCGCCGCATAATATGGCCGCGACGATTGATCTGCCGGCCGGGGCACCCACCGGTCCGCTGCTGCGCGCCATGGTGCGCGAATTCCCATCGAGTTCGGTGATCGAGGTCGGGCAAGTGCTCAAGCAAGCTCAGGCACTGCTCGGCCAGGTCGGCACCGCTACCTTCGCCGCCGCATCAGTGGCTGTACTGGCGGGACTGGCAGTGCTGATTGGCGCAATCGCGGCTGCCCGCGCGGTGCGCACCTATGACACCGTGGTGCTGCGCGTCCTGGGGGCCAGCAGGCGGCAAGTGCTGCTGATGCAACTTGCCGAATATGCGCTGCTTGCCGCCATTCTGGCGCTGGTTGCGCTGGCCCTGGGCACCGGCCTCGCCTGGCTGGTGGTGGTCAAGCTGTTCACCTTTGACTGGCTGCCAGATTGGGGCGCTATCTTCGGCGTGCTGGCCCTTGGCCTGTTGTTTGTGCTGACCTTTGCGCTGGCCGGCTCGCTGCCTTTGCTCAGGGCCAAACCAGCGCAGGCACTGCGCGCTCTGTGACAGCCGGTGTTGGCTATTCGAAGACTTGTGCGTTGAGCGGGTCTTTAGGGTCTTCGCCAAACCGGTTTGGCCCCGCTGTTCCGGGCAGAAACATCACAATCAGGAAGGCAAGCGAGGCCAGCAAGCCAAGCAACGGGATGAACGCCAAGACCATGAAACCGAGATACCACCAGCCTGACATATTGCGATCATGCAGACGGCGGACCGTGACTGCGATCGACGGGATCAGCACGGCGAGCGCATAGACAAGGTAAACCAGTGCCAGAACTGTGGCGATTGGGTGAGCCGCAAGGCTGAAGCTGCCCAAGGCATCCGCCTCAATCGCGCCGGGGGCCATGCCCTGCATGTTCATGTCAGCTCTATTGGCCATCGAATCGCTCATCATCTGGCTGAAAAATATCCGATAGATCGGGCCTGCCAAAACCACGGCAACAAGGAAATTCAGCAAACCGAACATCCAAAATTCCATCCGCCGTGAACGTCCGGAAAATTGTGCATAGCGCTTGAACGGCAATATCATCCACCTCATCGAAACACTCCCCTGCTTTCAATCCGCGCAGAGAATCATACTGCAGCCGATCCTGCAACAAAAAAGGGGCCCCTCGCGGAGCCCCTTCTTCGTTAGATCGACAGCGCTGGATCAGAATTTCAATCCAAGCGTCGCGCCATAAGTACGCGGCTCGCTGGGGTAACCCGAAACGGTTCCCGCCTGCGCCACTCCGTCAAAAACGGTGGTGATCGTGCGGTCATTGAAGATGTTACGCCCGAACACACCCACGGAGATGCCATTTTCCATCTGGAAAGTCAGCGACCCGTTGAGCAGGTTGGTTTCGGTGAAGAACATTTTCGCTGCTGATGGACCGAAGGCCGGCAAACCGTTTGTGAGCGGAGTGTTGCTGGTGTGGTTGAAGTCAACGCGCCAGATCAGCGCATTGCCGCTGCTACCGATTTCCTGCGTGTAGGTCGCCGAGGTCGCCAGCGAGATTTTCGGAATACCTGAGGGCACTTGACCTGTCAGATCACCGACCGACGAATTGGGGAAACTGTCGTAAATCGGATCAAGGTAAGTCATCGCAAAGGTGATGACGAGTGGATCGGTCGGCACCAAGGTCGTGTCAAATTCAAAGCCCTTGACCGATTCCTTGCCAGCATTGGCCAGCGCAAATCCGGTGCCCGTAAAGATGTTGGTCTGGAAACCCTTTACGTCCTGTTTGAACAGCGCAAGGTTGAAACCGAACCGTGGGAATTGCGCCTTCACTCCGACTTCGTAGACGGTCGAATTTTCAGGGCCTGCAATGCGCGTGCCGGTGCTGAGATTGGGCACCGCCAAGCCAGCATTGAGAATCGGCGAAGAAGGAGCAAGGATTATGCTACCAAATGGCCCCGGCGTATAATCACTGGGCAGAGGCCGCGCATCGCGGGAAAGATTGACCGACGATGCCTTATAGCCTGTGGCATAAGTGGCATAGACATTGATTTCCTTGCTGATTTCATATGCAAGGCGCGCGGTGTATGTGACCTTGTCATCCGCAGTCTTGCCCGGTTCCACCGAATTGGGGATATTGAGGAACGGCGGCTGGAATTGGAACGGCCGCAGCCCCAGTAACGGGTTGACAGTCGGATCAGTTGCAGCAGCAGCGATTGCTGCAAAACCAGCTGGCTGAGCCTGCGCAAATCCCGCGATTACCGCAGGGGTTACCTGACTTGGCGGGATCGCCAAAGCACCGGCAATCTGTCCGACAATGACCGCGTCGACCAAGTTGATATTGGCCAAAGGATCATAGGCCGTCATGTTGGCGGTGAAGTTCTTCTTGTCGTTCGTGTAGTTGAGGCCGCCAGTCAGCGTCAGCTTGTCGGTCAATTTGAAATCGACGGTGCCGAATACTGAATAGGCCTGGTCATTCATCGTATAAGCTTCGCTGGTCAGCAAGCCAGGCGAGAAGATGCTGCCCTGCGGCAAACCAAGCCCAGCTTCAACCCCATTGAAAATTGCTGGATTGCCGGTCAGCAGCGAGAAGAAATTGCGTGCATCCTGGCCGGTTACCAACTGACCGGTTTGCTTGATTTTCTCGTTGAAATAGAAACCACCAAGAAGGAAGTTCAGGGGGCCGTCAAAATCAGAAGCAACCCGCAGTTCCTGCGTGATCGTATCGATTTTCTGATCAGTAATCTGGTTGACGATGTCCGCGCTGGTGAAATCAACATCCTGAGAATTGAACGATTTCAGACCTCGGTAACCACTGATCGAGGTGAACGACAAATTCCCGGAGGTGTAATCCATCTGGACCGAGCCACCGTAGCTGTCGATCTTGTTTTCCGGCAGAATGTTCAGATAAGCCTTATCGCTGAACAGATCATTGGCGGCCACATTGCCGCCGAGCGCGAAGATGGCCGGCACGGTAGGACCGGCTACGATATTGCCTGCATAGCAGCAAAGCTCATTAATCCGCGAAAAGTCCCCAATGGCGCGCAATTTGAAATCGGAGCTGGGTTCAAACAGGATCTGGCCGCGAACGCCATAGCGATTACGTTCGTTGATTTTGGCATTCAGATTGGGAACATCGACATACCCGTCACGCTTGTTGTAATTCCCTTCGAGCGAGAAAGCGACAGTCTTGCTGATCGGGCCAGTGACATCGCCCTTCAGCACGATCTGATTGAAATTGCCGTACACGCCCGAAACATGGCCGCCAAAATCGAATTGGGGAGCCCGCGTGACGATCGAGATAACACCTGCAGATGCGTTCTTTCCAAACAGTGTCGACTGCGGTCCGCGCAGAACTTCGATGCGCGAAACATTCGCCAGATCGCCGATCTGAGCGGCCGAGCGCGAACGATATACGCCATCGATATAGACGCCGACCGAAGGTTCGATCCCGGCATTATTGGCCCCATTACCGAAACCGCGAATGATGAAATTGGTATTGGCCGAGCTTTGAAGCTGGCTAACCTGAAGCGAAGGCACCACCGTCTGCAGATCTGACAGGTCGCGGATCTGTGCCCGTTCCAGGGTCTGACCGGAAGTGACAGATACCGCAATGGGCGTGTCCTGCAGCGTCTGTTCACGCTTGGACGCAGTCACAATGATCGTGTTGGAATCGTAAGACGTGTCCGGAGCTGCCGCGTCAGGCGCACTCGCCGGAGCGTCCTGCGCCATTGCGGCGGCAGGCAGCGTCAGGCCGAGAGCGGCGACGCCAGCGAGCATTACGGTACGCACGGGAAACGCGCGGCCAAAAGCATTGATTTTCATGTAATCTCCATTCCTCTGCATTTTCGGGGCCTTATTATCGCTGGGGAGGCCACTTTCGAAGACGCCCTTAGTCTTAGCTGTGACCTCGCTCAAGCAAATCTGCTATTTTTCAGACGCATTGACAAAGCTGTTGCACAGGAACCACAGTTGAAGGGCGGGGTTCTGCTTGCCCCTGCTGCCCACATCCGCTAGGGGCGCGCGCAATTATGTTGCAGGTGCGAAATCGTACCGCACCCCCTAAAAGCGAGCTCCTCAATGTCCGCATCCTTGCGTAATGTGGCGATTATCGCCCACGTCGACCATGGCAAGACCACCCTGGTCGACCAGTTGTTCCGTCAGTCCGGCACGTTCCGTGACAATCAGCGCGTGGAAGAACGTGCGATGGATTCCAACGATCTGGAAAAAGAGCGCGGGATCACCATCCTCGCCAAATGCACCAGCGTTGAATGGGGTGAAGGTGACAGCGCCACCCGGATCAATATCGTCGACACACCCGGTCACGCCGACTTTGGCGGCGAGGTCGAACGCATTTTGTCGATGGTCGACGGGGTTATCCTGCTGGTCGATTCGAGCGAAGGCGCGATGCCACAGACCAAATTCGTCACGGGCAAGGCGCTCGCGCTCGGCCTGCGTCCGATCGTGGTGGTCAACAAGATCGACCGGCCCGATGGCCGCGCCTCCGAAGTGCTCGATGAGGTTTTTGACCTGTTCGTCAGCCTTGGCGCAAACGACGATCAGCTTGATTTTCCGGTGCTCTATGCCTCTGGCCGCAACGGCTATGCCAGCGAAGATATTGACGCCCGTGCAGGCACCTTGACCCCGCTGTTCGAGAAAATTGTCGAACACGTACCCAGCCCTGAGGCGGATTTTGACGGTG
>JAHEAW010000076.1 GCA_024642545.1 Erythrobacteraceae bacterium
GCAACGGGTACTCCTGCAGCATAAAGCTGCGCCACTATCAGGCCGGCAAGCTCGCGCCGCCTGCGTACCAGCACCATGATATCACCTGGACCGGCATTGCGCTTCGAATCTTTGACAAGAGGATAGCCGTTATCGAGCCAGCTCTTCACTTGCCGGGCAATCTGGTTTGCCATTCGTCGTTCTGGCTCAGATAGCCAGCTTTCGCCGTCATCACCATCGGCTTCGACAGAAGTGCTGCCGGCTTCGGCGCCGACGGGCTTCCACAGCACAACTTCTCCGGGCCTGTCTTTGCCCGAATGGCCGCCGGGGTGCCTGCCCAAGCCGAATTGTTCAAACCCGATCGCGTCGATCGATTCATCGACGAAATCGAGTACCTTTTGCGCGGTCCTGTAAGACCGTCCGAGCCCGAGACTGACCAGGTCACGCACCGAAGTCCGTTCGCGAAGTTGCACCGCATTGGCACGCGCTTCGCCCATGATCCGGGCAAGCCGGACCTGATTATCCTGAAAGTTCTTTGGGCTGGTGCCTTGAAAGCCAAAAATGGCCTGTTTGTAGTCGCCCACCACAAACAGTGTGCGCAGCTTGTCGCCGCGCTGCCCAGTGCCAGTGAAGAAATCACCCGTCAGTGCATGAATGATCGACCATTGTTCAGCATTGGTATCCTGCGCCTCATCGATCAGAATATGGTCGAACTGGCGGTCAAGCTTGTAGCGGATCCATTCGGCCATGTCCGACCGGGCTAGCAATGCTGCAGCCTGGCGTATCTGGTCGTCGAAATCGATAAAGCCTTCACGCGCCTTCGCGTCATCCCAGCAGAGTGCAAAGCGGCGACCCACTCTGAGAGCCGGAGTCAGAATATCAACCAGCTCAAGCAAGGTCTTTTGCCTCAGCACTGCGGTGATCGATTGGCGAACGCCGTCAATATATGTGGGATACTCCGGATCACGCTTGGCGATGGCTTGTTTGTCGCTGCCATCCTTGTTCATGATTGTGCCGAAAAAGCTGTCTATCTTGTCCAACCGTCCTTCCGGTTCAAGTGACAGCCAAAACCTGATAGCATCGGCCCCTTCGCGGCCCGTCTTGGTATCCCATGCATCAAGCGCCGCCAGACATTTTCTCAGCCCTCCAACTTCGAAGACATCATCGCGGCACAAGGCCGCCACTGTTGCCGGGTCAGCATCGGCAGATAGTCCCAGTGACTGGCGCACACGCGGTTCGAGCGGTTCCTGCCAAGCGCCCGGGCCAATCCACAAGTCCCGCGCATTTGCGCAGCGCATCAGCCATTTGCGCGCACCATCAGGCCCCATGCGAATGCTGATCAGCGCCAAACCTTCCAGCAGCGCCTCTTCACCCTGATCCTGCCAGTCGACCAGCATCGCGGCCAGCACCTGGTGCGCCAGCAAGTCACGATCGCGGTCTTCTATCGGCCGGGTACCAGCCATCAAACCGGCCTCTTCCGGGAAGGCTGCCAGCAACCACTGTGAAAATGCATGGATCGTATCGATCCGCAGCCCGCCGCCTGGGCAATCAAGAACGCTCGCGAACAAGGTTCGTGCCCGTTCGCGCGTGTCATCGTCCAACCCTGCGCCAATCGCCTTCAGGTCAGCGCCAAGTTCTGTCGGGGACATTCGTACCCATGTGGCTAGGACTTCATTTACCCGGGTCGCCATTTCTGCCGCCCCGGCCTTGGTAAAGGTAAGGCATAATATCTGCGACGGAGTAACGTCCTTGCGCAGCAACAAGCGCAATACCCGCGCTGACAGGACCTGCGTCTTGCCCGTACCGGCAGATGCCGAAAGCCAGACGCTGTACTGCGGATCGACCGCCAATGCCTGATTGTCCAGCAATTGGTGGACCAGCTTCTTGCCGGCGCTCATGCCTCGCGCCCCTGCCATTCATCGAGCCGCATGAGCTGATCATAGGTATTGTAATTCTTGGCATCGGGGTTGAGCCGGGCAGTAAAGCCTTCAGTACCCAAAATCCATTGATCGAGGGCTTGGTGGAGATAGATCTCGGTTTGCGGGAGGAAGTCCTCTGCCTTGATACCGGTAGTCTTTCGCCGCTCAAGTACCGGAGTTGTGACATATCCGAAACCGGTGCTGCTTTCCTCTGATTTGCCCAGCGACCAATATTCGAACCGCTGGACTTCACCGGCCAGCGGAATGCCTGATCTGTCGTTGAAGCAACTGCGCTCAGCCATCATCCCCAGCATACCCAGTTGCAGCGCAAAGCCTTGTTCAACTTCTTTCCCTGATGGCGGGCTGCCCGTCTTGTAATCAACGATTGCCAGCCCACCCCCTTCAAGCCGGTCGATCCGGTCCGCTTTACCGGTAATCTTGATACCCCGAATTTCCATTTTGCCCTGTGCTTCAAAGGAAACAGGGACACGGCCCGCACAGGCAAAAACGGTGGATTCGACCCAATCAAGGCCCTTCATCAGGCGCGGCTGCCACAGTGCCCGGGTCAGCGGGTGAGCACTCATTTGCGTCAGCACTTCGCTGGTGATGAGTTCCATCGGCCGCCCCGATTTATGCCATTCTTCAAGAATTTCATGCGCGGCAGTGCCTTGCCAGGCTGGTGATGGCTCTGCATCCAAACCGTCAAGTTCGCGCAGATGCATGATATGGCTGGCATAAAACTGATAGGGGTCAGAACGCAGACAGTCGAGCGCGGTCACACTTATATCGACCTTGCGCTGATCAGCACTAGGCTTGGGGCTGGGCCGTTCATAAGGCGGCGATTTCTCTGCCAAATCGATTACCTGGGCCAGATCAATCGCCGTCTCTTCCTGATGCCGTTCCGCCAGATCAGCGCCCAATAACGCACGAACCCTCAGCAGAAAACGCGAGGCAAGCGCTGGGCCAGAAATATCCCGGCGGGCGCGGCTCAGGATGACGTCAGGAGCGCCCAGCGCCCCTGCAAGGTCATGCGCCGAAAGGCCAATCCGGAAATCCGCACCGGGTACACCCAGCGCCCGCAGGACTGGCGGCGCCAGCAGCGGGTCATTGCCAGGTGCCGCTGGCCAACTCCCTTCATTCAGGCCGGCACAAATCACCAGATCGGCACGGCTCATCCGGGATTCGAGCAGGCCATAAATGGCCACCCGCGGGTGCCCGCCATAAGGAGGACGCACTGCCGTCTTCTCAAACACATCCATCAGCACGCTATGTAGATCGGCGGGGGCCAGCTTCGCGCCGACATTGCGCGCATGGAACCGCAGGTCCTCAAGCGTATTCGCCAGCGCTCGCCCATCTTCGCGCGACCAGACTGCTTCACCGCAGAGCATTTCGGCCCCTTGAATCAGCAGATCGAGCAAGTCGGCAAAGGAATGTTCTGCCTCGTCCACCAGCAAGGGCGACAGGATTTCTTCGACCCTGTCCCACCAATCAATCAGTCCTGCATTGGCCGCAATAGGGCGCATTGCGGCGAACCCCGGTGCAGGCCGAGGTCCGCGCAAGGCAATTTCCAGCGCACGGACCTGTGCCAGCCACTTGCCGCGATCACTGTCCTGTTGAACCAGCGGATGTTGCAACGCGGCAATGAGCGGCACCGGTGCGGCCGCGCCAGACATGATTTCGGCCAGCAGGAGCACCATGCGGCCCGCTGCGCTGTCTGACAAAGGTTGCCCGGCAGAATCGTCTGCCGCAATGTTCCAGCGCTGCAAGTGCTGGGCCACTCGCCGGGCGAGCGAGCGGTCGGGTGTGACCACCGCAATGCGGCGCTCAGCTGTATCGAGCGCTTCTCGGATCAGCAGCGCGATTGCCTGCGCTTCCTCCTCGGGCGTGGCACTTTCCATCAAACGGACGCCTGCAAGGCGGCGCTTGTCAGCAGGCAAATCAGCCCAACCTTTGCTCGCCTCAGGCGGCAGGAACAGCGATGAGATAGCATGGCTGCGTTCTGGCGGGGCGGCCCCCAGACCTTTACGATGCCATGGCCGCACTTCCGCACGCGCAATACCCATGCGATTGAGCAGCAGCTTCAAGTGATATTGCGGATGGGTCACTGCATCGCCCGCAGCAAACGGCGGATCACCCACTGTCTGCGGTGCGCCAGCGGTACCCAGTTCAGTCCACACCGTTTCATCCATCGCCAGATCAAGATCGGGCAGGATGACTGCACCGTTCGGCAAATCCGCCACCACGCGCAGCAAGCGCGCAAGGGCTGGGGCCGCACTGGTCACACCGGCAGCCACAATCGGGGCGTCAGGCGTTTGCGCGCGCCAACGTTCGGCCGCAAAGTCAAACAGGCGGTTGCGCCGGGTCGCCGCATCAACTTCCGCCGAAGCCTGCAATTCGGAAAGCCACAGATGCTGGACCTTGATGAACGTACTGAGGCTTTTCAGCCAATGCCGTGACAAGTCGCCGAGCAGGTCCAGCACGCTGTCCTGCACCAATGCTTCGGGTTTAACGTCTTCGACCAGCAGCCGGTCCATCGCAGTACCCACATCGCGCGCCAGCCGCATCAGCGCGCTGCCGCGCGGCGCATCCTTGCCCAATTCCTGCTCAAGCAACTGGGACAAGCGCAGCCAGCGGCGGGTTGGATCGACACTTCTCGGAATATCGGCAGCGCCCAACGGATCAAGCAGGCTGCCCAGCGTCTCGTCCAGATCGAGATCACCTACCACGGTCATGCGCGGCATTAGCATCCCCGCGCGGCCCCCTTCGCCGAAGTGGCGGATGAAGGCCTCGCTCACGGTGCGCATGGTGCGGCGGCTCGGCAGGAGCAATGTCAGCCGGGCAAGGCCAAAATCATCGTTTGCGTAGCGCGGGACCAACCCGGCCACCAAGGCATCAGCAAAGCCACGATGCGCAGCGATAGAATAAACGGAAGGGGCGTTAGCAAGGCGGTTGGCGGACGGATCAGCCAAGGTTTAATGCTTCCTGCGCCGGCTTGATGGCTTGCGGCGTGCCTACTTCAAACCACTGGCCGGTGAAACTGGTGCCATAAAGACGTTCTTCTTCTATCGCACGCTGCCACAAGACATTGGTGGAAAATTTGCCTTCGGGCGGGTCGCGCAGCAATCGATGCGAAACCAACTGAATGCCGGTGAAGATGAACGGAGCAATCCGCCCCGGTCGGCGGCGCGTGATGCGGCCAAGCGGATCCATGTGAAAATCACCTTTTCCGGTATAGCTGAAAGCCCGGGCATGTGGAACCAGCAGCAGCAAGGCATCCATGATCTTAGGGTCCCAGCGCTGTGACAGATCGTGAAACGCATCACGCGGCCCGTCGAGCCAGATATTGTCAGCATTGAGACAAAAGAACGGGTCCGGCAGGAGCGGCATGGCCTTGATCATACCGCCGCCGGTTTCGAGCAATTCCTCACGTTCGTCGGAAATCGTTACTTGGGGCGATTTACGCTCTGCCACGTGCGCTTGCAGCGCATCCGCCAGATAATGGACATTGACCACCACCTTGGCAATTCCCGCAGCCGCAAGATTATCAAGCGCATAATCAATCAGCGGCTTGCCAGCGACGCGGACCAGCGGCTTGGGCTGCGAAGCAGTGAGCGGGCGCATGCGTTTGCCAATCCCTGCCGCCATCACCATCGCGCTGTCTGACGCCAGTTTGGTCACGCGATTTTGCCCCCGAAACTTTCCCGCAGTTGACGGGGTATATTGCCATCAAACCAGGCAGCAACAGGTGCCAGCGCCGGATGTTCCAGGTCGCGCTCCAGCGATTGCCACACACGCGGGATCAGCGAGAGGTAGCGCGGTTTGAAGTCACGCTTCCACAGCCGTGCAAAAATCCCCACAATCTTGGTATTTCGCTGCGCGCCAAGGCAAGCATAATCCGCCGCAAAATCTGGACCCGCATCTGTTTTTGCAAGGTATTCTGCCAGCATCTGGCGTTCCAGCTGCGGCGAAACATCGCGCCGCGCATCCTGCAACAGCGAAACCAGATCATAGGCCGGGTGACCCACCAGCGCATCCTGAAAGTCGATGATACCTTGCGGGCCAGTGCCACCGTTCTGCGGGGCGAGCAGCATGATGTTTTCTGCGTGATAATCACGCAATACCGTGACGCCCGGCTGCTGTCTGCCAAGCAGCGGGGCCAGCACGTCTTCCCACGCGCCGAAAAAACCGCCTTGATCAACTTCGAGTGTCATTGCCGGGCAATACCATTCAGTGAACAGGCCAACCTCGCGCGTATAAACTGCCATATCATAAGGCGGAAACGGGCCCGGCGCCAGCGTATGGAGTGCAACCAGCGCGTCAATAGCGGTACGATAGGAACCGGTCTCACCTTGCGGATTGAGGTCAAGCCAGTCGCGCATCCGGTCGTCACCAAAGTCTTCCAGCAAGACCCAACCTGCCGCGGTATCAGTGGCGTAAATCCGGGGTACATGCAGGCCGTGATGATGCAACCAATGGGCAACGTGAAGAAATGGTTGCGGGTCTTCCTCCGGCGGCGGAGCGTGCATCAGCATCGCCTTGCGCTGCCCGACCCTGATCCGGAAATAACGGCGGAAGGATGCGTCACCGGGGATGGGATCGACCGCCGCACCAAGCCAGCCAGCCGAATCGAGAAAGGCAAACAGTCCGTCAGGCAGCGCGCTCATGGCATCCGCCCTAGCCAATCTGCCCCGCCTTCGACAATTGCTATCCGCCCCTCGCCTGAAATTTCCAGCGCGATTGAAAGGCAGCTTGCCTCATCTGCAAAGCCGCCCGCACATTCTGGCCATTCGGCAAGCAGCGCCGCGCCATTACGGTAATCATCGAGGCCAATTTCCTCGACATCCTCGGGCTGGTCAAGCCGATAGAAATCGGCATGGACCACAGGCAGGCGAACCCTGGGAGGATCATAGGTTTCAATGATCGTGAAGGTAGGTGATGGCACTTCCCCGTCATACCCAAGCGCTGCCAGTATAGCGCGCGCCAGCGTCGTCTTTCCCGACCCAAGGCCGCCCGACATGGCAATCACATCACCCGGTCTGAGCTGCGCCGCAATCCGGCGTGCCAACCCGTCCATCGCTGCCAAGTTGGTTAAAGCCACCTTCACGGGATCAGGATAGTTGCCATGGTTCCGCCGCCCAGTTCAGAAAGAATCTCAAGCGATCCGCCATGCGCCTCAACCAGTTGCCGGGCGAGTGGTATGCCCAGCCCTTGCCTGCGCTCCAAACCCTTGCCATCGGCGCTGGCGCGAAGGCCGTCCAGTGCCCGTGCCAGTTCTTCCCGGCTCATGCCCTTGCCATTGTCCGATACGATGATCCGGGCAACGCCCTTGGGCTTGGCAACATCAACCAGAATCTTGCCGCCACTGGGCGTCGCTGCAATCGCATTGTCAATCAGATGCCCCAGCGCACGGCCCAATTGTTTGCCATCGGCATCAACCTTGCCCCCTGAGCTTCCGCGCAAATCAAGCGTCAGGCCGGCATCGTTAATCGCCGCCTCGCGCAATCGGACAACCTGTGTGACAAAGGGCAGCAATTCGATCCGCTCGCGCGTGATCGGCAACAGGCCCGCCTCGCTTTGCGAGAGGTCGAGCACATTTTCTACCTGTTCAGTGAGCCGCCCCACCGATTCGAGGATCGCTGCAACATACTCCTTGCCCTGATCTGACAACGGGCCAGCGACGCCCGCTTCGAGCAGTTCGGCAAAACCGCCGATCGATGTAAGCGGGGTGCGAAATTCATAAGACATATTGGCAAGGAAGCGGGTCTTGACTGCGTCAGCCTGTTCCAATGCCTCAGCCCGTTCACGCAAAGCGTCCTCGGCCTTCTGCGAATCGGTGATGTCGAGCGTGGTCAGCAGCCCATTGCCATCGGGCAGTGGAACCCCGGCAAATTCCAGAATACGTCCATCCTGCATTGATACCCGGCCGCCAGTTTCCTTGCGGTCCAGCGTTGCAGCGCGCACGACTTCGCCAATTCCCTTTGCATGCTTTGCATTTTCCAGATTGGGTTCAATCGCCGCCAGAATTGCTTCAGCGTTGGGGTGCGCGTCCAGCATTTCCGTCTCAAGGCCCCAAACACCGGCGAAGCTCCGGTTCCACAGTTGCAGGCTGCCATTAGGAGCAAAAACCGCCAAAGCTTCAAACAGGCTGTCAAAGGTTGCCGTACGGGTGCGCAGCAACGTATCGCGCGTAGCTGACAGGGCCAGCTGCTCGGTACGGTCTTCAACGATCAGGACCAGCCCGCCATCAGGCATGGGCTGTCCAATGACTCGCAGATGGGTGCCCCCAGACAGCGGCCAGGCCTCTTCCTGCGTCTCGCTACTATTGAACCATTCAGCCCGTTCGGCGCGCCAAGCAGGAAAATCACGCACTTCCGGAGTCCGCCCGTTTTCCCGCGCATCACTCATCAGCCGTTCAAAGGCAGGCCTTGCACTGACGGTGCCGGGAGAGATACCGAACGTCCTGCGGAATGGCTGATTGGCGAAAATCAGCTTGCGCGAGGAATCGAACTGGCCGACCCCAAGCGAGAGCAGGTCGAGCATGCTGCGCTGAGCATGGCGGAAAGCACGGAAATTGCGCGCCAGCTCCTCAAGTTCCTCAATATCGACCGCATAGCCCGCGACCCCTTCGCTACCGAGCGGGAGATCGCTGACCCGTAAGGAACGGCGCTGACCATCGATGGTGGTCGCGACGACCCGCTCAACTGGCAGCTTCTTTTGTGCAGCCTGGGCCGCAATTTGCGCGGCTGTGAGGCCATCAACTGGCTCTACCAACTCAAGCTGACGCGTTACCACGTCTTCAGCATCATTTGCTCCGACAGCGGTAATATAGGCCTGATTAATTAGCTGTAGCTTGCTATCCGGACCGCGGAACCACATCGGCATGGGCGCAGCCTCGATCAATCCGACCAGCGCCGCAAAGTCGCGCTGAGCACGTGCCGCTTCGTCGCGCAGCTTCTGCAGTTCGCTTTGGCTCTCGCTGAAATCGAACACCCAGATCAACGCTGCACCACCCGGCGAAACTTGCGGATCCGCCAACGTCCCGCGCAGGGCAAGACTGCGCTGCGATCCGGGCGGAGTCAGAGCCAAGCGAAACGGGGCGGCTGTGCGCTGCGTCCGCCGGACTTTTTCGGTCAATTCCTCCAATTGCCCTGCTGACAGGCCCTGCGCAGTACCATTGCCGACCAGTTCGCTCAAATATTCCGGCATTTTTTCAAGTCCGAGCCAGCCAGCAAGCCGCTCTGCCCCTTCGATCTTGCCATCTGTCCGGACCAGCAAGGGGATTGCAGGGGCCTCTTCAATCATCCGGGCCATACGGCGAGCCGCCTTGCGGCTGTGCTCTGCAGTCTTTGCCTTGGCCCCGGCAGCGATCATAAGCCATGCCGCAGCCGCCGTCCAAGCGGCCAGAAGCAAGCCGACGATCGCCAGCGCAGAGGGGGTTAACTCCATAGCCGTCCAGCTATGCCGCAGCGCTCCGCGATGCAATGGCCTGCGCGGCGAAGTTACCCGGAAATACGAAAAAAGGCGGCCCGGACCCATGCCTGGGCCGCCTTTGTGTCACAACGCGTCAATTTTACGCGCTTAATAGCGGTAATGATCTGGCTTGAACGGCCCAGTCTGCGGCACACCAATATAATCAGCCTGCTTCTTGGACATTTGTGTCAATTGCACACCCAACTTCGCCAGATGCAGCGCGGCGACTTTTTCGTCCAGATGTTTGGGCAGGACATAGACTTCGTTGCCATAATCATCCGACTTGGTGAACAGCTCAATCTGCGCAAGCACCTGATTTGTAAAGCTCGCGCTCATCACAAAACTGGGGTGGCCGGTTGCGCAACCCAGATTAACCAGACGCCCCTTGGCTAGGATCAGGATCTGCTTGCCATCAGGGAATGTGACCAGATCAGTACCCGGCTTGATTTCCGACCAATTATAATTGTCGAGCGCACCAATCTGGATCTCGCTGTCGAAATGGCCAATGTTACACACGATGGCCATGTTCTTCATCGCCTTCATATTTTCAGCGGTAATGACGTCTTCATTGCCCGTGGCCGTCACGAAGATATCGCAGCGCTTGACCGCTTCTTCCATAGTGACAACTTCATACCCTTCCATTGCGGCCTGCAAAGCACAAATCGGGTCTACTTCGGTCACCATCACGCGCGCCCCGCCTTGGCGCAGCGAAGCTGCCGAGCCTTTGCCAACGTCACCAAATCCAGCGACGCAGGCGACCTTGCCGGCCAGCATGACATCAGTGGCACGGCGGATTGCATCGACCAGCGATTCCTTGCAGCCGTATAGATTGTCAAACTTCGACTTGGTCACGCTGTCATTAACATTAATCGCCGGGAATGGCAGCTTGCCCTGTTTGGCGATCTGATAGAGCCGGTGAACACCAGTGGTCGTTTCCTCCGATACGCCTCGGATGTTCTTGACCGACTTGGTCAGATAGCCAGGGTTCTTGGCCACATAAGCCTTGAGCGCGCGCTGCATCTCAATCTCTTCAGCGTTCTGCGGTTCTGGCATGGTTTCGCCAGCTTCCAGACGCGCGCCCCACAGGGCAAACATTGTCGCATCGCCGCCATCATCCAGGATGATATTGGCGGTCTGATCGGGTTCTGCATGGCTCCACCAATCAAAAATCTTGCCCACATAGTCCCAATAGTCGGCCAGACTCTCGCCCTTGATAGCAAAAACCGGCACGCCCGACGCAGCAATGGCGGCCGCGGCATGATCCTGCGTTGAAAAGATGTTGCAGGTTGCCCAGCGAACTTCCGCACCTAGTGCGGTCAGGGTTTCGATCAAAACGGCAGTCTGGATCGTCATATGCAGAGATCCAGTGATACGCGCTCCCTTGAGCGGCTTGCTGGTGCCAAATTCTTCGCGCAGCGCCATCAGGCCGGGCATTTCGGTTTCCGCAATCGCGATTTCCGCACGACCATAATCAGCCAGCGAAATGTCCTTGATAATGTAATCCTGATTCTTGTCAGCGGCCACGTTTCAATCTCCTGGGGAATTGGGTTTTCAGCCTGCGAAAGCGGGCAAGCTGGTCGGGGGCGCATCTAACCGTTGCCGCTCCGAGACGCAAATATAAAGCGATCTTTATATGATCTTGTCATTGCCGAGCCACGGAGAGACCCTATATCGTCTGGAGACTGAAGCGCACACGAAAGGATATTACCGCATGACCATCTCCATCGGAGACAAGCTGCCCGACGTAAAACTGGTGAAGGCAACCGCCCAAGGGCCTGAGCAGGTCCAGTCGGCCGACTATTTTGCCGGCAAGAAGGTCGCCCTGTTCGCAGTTCCGGGCGCTTACACGCCAACCTGTTCCGCCCGGCATTTGCCCGGCTATATCGAAAAGGCCTCTGATCTGAAGGCGGCGGGCATCGACGAAATCGCCTGCACTTCGGTCAATGATGCCTTTGTGCTGGGCGCATGGAGCAAGGCTAATGAAGCCGGTGACATTTCCATGCTCGCAGACGGTAACGGCGAATTTGCTTCCGCACTTGGGTTGGACGCAGATTTCCAGGGCTTTGGCATGGGCACCCGTAGCCAGCGATATTCTATGGTCATCAATGATGGCGTTGTTGAACAGATCAATGTCGAAGCGCCGGGTGATTTCTCGGTAAGTTCGGCCGAATATCTGCTTGGCAAACTGTGACGATTTGAACCGGAGCGGCGCGAGTCGCTCTGGTTTGTGGCACGCACGCCTGATATCAGCCTCGCAGGAGGCCCATCTAATCTCATGAAAGTAAAGGTTTTGGGAAAACCAGAATCGCGACGCTTGCCTTAGGCGCGGCAAACGATATCGTCGGTCGCATGGAGAACGAAGCAACACAAAAGTCG
>JAHEAW010000162.1 GCA_024642545.1 Erythrobacteraceae bacterium
GGCCGATTTTTTCGGGCGGTCCTACACTTATCAGGACATCTTCGATGAAGCCCGCAGCTTTGCTGCCGGGCTTCAGGCTGCCGGGGTGGAAAAGGGGCACCGGATCGGCCTGTTCCTGCCCAATGTGCCGATCTATGTCTCGGCCTATTTCGGGGCGATGATGGCCGGCGCTGTGGTGGTCAATTTCTCGCCGCTCTACAGCGCGGCAGAATTGTCGCATCAGGTGGAGGATTCGGGCACTGACATTTTGGTCACGCTCGACGTCACCTCTCTACTGCCAACCGCAATCGAAGTGTTGGATGGGTCATCGCTGGGCAAACTGGTTGTGGGTCAGCTAGGTGATATGTTGCCGTGGACCAAGCGAGCTGCGCTAAAGTTGTTCGGGCGCAAGCAAATTACCCCTATCCCGCAGCGGCCGCAGATTATTGGCTGGGCCGATGCGTTGGGCAAGGGCCATCTTGCGTCTGTGGCCATCGACCCCGATGATGATCTGGCATTGCTGCAATATACCGGCGGCACCACAGGCACGCCCAAGGGCGCGATGCTGACCCATGCCAATCTTTCGGCCAATGCGCAGCAGGTCAATGCGATTGACCCGTTTGAAGGCCGAGACGTGATCTTGGGTGTGCTGCCGATGTTTCACGTCTTTGCCAACACCTGCGTGCTCAACCGGACGGTGACCAAAGGCGGCTGCATTGTCATGCTGCCGCGCTTTCAAGCAGGTCAGGCGCTGGCAGCGATAGAGCGGGTCAAGCCTACTTCTTTGCCTGGCGTGCCAACCATGTTTCAGGCTTTGCTTGACCATAAGCAGGCCAAGCGAACTGATTTTTCCTCGCTCCAAGTGTGTATCTCGGGCGGCGCGCCATTGGCAGCTCCTCTGCGTGAGAAGTTCGAGGTGATCTCTGGCGCACGGCTGGTGGAAGGGTACGGCCTCACCGAAAGCGCAGGGGTGGTGTCCGCCAATCCCTATCAGGGCCCGCGCAAGCCGGGCACCATCGGGCAGGTTCTGCCGCAGACGCGCATTTGCCTGCGTGACAAGGAGGATGTCTCGCGGCCTGCGCCGCATGGGGAGCCGGGCGAATTGGTTGTAATCGGGCCGCAGATCATGCGCGGATACTGGAACCGGCCCGATGCGCTGGCGGCGGCATTCGTCATGATCGATAGTGAGAATTGGCTTCGCACGGGCGATGTGGCGACAATCGATGATGATGGCTTCATCACCATCGTTGACCGCAGCAAGGATATGATTGCGGTCGGGGGCTTTAAGGTTTTCCCGAGCCAGGTTGAAGCGGTTCTGGTGCAGAATCCCGTCGTCAAGGAAGCCTTGGTGATTGGCGTGCCTGACGCATATCACGGCGAAATGCCGATGGCTTATGTGACGCTCAACGAGGGCACTTCAGAAACCGGAGCCGATCTGGAGCAATGGCTCAATCAACGCGTGGGCAAGCACGAGCGGGTAAAGGGCGTAGTGATCCGCGCCGAATTGCCCAAGACCATGATCGGCAAACTCGACCGCAAAGCCTTGCGCGCCGAAGTACTGGACTAAGCTGATTTTCTGGCCAGAATCAGTGGGCACCATCTCGCTTAAGGACCACCCCGATTGTGCGGATCATGATTAGAAAATCCAGCCAGCCCGAGATGTTCTTGATGTAGTAGAAATCATACTGGGTTTTGACTGACACATCTTCCAGATTGACCACATGGCCCTGGTTGACCTGAGCCCAGCCGGTGATCCCGGGCCGCACGATATGGCGATAGTCATAAAAATCGAGATGCTTTTGATACCACTCTGACAATGCCAGTGCTTCGGGCCGCGGACCAATCAAGCTCATTTCGCCGCGCAGGACATTGATCAGCTGTGGCACTTCATCCAGCCGGATGCTTCGCAAGAACCGCCCGACGGGGGTAATGCGCAGGTCGCCTTTGACAGTCATCTGATTTTCGATATCGGCGTGATCGGAAGTGTCTGAATACATTGTCCTGAATTTGAGTGTCCTGAACGATTTGCCTCGATAGCCAATGCGGGTGTGACGGAAAATTGCTGGCCCAGGCGAATCCAGCCTGATTGCCGCTGCAATGAATGCCATCGGAACAGCAAAGATCAGGAGGCCAAGTGCACTCAGGACAATGTCGATGACGCGCTTGATAAGCAGATAGCTCTTCGATGGCACCAATGCCCCGAATGCGTTTTCCGAGAGACTGTCGATGCGCACCCGTCCAGTCAGGGATTCGTAAATTTGCTTTACGTGATAGACAGGAATCCCTCGCAGCACAGCCCGTGCAATCTCACGTTCCCATTCAGAAGAGATGTCCTCGCGCAAATCGACAATTACTGCGCCGCCCGCGAGCTGCCGGAGGCCTTCAACGCCGTCAATTATATCTGCATCGAGTCCCGTTACCTCCTGTACCAGCAACATGGTATAGGCGCTGGGAATGATGTGCAGTGTCTCACGTTGCACAGTCCTTCGCATGCCGTGCATCATCCAGACAAACAGAATTCCGCCCAAAAAACCGGCCAGACCGATAACCAGACTATAGTGCAGCCTGAAGAACAGGATGAAAAGGGTCGGAACCGTATAGGCGATGAGAAAAGAAGGCAAAATAACGGAAAATTTGCGGGTGCCAGGAACCCTGCGAATTTCCCGGAAGATAAGCAACGCAATTATGTTAGCACTCTGAGTCGCAGCAAAAGTACTGAAGGCCACAGTGAGATTGACGTGTTGCGGCAGAAGCAGCACCGCCAAGCCTGCCTGCAGGCCCGCGACAAAGACAACGCAGAGCGGCAGCTGAAAAGTATAGCGGTCCAAAACCGCCCTCTTGCCTAAGGCGATCCCGCCAGTCTGCTCAAACTGGCTCTTTCCCCCCAACGGGATATGGGCTGAACTCTGGTCCAAAGTGATGACTAGCATTCTCTATTGCAGATAAGTTGGCGTAACATCCTTGTTCGCAACTGCAAGGACTAGCCAAATCTCAATCATTCAAAGTCGAGAGTCTCTCTCGCTTTGCCGCAGTTCAATATCGGTTTACCTCGCAAGCGTGAGCTTGGGCTCATCGTCGCCATTTTTTGGCGGCTGGCCGGCAGATGCTGGTGTGGCAGCCTTTGCCTGCTGGGCGGCGCGCGGCGCGAAACGGCCATCTACC
>JAHEAW010000077.1 GCA_024642545.1 Erythrobacteraceae bacterium
CTCTGTGCCCTGCCCCAGCCGCTCGATTGCACGTTCCGATAGCAGCCGCGCCTCATCGCTTGCTTCGGAAACCTTACGCTGGTCAGCTTCCAATTCGGCAACGGTGCCTTGCAGCGCATCATGTTCGGCGCGCAGGCGCTCTGACGAGGCGATGACCGATTGCACGATGCCGGCCGCATCAGAGCAGCCAACAATAACTTCACCGCAGCTTTCAGGAATAACGTCTATCGCTTGGGCTGAAGATAGATCAAAGCTCTCGTGTTTCATGGAAATCCCGTCCCCGTATTCGTTGGTAAACCCCTAGCCTGCGTATAGTTAGTGATGGGTTAAGCCTCCTTGGAGATTCCAAGATTATGCCAGCTTCCGATGAGGGTAAATTGCCAGAAGTGCTTGAGGTATGGGCAGTCGAGACGCGCTTTGCGGGTATTCGCCGACGGCTTGAAGCCTTCAATCCACGGCCCGGACCGCCATCTTGGCTCTATGAATTTGTGCTGTTCGGCTTCAAGCAAGGGTGGGCTTGCCTGTTTGGCGGTCTGATGTTGGCGCTGCTGCTTGGTACGCACCTGTTTTATCCCGACCACGCGGCTCTGGCCCGCTATGACTTTTTGACCTTGGCTGCCTTGGCAATTCAATTGGCAATGCTGGTTTTCCGTTTGGAGACTCTGTCAGAAGCAAAGGTTATCTTCGCCTTTCATGTCGTCGGCACAGTGATGGAGTTGTTCAAGACAGCCGCCGGATCGTGGGTATACCCAGAACCAAGCCTGCTGAGGGTCGGCGATGTCCCATTGTTTTCAGGCTTCATGTATGCAGCTGTGGGCAGTTATCTGGCGCGTGTCTGGCGTATATTTGACTTCCGCTTTACGCATTACCCAACCACTTGGCATACCTATGTTCTGGCAACGGCGATTTACGTCAATTTCTTCACGCATCATTTTCTCGTTGATTTCAGAATGCTGCTGTTTGCAGCGATTGGCTTGCTTTTCGCACGCTGCAGAGTGCATTTCCGCGTTTGGAAACATGACCGGTGGATGCCGCTGCTGCTCGGCTGGTTGCTCGTCTCGCTATTCATCTGGTTTGCCGAAAATCTGGGAACCTTCACCCGCGCATGGTCCTATCCGAGTCAGGATCAAAGTTGGCATATGGTCCCGCTCACAAAGATGGGGGCCTGGTATCTGCTGATGTATATCTCCTTTGTGCTCGTGTCGGCATTGCACCGTCCAGTACCGCAACACGCCACTGGCGCAGAGGCGCAAGGCACATTAAGGTGACACCATGTTTTTCGATTTTGTAGACGAGCTGCGCGCGGCTGGCATTCCTGCCTCCTTCAAGGAGCATCTCACGCTGCTTGAGGCGTTGGACCGTGATGTGATCGAACAGACGCCCGAGGCGTTCTATTATTTGAGCCGAGCGACCTTTGTGAAGGATGAAGGGTTGCTCGACCGGTTCGACCAAGTGTTCAACAAGGTCTTCAAAGGCATCATGACCGATTATGGCCAGCAGGCCGTGGATGTCCCGGAAGATTGGCTGAAAGCGGTGGCAGAGAAGTTCCTGACCCCGGAAGAGATGGAAAAGATCAAGTCACTGGGGGACTGGGACGAAATCATGGAGACGCTGAAAAAGCGCCTCGAGGAGCAAGAAAAGCGCCATCAGGGCGGCAATAAATGGGTCGGCACTGGCGGCACCAGCCCGTTTGGCAATTCCGGCTACAATCCCGAAGGCGTGCGCATTGGCGGCGAAGGCAAGCACAAGCGCGCGATCAAGGTATGGGAGAAGCGCGAGTTCAAGAATCTCGACAACACCCGCGAGCTGGGTACGCGCAACATCAAGATGGCGCTGCGCCGCCTGCGGCGGTTTGCACGTGAAGGCTCTGCCGACGAGCTCGATCTGGACGCGACGATCGAAGGCACTGCCAAGCAGGGCTGGCTCGACATCCATATGCGGCCCGAACGGCACAATGCGGTGAAGCTGCTGCTGTTTCTTGATGTCGGCGGCTCGATGGACCCGTTTATCAAGGTGGTCGAAGAATTGTTCAGCGCAGCCAATAGCGAGTTCAAAAACCTCGAATTCTTCTATTTCCACAACTGCCTGTACGAAGGCGTGTGGAAGGACAACCGTCGCCGCTGGGCCGAACGGACCAAGACCTGGGACATCCTCCACAAATACGGTCACGACTATAAAATCGTCTTCGTCGGCGATGCCGCGATGAGCCCTTATGAAATCACCCACCAGGGCGGCAGCGTGGAACATATGAACGAGGAAGCGGGCGCGGTGTGGATGCAGCGGGTCGCGAACACCTACCCCGCAACCGTATGGCTGAACCCGGTGCCGGAGCAACAGTGGAACTATTCGCAATCGACCAAGATGCTCAAGCAGCTGGTAAATGACCGGATGTACCCGCTGACGCTGGACGGGCTGGACGATGCGATGCGGGAATTGAGCAGAAAGGCGGGCGCCTAAGACATAGGGCTCTGCTAGTGGCGTGAATTCTCACGGTCGAACATGGCCCTCATCGAGTCCCCGTCTGTCGGCTGTTCTTCCAGCGTTTCAGGGTCCCATTGGCTGCGATGGACGCCGAAGAAGTCGCCGCCGTAGATGTGGAGCCCGCCGGTAAACCGCATAAGCGGGTTAGTCACTGAATGGATCGCGTCCGGGCCCAGAGCTGTTACATCGCCAACAAATAGAGACGCGGCGCCTTTTGCCTGTATTGTTCCGTCGCGCCTCTTCCAGAGAATGTTGTCCTCCCGGCCGGTATAAATCCCGATCAGCGCCCACATCGCGTGATTGTGCGGGAGCAGATTCATTTGCGGCGTCCATTTGGCGGCAAAGATGGTCAGGCTTGGTGAACGAAGCAGGACATCGAGCCCGGCTTCGGTTGGCGGACCAAGCGCATCAAGGACTGATCCGTGATCCGACACGGCACACGCCAACACCTCCTTTACTGCAGCTTGCGGTTGAGCTTCCGCGTTTGCGGCAACGCAATCTTCGACGAAGCGATCACGATCGAACTGTCTTGCTGGCATGGTATCCCTCCCCTACCAAGCCGAGATAACACCGCAGAATGCTATCACCTAATCGGGAGCATGATTTGCGGAGGTTCAGTAGCGGATGAAGGGGCGAATTTGGTCCGTCCAAGCCGCCTCATCTGCGCCAGCAATCGCTTCCAGATCATCGGCATCCAACGCCGCATCGTCGACCCATTCGCGCAACGCCGGGCCGCCATTGATCACGTCGATCGCCAGCCGATCCATCTCGTATTCGTAGGGAAAATCCCGCCACAGATCGTAGTCAGGGTGGAGATTGCGGATGGCCTTGAACGCCAGCGCCTGCAACCGCCACGGGCGGAACACGGCGTGATCGTAAAACGGACCTTCGGCATGGATCATCAGCGCGCTGCATAATTGGCCCGCGTGCTTGTGGAAAGTCGGTTCGAAATAGCACTCGCGCAATTTGCATCCTGAAAGCCACTGCGGCGCGATACGCTTCATTTCTGCGTGGATCGCGGCAGCGTCCAGATCGGGCGCGCCGAACAGCACTTCCAGCGGGCGGGTTGTGCCCCGCCCTTCGCTGACATTGGCGCCCTCGATCATGACCGTCCCGGCATAGGAGCGCGCCATGTTAAGGCCTGCCGCATTCGGACTGGGGTTGATCCACAAGCGGTCTTCCGGCCAGCCGAAGCCCGGCGCGACATCGGGCTGCCAGCCGGTCATTTCGACCACACGGTAGTCCACATCCAACCCGAAGTGGTTGATAAACCAGTGTCCCATCTCGCCCATCGTCAGCCCGTGGCGCATCGGCATTGGCGCGGCCCCGACGAAGCTTTCCTGCCCCGGTACCAGCAGCGTGCCTTCCACCGGGCGGCCTGCCGGATTGGGCCGGTCCAGCACCCATACCTCTTTTCCATGCTTCGCCGCTTCTTCAAGCAGATAGAGCAAGGTAGTGACAAAGGTGTAGATCCGGCAGCCGAGGTCCTGAAGGTCGAACAGGAACACATCCGCGCTCGACATCATCTGCCCGGTCGGGCGGCGCACTTCGCCATAGAGGCTGAACACCGGAATGCCGTATTGCGGATCGGTTTCGTCCGCCGTTTCGACCATATTGTCCTGCTTGTCGCCTTTGAGGCCGTGCTGGGGGCCGAACGCGCTGGTCACATTCACCCCGGCGCCAATCAGCGCGTCAAGCGAATGAGTAAGATCTACCGTCACCGATGCCGGGTGAGCCACCAGCGCCGCGCGCCGCCCTTTCAATTGTGCAAGCAGCGCAGGGACGCCCAGCAGCCGGTCAATACCGAACTGGACATTCACTGTGTCAGGACCAGTTGGCGGCATACTTCGCTGTGGAACTCTGGCTTGCCATCAGGAAATGCGAGCGCCCAGAATTGGATATTGCCATCCAGATCCTCCACCACGGCGTTGAGCGCGGCACTGGCAGGCAGCGGCAATTGTGATCCAATCGAAGCCGTCAGAACCAATTCATCATCGGTGAAGGAACAGGCAATGGCGATGTCGCTGACTGGCGCATCGCGGGAATTCAGCCGGAAATCGTCAAAATCATAGCAAGCCCACCTGCTCGACGGAGAAAGGTTGAACTCGCGGTAATATGCACCGCCTTCCGGTTGCCAGAAAATCTCAAAACACGTGGTCTGCCAAAGATTGTCCATCCGGATAGATGGCGTGCCCGCAGGAATTTTGATTTTTGTACAATCGCCGTGGAGGCGGAATTCTGCCTGACAGCCATTGGTTGTAGCGTTGCAGGATGCGCTTATCGCGTAGATCGGACCGGTAGCGCAGTTGGGATGAAGGATGAGTTTGTGCATCCCCCTCTATTGCTTAGCGCGGCACCGCCTGCAAGACACTTGGGAGACCGATAATTGCCTGCTAGGGGCCGCGGATCATGAGCCAATATAAATCCGATCTCCTGCGCCTGCTCGACGAGCGAGGTTATATCCACCAGATGACCGATGCGGCAGCGCTCGATACGCTCGCCGTCAGGCAGATCGTGCCCGGTTATATTGGCTTTGATGCAACCGCACCTTCACTGCATATTGGCAGCCTGGTCCAGATCATGATGCTGCGGCGATTGCAACAGGCTGGCCATAAGCCAATCGTGGTAATGGGCGGCGGCACCACCAAGGTGGGTGATCCTTCTGGCAAGGATGAAAGCCGCAAATTGCTGGCGCACGAGACGATCCAGCAAAACATTGCCTCGATCCTCACGGCCTTTGAAAATCTTTTGACCTTCGGGGACGGGCCGACCGATGCGATCATGATAAATAATGACGATTGGCTAAGTGCACTGGGCTACGTCGAATTGCTGCGCGATGTGGGGCCGCATTTCACGATCAACCGCATGCTGACTTTTGATTCGGTCAAACTTCGGCTCGAGCGCGAACAGCCAATGACCTTTCTAGAATTCAATTACATGATCCTTCAGGCCTTTGACTTCCGCGAATTGTCGCTTCGTCACGGTTGCCGTTTGCAAATGGGCGGCAGTGACCAATGGGGCAATATTGTCAATGGGATCGAACTGGGGCGCCGGATGGACGGTGCTGAACTGTTTGGCCTGACCACGCCGCTTATCACCACAGCTGACGGGGCTAAAATGGGCAAGACCGCTGCAGGCGCTGTCTGGCTCAACGAAGCGCAATTGCCCGCTTATGATTTCTGGCAATTCTGGCGCAACACCGATGACCGCGATGTTGGACGGTTCTTGCGCCTGTTCACCGACATTCCGGTTGCTGAGGTTGCCCGGCTGGAGACGCTGGAAGGCAGCGAAATCAACGCTGCAAAAATCGTGCTGGCCAATGAAGTGACCCGGCTGGTGCGCGGGGATGCCGCAGCCAAGGCTGCCGAGGCCACGGCTGCTGCGACTTTCACAGGCGGCGGATTGGGCGGTGATCTGCCAACACTGGCGATCGGGGCCGAGGGAATGGGCATAACTGCAATTTGCACCGCAATCGGGTTCACCCAGTCCAATGGGGAAGCGAAGCGTAAGCTTGCCGAAGGTGCGGTCAAACTCAATGACCTGCCGGTCACCGACGCTCAACTTGTCCTGCAACTCACTGATGCTGAAACTGCCAAGCTTAGTGTTGGCAAGAAGAAACACGGCATTCTGACCCGCTGAAAACCTGGAAATCCGCCATACTGTCCCAAAATTGGACGATGGCTCTTTACAAAATATCAGCCTTTTTGCGGCATCAAGGCCCTTCGAATAAATCGAGGGAAGGGTCGTCTGCTTGTGACTGTAGGAGCTCAATTGTCTGTCACCGATCTGCGGCGTGCTTCGCGGCATCCGGTAGACGTGCCGGTAATCGCAGAACACCATGATCGTGGTGATATCAAATTGCATATCAGCAATATTTCAGCGCATGGATTCATGGTTGATGACGGCATGAACCTGGGCCGGGGGGACCGGGTGATTGTGCGGCTCCCGGTTATTGGTCGGATCGAAGCCTATGTCATCTGGACCAAGGATGCGCGTGCAGGCTTCCAGTTTGAGCGGATCATCCGGCTGGATGATTTCATGCAGATGATTGACACGTTACAGCCCAACCCAAGACTGCGTCGCAGCCGCTAAGGGTGGTCGAGCGATTGTTTTGCGTCTGATCAGCAGTGATTGCTTGGAATCGCCGCTTGCGCCTGCCATGGCGCGGTGGTGGAAACCGCACCGATTGATCAGATAACCTCACCGCTAGCAATCGCCGATTATCGGCGGTTCTGGGTGGCACGCTTCCTCGCCGTATTCTCGACCATCTCAATGGTCGTTCTGATTGGCTACCAAACATACGATATCGCGCGCAGCGACTACGCTATGTCGAGGCCGGAGGCCGCGTTTCAGCTTGGTCTTCTTGGCTTGGCGCAATTTGTTCCGCTGTTTCTGCTGACGCCTGTAGCGGGGATCACGGCAGACCGGTTCGACCGGCGCGTGGTGGCAATGTTGGCCAACCTGGTTGACGCCTGCATTGCCCTGACGCTGGCAATCCTGACATGGCAGGAAGCTCTCAATCTGCCGATCCTATTCACCCTGGCCTCCATGCACGGCGCGGCGCGCGTCTTCAATGGCCCAGCCCTGAGCGCAATTGCACCCAATATTGTTCCGCCGCGCTTGCTGCCGCGTGCCATCGCATTGGGGTCGATCGCATGGCAGGTAGGTACCGTCATCGGGCCGGGTGTTGGCGGGGTGTTGTTTGGCTATTCGCCGTCCTTGCCGCACTTCCTTTCAGCGGGCCTGTTAGTCGTGTCTGCAGTGCTGATTATGACCGTCAGGCCGGTCCGCGCCATACATGATGGACCTCCGCTTCATCCGATCCGGCAGATGATTCAGGGATTCCAGTTCGTCAAACAGGAACGCTTCCTGCTCGGCTGCATCACGCTCGACCTTTTCGCGGTCCTGCTTGCCGGAGCGACTGCCCTGCTCCCAGTCTATGCGCGTGATATCCTCGGCGTTGGCCCGGAAGGTCTTGGTTTCATGCGCGGCGCCATTGCGGCCGGTGCGGCGCTGGTGGCGCTGCTGCTTTCCTTCCGTCCGCTTGAGACCAATGTGGGCGTAAAGATGCTCTGGGCGGTCGGACTGTTCGGCACCGCGACAGTGGCGTTCGGTTTGTCGCGGAATTATTTTCTGTCGCTCGGATTGCTGGCGTTGCTTGGAGCAGCGGACATGGTTTCTGTATTCATCCGCTCCTCGCTGGTGCAACTTAAGACCCCGGACCAGATGCGCGGGCGCGTATCGTCCATTTCCGGTCTGGCGATTTCGGCGTCCAACGAACTTGGTGAAATGCAGTCTGGTCTGGCTGCTGCATTATTGGGAGCCACTGGCGCGGTTGTGTTTGGTGGCGCGGGTGCGATAGTGATTACTTTGCTGTGGGCGTGGTGGTTCCCCGAAATTCGGCGAGCCAAGACCTTTTCGTCCACCTATGTTGAAGAATCTGAGCATGAGGAGAGACCCGCATGAAAGCTGCATCGGTTTTAGAAACGATTGGGAACACCGCCCATATTCGCTTGTCACGTTTATTCCCGGACCATGAAGTGTGGATCAAATCCGAACGATCCAATCCCGGTGGTTCGATCAAGGACCGGATTGGCCTGGCCATGATCGAAGCCGCCGAAAAATCAGGCGAACTCAAGCCCGGCGGCACCATCATCGAGCCGACTTCGGGTAATACCGGCGTGGGGCTTGCCATGGTGGCAGCAGTCAAAGGGTACAAGCTGCTGCTGGTCATGCCCGAATCGATGTCGATTGAACGCCGCCGCTTGATGCTGGCCTATGGCGCCAGGTTTGATCTGACCGACAAAGCCAAGGGCATGAAAGGCGCGATTGAACGCGCGCAGGAATTGGTTGCCCAAACCCAAGGCGCATGGATGCCGCAGCAATTCGACAATCCCGCCAATGTTGCGGTGCATGTCCGCACGACGGCGCAGGAAATTCTGACAGATTTTGCCGATACGCCGATCGATGTCATGATTACAGGGGTGGGCACAGGCGGTCACATGACCGGCTGCGCTGAGGAATTGAAGCGGCACTGGCCTGAAATGAGGGCCTATGCTGTGGAGCCGGAACTCTCACCGGTGATCTCAGGTGGTCAGCCGGGTCCGCACCCCATTCAGGGCATTGGCGCCGGCTTCATTCCGAGTAATCTTCACACACAGGCGATTGACGGGGCAATTCAGGTCGACGCGGAAGCTGCCAAAGAGATGGCGCGCCGTTCTGCCGCGGAAGAAGGTTTGTTAGTCGGCATCTCAAGCGGTGCGACCCTGGCGGCAATTACCAGGAAATTGCCTGATCTGGCGCCTGGCACGCGCGTTATGGGGTTCAATTACGATACCGGCGAACGTTATCTCTCCGTACCGGATTTTCTTCCCGAATGACCGCGTTTCAAAAGGTCGCTTACCGCGATGGCAACACCCAGTTGACCGCGCTTCATATGCGGCCCGTCGGCTCGGTACGTGGGGCTGTGGCGGTCTATCCCACGTTTATGAACACGACGCCCGGAGTTGAAGCAAAGGCCCGCACGCTGGTTGCTGCTGGCTATGCGGTCGTGGTCGGCGATTTTTATGGCCCCGAAGCGCCCGAGACAATCGAACAGGCCTTTGCAGCGGTCACGCGGCTGCGGTCTGATCCAAAAGCGATGCGTGACCGGTTTCGTGCGACGATTGAACTGCTCTGCAGTCTCGAACCAAACCTTCCGCATCTGGCGATTGGATTCTGTCTCGGCGGAATGGCAGTGCTGGAGATGGCACGCGACGGACAGAACCTGGCAGCAGTAGCTAGCTTTCACGGCCTGCTGGCAACTGCCTTCCCCGCAACTGCGCCAATCGGCACGCGAATGCTGGTTTGCCACGGCGATGCCGATTCGCTGGTTCCGCGCAGTCAGGTAAGCGGCTTCTGGGAAGAGATGGATCAGATCAGCGGCAACTGGCATTTCCATAGCTATGCCGGGGTTCAGCATGGATTCACTATGCCCGTCATGCCCGATGGCGCACCCAATCCCGCCTATGATGCAAGTGCTGACCTGCAGAGCTGGAGCGCGATGCACGCCCTGTTTGACGAAGTGTTGGCTTGAAACAAAACGGCCCGGACGCAGTGTCCGGGCCATGATGTTCCGTTTGCCAGCAGGATTTAGGCAGCGGTTGCAAAATCGTCTGCTTGCAGCGCCATCATCGTTTCTGATCCAGTTTCCAGCTTGCGGCGCAGCGCTCCGGCGTCGGGCAGGAAACGATCGGCATAATAGCGTGCCGTAGTCACCTTGGCTTCGTAAAAAGCCTTGTCATCAGTACCCTCTGCCAGCTTTGCCAGGGCTATCCTGGCCATGCGCAGCCACATAAGGCCCAGCGTCACAATCCCCATAATATGCATATAGTGATGCGCGCCTGCACCCAAATCATTGGGGTTCTGAATCGCATGCTGCATGAACCACATAGTCGCAGCCTTTTGCTCACCAAGTGCCTTATCAAGCGCGGTGGCAACCGGTTTCAAAGTATCGTCAGCCATCGCTGCTGCAATTTCATCATCCACGGTCTTGAAAAAAAGCTGGATCGCCGCGCCGCCGTTCTGCGCCAGTTTGCGGCCACACAGGTCCATTGCCTGAACCCCGTTGGTACCCTCATAAATCATCGCGATCCGCGAATCGCGGACAAATTGCTCCATCCCCCATTCGGTCACATAACCATGCCCGCCAAAGACTTGCTGCATATTGGTGGCAATGTCATAGCCCTTGTCCGTGCCGTATCCCTTGATCACTGGAGTTAGCAAGCTGATGATCATGTCGGCTGCAGCCCGATCTTCTTCGGTCTGTGCCTTGTGCGTCAGATCAACCTGCAATGCTCCCCACAAAGCCAGTGCCCGCATGCCTTCGGTGAATGCTTTGGCATCCATCAACATGCGGCGCACATCAGGGTGGACAAAAATTGGATCTGCTTGCGCTGCGGGCTCTGTCGGGCCGGTAAGAGCACGGCCCTGCCTCCGGTCAAGCGCGTAAGCCACCGCATTCTGGTAAGCGACTTCTGCTTGCGCCAGGCCTTGAATGCCAACCCCCAAGCGGGCCGCATTCATCATGATGAACATCGCAGCGAGGCCCTTGTTCTCTTCGCCTACCATCCAACCCTTGGCCCCGTCATAATTCATGACGCAGGTCGCATTCCCGTGAATGCCCATCTTTTCTTCGATTGAGCCGCACTGAACGGCGTTGCGTTCTCCCAGGGTTCCCTCATCATCAACCAGCACCTTAGGGACAATAAAGAGCGAGATGCCTTTGGTGCTGTCAGGTGCACCCGGCGTCTTGGCCAATACCAGATGGATGATGTTGTCGGTCAGGTCATGCTCTCCAGCGGAAATGAATATCTTGGTGCCGGTAATGGCATAGGAACCATCACCCTGTGGCTCTGCCTTCGTCCGAATCATGCCGAGATCGGTACCGCATTGCGGCTCTGTCAGGTTCATTGTGCCAAGCCATTCACCTGAAATCATCTTGGGCAGATATTTCTGCTGCTGTTCGGGCGATCCTTTGGCCAAAATTGCCGAAACCGCGCCGGTTGTGAGGCCAGGATACATCGCAAACGCCTGGTTGGACGTCGCCATGAATTCCTCAACCACAAAGCCCAGTACATGGGGCATGGCTTGCCCGCCAAATTCTTCCGGCTGCGCAATCGTGCCCCAGCCCGATTCCCGGTACTGCTGGAAAGCTTGTTTGAACCCGGTCGGCGTGGTGACACTGCCGTCCGCATGCCGGGTGCACCCTTCATGGTCACCAACCTGATTGAGCGGATGCAGCACTTCAGCGCAGAATTTGCCTGCTTCATTGATCACTGTATCGATCATATCGGCCGAGGCATTTTCAAACCCGGGCAAATTGCCGTAGCTTGCAAGATCAAGCATTTCATTGACGACAAAGCGCGTATCACGCGTGGGGGCGGTGTAAGTTGGCATGGTGTGATCCTTGTTTCGATAGGGTGCGGCTTGGCTGGATCAGCCTCGTCGGCCACCAACGTCAAGATTTTCAATTTGTTTGATAAAATCCGTCAATTCGCTGATTGATGAATCTATATCATCGCGTTGCCGTTTGAGTTTTTCGACATGCCGGCGGCACCGGTCGATAGTCACGCGGCGCTGTTCAACCCGGCCATCGTCAAGATCATACAAATCGATCATCTCGCGAATTTCAGTGAGGCTGAAGCCAACGTTCTTGGCCCGCATGATCCAGGCAAGCCGGGCACGGTCCCTCTTTGAATAAACCCGCGTCAGT
>JAHEAW010000163.1 GCA_024642545.1 Erythrobacteraceae bacterium
GGCGACAGCGGTATTGAGATATCGTCCCTCGCCTGGGGGATGTGGCGTTTTGCAGGCGACCCGCAAAACGCCTTAGGGTTGATTGAGACCGCTTTAGACAGTGGGATCACATTATTCGACACTGCAGACATCTACGGTTTCGATGGGGCTTCTGGCTTTGGCGATGCCGAAACTTTGCTGGGCACAGTTCTTGGCACGCATCCTGAGGTGCGGAGCAAGATGGTGCTTGCGACCAAAGGCGGGATCCGGCCACCTCTGCCTTATGACAGCGGTGGAGCCTATCTGGCTGACGCGATAGATGCGTCGCTGACCCGCCTGCAAACCGAAGTTATCGATCTTTGGCAAATCCATCGGCCGGATATACTGACGCACCCGCAGGAAACCGCTGCTGCGCTGCAAAAAGGTGTTGATGCTGGTAAGATCCGTGCATTGGGAGTGTCCAACTTTACGTTGGCCCAAATCGATGCGCTGCAGACGTTCCTGGGTCTTCCCTTGGCCAGCACCCAGCCTGAGATGTCGCCATTGTGTCTGACACCAATTGAGAATGGTGAATTGGATTACGCGATGCAGCACGATTTGACGGTTCTGGCCTGGTCGCCGCTGGGCGGTGGCCGCATAGCGATGCCTGAAAGTCCGCGTGAACTGGCAGTCGCAGTTGCACTAGACGAGGTAGCTCAGGCGCATGGCGTAGGCCGGACTGCGGCCGCATATAGCTGGCTCATGGTGCATCCTGCTGGGGTGGTGCCGATCGTGGGAACACAGAACGCCGACCGTATTGCCGAAGCAGCGCAAGCTTACGACATCCAATGGACCCGAGAGAGCTGGTATAGCGTTCTGGTCGCTGCACGAGGGGAGAAGTTGCCATGAGAAATGCTCAGAACACGCCGTGTGAGATCAGCTGGTTTTCTGCATTGTGTGATGACGACTACGAATTTCTCGGCCAGCCCGATCCTTTGCTGAGTTCGAGCTGGGAACATTGCCGGAATATCGTTATGGCCGCAGAAAAGGGTGGCTTCGACAACATCCTGCTGCCCTCCGGCTACCAGCTAGGTCTGGACACAACAGTTTTCGCTTCTGCGATCGCCCCTTTCTTGCAGCGGATGAGGCTTTTGATGGCTGTGCGGATTGGGGAGGACTGGCCGCCACAATTGGCCCGGCGAATCGCCACGCTTGACAGGATCATGGGGGGGCGGCTGACGGTCAATATCATTTCCAGCGACCTTCCCGGCCAAAAGCTTGACAGCGAACCACGTTATGCCCGCACGGTTGAGGTGATGAAAATCCTCAAAACGATGCTCAATGGCGAACATCTGTCCCACCATGGTGAGTTTTATGACCTTAACCTCGACCCTCCCCGGATCACCACAATGTCAGGCAGATGTCCGCCACTGTATTTCGGCGGATTAAGTCCTGCAGCACGAGAAGCTGCGGCCGAAGCTGCAGACGTTTATTTGATGTGGCCGGACACGATGGACAAGGTGCGGGAAGTAGTTGGGGATTTGAACGCTCGTGCTGGCGCGCGCGGAAGGAAGCTCAAGTTCGGTTACAGAGCTCATGTAATCGTGCGCGAAACGGAAGACGAAGCGCGTGCGTATGCGGCACGTCTCCTATCCAAACTGGATGATGAGGTTGGCCGAGCAATCCGCGAAAAGTCATTGGATGCGGCAACGGCCGGCGTTGGGAGGCAAAGTGAATTGCGGGCTAGTGCAGCTGACGATGGCTTTGTCGAAGACAATCTGTGGACTGGGATCGGGCGTGCCAGATCTGGTTGCGGTGCGGCGATTGTCGGTAATCCCGATCAGGTGCTTGCCAAAATCCGCGCTTATCAAGCCGAAGGGATCGATGCCTTCATCCTGTCAGGGTACCCTCATGCAGCGGAATGTGACCTGTTCGCACGCCATGTCCTTCCACACATCAATCACGGCCCGTTGATGCTCAGCACCTGAGGCTAACTGATCAAAGCAAACTTTGCACCTAATGAGCGTGCAACCGATAGCTTTGGAGTGGATGTCGGCCGGACTTGGTGCAAGCAGGGATCAGCGCCTTGATCACTGATAAGATATGTTTGCGACTGCGATGGAGGACTGAGCAATTGCGCTGCGCTGGATGGCGGCGGCGGGTCTAAACATAGACAGAGGATCCTGCCAATCCAAGCCCGGTATCCTGCCGCAGCTTCTGCGAAAAATGCACAGCATGCTTGGCCGGCCGCACCCGCCGTAAGTTACCGGCGCTTATGCGATGGAACCCTTCGTAACAGATATTGCGCGCCAGCTGCAGCGGGAACCGGGTCTTGCCCGGCAAATATCAGGTTATGGTGGTACCGCTGCTGAACCCAGACGGCGCAGCGCTGGGATAGCCAAGCCGGATTAGCTCCAGTCCTAGCTGGGGAAAGCTGGAGGTCAGGTCAGTGGCAGGGGAGAAGATTTAGTAACACTGGGTTTTTTGGCTCTTTTGTCCGCTACCCACCCTATTGTGTTGAAAAACTCCGTGACCAGTTTTCCTCGGAAACATTGGAACGTTGATGATCTACTTAGCGCAGCAATGATTCACGGCATTGAGCCAACCTGAATCATTGTTGCTGAGAATTCGGCTATGCGCGACCGCTGCCGAGTTTTTCAACACTATACACCCAAAATCGGTCACTCACGCTTATCCCGCAACCAATATCGGACGCTGACCTCAAAGCCTCGGCTCGTCCATCCAGGCCGATTGGTCACCTTGTCCGCGTTCAAGCTTTCGTCGGACAACCCGAAATGGCGGAAATTGGGGACGCAAACCCGACGCGCGAATCCGGGTATCTTATATGAAGAGCGGCACCCAGCCGTCCTTCAGTAAAGAAGGATAACCTATGAACTAGAACGTCCTGTTAGGCGGACTGGCTGCAAGGGTACTGTCAAAGCAAATGCACCTTATTGAAAAGTGAGCGAGTGAGGGTAAGGCTAGGCGATGCCGAGACTTCGTAAACCGTCCAGTCCATTCCGCTATTTCAACTTATCGCCAGAGGTGATCCGGCTCGTGGTTTTGATGTATGTGCGGTTTCCGCTGTCGCTGCGGAATGTGGAAGACATACTCTACGAGCGCGGTATCGATATATGCCACGAAACCGTGCGGCTGTGGTGGAACAGGTTCGGACCTATT
>JAHEAW010000003.1 GCA_024642545.1 Erythrobacteraceae bacterium
ATGATGATCAGCATGGCACCGCGATTATTTCTGCCGCTGGCCTGATCAATGCCTGCTATTTGACGAACCGTGACCTGAAGGACATCAAGGTTGTGGTCAATGGCGCAGGCGCGGCTGCGCTGGCATGTACCGCGCTGATCAAGGCCATGGGCGTGCCGCATGATCAAGTGATCGTATGCGATCGTAGCGGTCCGATTTATCCGGGCCGGGCTGATGTCGACCAGTGGAAGAGCGCTCATGCGGTCCCGACCGAGGCGCGCACTCTGGAAGAAGCGCTCGACGGGGCCGATATTTTTCTGGGTCTGTCAGCGGCGGGCGCGCTCAAGCCTGACTGGGTCAAGAAGATGGCCAAACAGCCAATTATCTTTGCAATGGCCAACCCTGACCCGGAAATCACACCAGATGATGCCAAGGCGGTGCGGCCTGATGCGATCATCGCCACAGGCAGGTCTGATTTCCCCAATCAAGTCAATAATGTGCTGGGATTTCCGTTCATTTTCCGCGGGGCGCTGGACGTGCAAGCGACCGCGATAAACGAAGAAATGAAGGTGGCAGCGGCGCATGCCATTGCCGAACTGGCGCGCCAGCGGGTGCCCGATGAAGTAGCCGCCGCTTACGGCAAGAACCACAAATTCGGCACGGATTACATCATCCCTGTTCCTTTCGACCCTCGGCTGATGGAAGTCGTGTCTTCTGCCGTGGCCAAGGCGGCGATGGATTCGGGCGTGGCCAAGGCGCCAATCAAGGATTTCGATGCGTATCGGCTGGCGCTCAAATCACGCCTCAATCCGACCACCTCGGTGCTCACCAACACGTACGAAATCGCCCGCGCTAATCCCAAGCGGGTGGTCTTTGCCGAAGCGGAAGAGGATGTGGTGCTGCGCGCTGCGATCCAGTTCCGCGACTTTGGCTATGGCAAACCCATACTGGTGGGCCGGACCAAAGCCGTGGCGGACAAGCTGCATATGCTGGGGGCGGATAATCCGGGCGACTTTGAAATCCAGAATTCGGCAGATTGCGAATATGTGCCCGCGATGGTTGAGTATCTCTACAAGCGCCTGCAGCGGCGCGGTTATACCGAACGCGATGTACGCCGGATGGTCAATCAGGAACGCAATGTCTTTGCTGCTTTGCTGGTCGCTCTTGGTCACGGTGATGCGATGATTTCAGGCGTGACGCGGACCTTTGCGCAGACCGTGCGTGAAGTCCATCTGGTGCTTGACGCCAAGAAGGGTGCATTGCCGTTTGGCATCCATATGATGATCGGCAAGAATCACACCACTTTTCTGGCCGACACCACTATCAATGAACGTCCCAGTGCCGAAGAACTGGCGCATATTGCCCGCGAAACCGCCGAAGTTGCGCGTCGCATGGGGCATGAACCGCGTGTGGCCTTCCTGTCTTATTCAACTTTCGGCAATCCAAGCGGCAAATGGCTGGAAAATATCCGGGCTGCAGTAGCGATCCTCGACCAGGAAGACCCCGGTTTTGAGTATGAGGGCGAAATGGCGCCCGATGCAGCGCTCAATACCAAGGTGATGGCGCTTTATCCATTCAGCCGCTTGTCCGCGCCTGCCAATGTATTGGTGATGCCCGGCCTGCAATCGGCCAATCTGTCAGCCAAGATCCTGCGCGAGTTGGGCGGTGATGATACAATTGGGCCGATGCTGCTGGGCATGGAAAAGCCGGTGCAGATCGTCCCGATGACGGCAATCGCGCCCGATATTTTGACGCTGGCAGTGCTGGCAGCGGCAGGAGTGGTCGGCTGAAGCAGGACCGGCGCTACGAAGCCCCTGTTGTTACCGCCGCCGGTAACGGAAATACCACACCTCATGGCCCAGCCTGCGTGCCTTCTTCTCGTAGCGGGTTTCGCTCCAGCCGCCAGGCCGGGTCTGAAAATCCTGCGGCCCTTCGATCAGCCAGTCGAATTGATCCGTATGGCGCCGCATGACCATCAGTGCGTGGCGCAAATAAACCGGGTGATCGGTACCAAAGCGGAATTCGCCGCCGGGCTTGAGTTTGGCAGCGATCAGATCAAGCGGCCCGTCATTCATCATTCGGCGCTTGGCGTGCCGCGCCTTCTTCCACGGATCTGGATGGAGTAGATAAATGAAGCTGCACGCCTGGTCAGGAATGCGGGCCAGTACCTCCAGCGCATCGCCCATATGCAACCGGACATTGGTCAATCCCAGATCGCGCACATGCGCAAGCGCGCCAACCATGCCGTTCACAAACGGTTCTGCGCCAATGAAGACATGATCGGGCAGCATATCCGCGCGCGTTGCCAGATGTTCGCCGGCACCAATCCCTACTTCGAAATGTAGCGGGGCGGCATGGCCAAACAGCGCCTCGGCCGTGACTTGTCCATCCTCGGGCACGCTTAAGGGCGGGAGCAAGGTCTCAAGCAGATCCTGCTGCCCTTTGCGTAATGCACGGCCTTGTGTCCGTCCATAGAGACGGTTGAGTGTGGTCGGATCGCCAGGTTTGTTCGCTGTCATGGTTGCCGCCGTTAGAGCGTCTTCAAAGCAGCCTCAAGTTGCCAGAGATAAAAACCCCCGCGCCGGGGGCATTGGCGCGAGGGTTCCTTATCAGCGTTCGTCACGCTTTGTGCAGCTGGCCGTTTCAAAGGCAGGGCAACAGGGGGGAAACCCGCCCTTAACCAGGCTACCTTTTGGATATAGGAGCGGTTGGCTTGCTGGCCAATGAACAATCAGCCGCACTCTGTCGTATTTATCCAACCGGGCGCAGGCAGGGCGTTCAGCGCGGGCGACGAGATGATTTGCGCGGATCGCGATACGTAAAAGTGTTGTCGCTGATGGCAAGTCCATAGCGCTGATTGCTGAGGCGCACCGTGGTACGGTTGTTTTGCGAATCCAGCGCGACCCAATTGGTCAATTGCCACCCTCCCGGGGCGGAGGCATCACGAATGAAAATCATCGTGATGACACCATATTCCGGCCGCTTTGGATCGCGCACTTCAATGCTGATAACATTGGAATTTCCGGTTGGCACCAGCTTGCCATATTTGCTGATGTCCCGGTCCGGATCAAGCAATGCGCCAAGTGGCGAGTTTCTGATGGGCCAGCGCTGCACCTGATTGACCTCATAATCGATCATGGTCAGCGATTTGCCGTTCGATACCACCAGGATCGGCACATCCTTGCTATATTGGAAGCGGATCTTGCCAGGGCGTTTCAACGTCACGACGCCGGTCACCATCTGGCCGTTGCGATCGGTCTGGGTAAAATCGGCCTGCATCGTGGAAATTGCACGCAGCGCCGATACCGCCTGATCAAGCTCGCTCATGGCAGCATGAGCAGGTGCCGATGGCGCAAGTATAGCCGCTGGTGCGGCTAAAGCCAGCGCGGCAACAAAAGCGCCACGAACAATGCGGCGCGGGGCGGAACTGGCGAAAAGAGAAGTTATAGCAGTCATGACCGGGCTGTTAGCGCGGATGCATTGAACTGTCACTGAATGGCAAGTGCTGGCGGCGTTCAGCCTGCGCCAGCGCACCCGATCACTTGATCTTGGCTTCCTTGAACTCGACATGCTTACGCGCGACGGGATCATATTTGCGGAAGGTCATCTTTTCAGTGATGTTCCGGGGATTCTTCTTGGTGGTATAATAGAAGCCGGTGTCAGCGGTCGAGACCAGCTTGATCTTTACGGTTGCAGGTTTCGCCATGGCGGTTTCCTAAAAGCTTTCGTGCTGCGGCCATTAACGGCCGGAACCAGTATGTGAAAATAATTGGGGCGACGCGCAAGCGCCGCCCTTCAAGCCGCCTCCATTGGGGCAGGGTAGGTGGAATGTCAAGCCGCTTTGACCGCGCTGAGACTACTTCTACCAGTCGACCTTGCCGCGGTTGGCCTTGATTGAACCGCGGCTTTTCTTGGCTTTTATCCGCGCTTCCTTGCCGACTCGGTTAACCCGGCTGCGCTTGCGTACACGCGGTGCCCGTTCGGCTTCCTCCAGCATTGCCCTCAGCCGTTTGCGGGCGTCATCGCGATTCGCTTCCTGCGTGCGATAACTGCGCGCGGTGAGTACGATCTCCCCTTTCGAGGTCATCCTGCTTCCGGCAATTGTCTTTAGCCTGCTGAACACTGCCGGTTCGAGCCGCAGAGCAAAGACGTTGAGCCGCAGCTGTACGGCGGTCGCGACCTTGTTGACATTCTGCCCGCCCGGCCCGGAAGAGGCGATAAAGCTCTCCTCCAGCAGCGCTATCGCACGGTCTATGATATCAGGCATCACCAAAGCCGAGCCGGATGAAATCCTCCGGCATAGGTGCGCGCGCGGCGATGTCAGCTTTGCCTTGTCGCGGGACGCAAAGCTCTGCTGCATGAAGCATGGTCCGGCCTGGAACTGAACCGGGCCCATAGACCGGATCACCAAGTAGCGCGGTCCCAAGACCGGCCAGAGCGTGGATTCGGATCTGATGTGTCCGGCCCGTTTCCGGCCGGAATTCCACCAGCGTATGGCCGCCACTTGCCCCGACGCGCCGCCAATGGGTGAGTGAAGGCTTGCCCTTCTTGGCGGCAATCATCCGCCAACCTTTTTCCGCGCTGCTGATTTTTGCCAAAGCAAGGTCGATCGTTCCTGCCTCTGCTACCAATTCCCCTGCGATCACGCCGAAATAGGTCTTGGACACCAGCCGTTTTTCGAATGCCAAAGAGAATCGTTTCAACGCTTTGGGGTTACGGGCAAGTAGCAGGCAGCCTGAAGTGTCAGTATCGATCCGATGGACTGGCACAGGCGGCCGCTGAAAGCCAAATTTCAGCTGTTCGAGATAATCTGCCAACGAAGGGCCGCCCTTGCGCGGCTGTTCGATCGGCAAGCCAGCCGGTTTATCAATGATCAGCGCTTCGGCATCTTCGAACAGGACGGGAATTTTCACACTAGATGCGCCTGCATCAACCCGCGCACAGAATTGCCCAGTAAAAAGCCATCCGCCAGATCGCCGATCGCTAATTCGGCTTCCCGCGCGGTGCCGTTTTCGATCAGGGAACGGCGCAGCACGCCGGGTAGCAGCCCCAGCCTGGCTGGCGGGGTCAATAATACGCCGTCGCGCTTGACAAAAATGTTGTTCCGGCAGCCTTCTGTGACCAGCCCGTCTTCCCGCAGCAGCAGCGCTTCTTGTGCGCCCTCCGTCTGTGCCACTTCCAGCGCAGCCTCGTAAAACCCCCGATCGCTGGTCTTGTGGCGCAAACGCCAGTCGCCCGCGTCAACCGGCAGCGGCATCAGGATACAGCTCAGCCTGTCCTCAGGAGGGGAGGCAAGCGCCTGTGCCTCAAGCGCGATTGCTCCGCTTCTGGCCAGCAGCAGACGCAGCTTCGAGGCGGTCTCAAGTTCAAAGCACAGCGCCTGGATCTGGTTGCGGGCCTGATGCCGGTCGAAGGCGAACCCCAACTGCGCTGCACTGGCCTTGATACGCTCAAGATGCAGTTCAAGCAGCTCAATCCCTGCCTCCGGATCAAAGCGCATCGCCTCTATCAAATCGAAACCTGCAGCGGATGATTGCGCATCGGAATGGCGGGTGAAACCACCCTTGAGGATAGCTTCACGCCATTCTGCCAAAGGCTCGCTGTCGGCGACAATTGCCGAACCCACGCCGAGCACGGCAGTGCCCTGATTGTTTTCGGCAGGTGTGAGGCGAAGCGTACGGATCGCGACGTTGAATGCAGCGTCGCCATTTGCGCCAATTCGGCCAATCGCGCCGCAATAGGGGCCTCGCGGGTCAAGTTCAGTTTGGTTGATGAGTTCCATTGCACGGATTTTGGGCGCGCCGGTGATCGAACCGCACGGAAAGATCGCCCGAATAAGGTCAATTGCGCCTTTTTCGGGCCGCAAATGCGCCTGAACTGTCGACACCATCTGATGCACTGTGGGGTAGGATTCAACCGCAAATGGTGCGTCGACCCGGACGGTTCCGGGCTGCGCAACCCGGCTGAGATCGTTGCGCATAAGATCAACAATCATCAGGTTTTCTGCCCTGTCCTTGATCGAACTTGCCAGTTCCTGCGCCATCGCCGCGTCTTGAATGGCATCTGCGGCACGCGGGCGGGTGCCCTTCATCGGCTTGGCCCTGACTGCCCCGTCTTTCAGGCTGAAAAAAAGTTCGGGCGAGAGGCTGAGCAGCCAATGGTAGCCATCAAACATCAGCCCGCCATAACCCGCGTTGGCGGCGGGCCGCAGCGCAGCGTAAAGCGCGACCGGATCGCCGCGATAGCTGCCTGCCAGCGGGAAGGTCAGATTGGCCTGATAAATGTCACCATCTGCAATCGCCTGCTGGAGTGTTTCGAATAGTTTTTGATAGCCGCCCGTCGATATTTGCGGCTCCAACGGACCGAGCGAAACGGTGCCCTGGGCCTGGTCAGCAAGCCAGCCGGGCATTTCATCAGCCAGGATGGTTTGCGGCCGACTGAACAGCCCCAGCCACACCAGCGGCCCTGCCGCGCCGGTTCGGGCGGCTGCCAGCGGCGCCAGCCGCGGTTCCAGCGCAAGCCCCGCCTCGTAAGCAATATAGCCTGCCAAAGTGCCGCCGCTGCTGCGCCGGGCTGCATCGGCGGCCAGCAGGACTTCCTCCACCTCATGCACGCGGCGAGCTACGAAAATGGCGTCTGGCGCTTCGAACAAATGTGCATCGCTGGCGCCGCTGCTGCGCGCATCATCAAGCAGGACAAAGGGTTGCCGTTCAGCCATGGCCCTGCCTTAGCCGCTTGATCGGCTAAGTCGAGATGCTTGACCGCGCTGCCCCCACTGCGGCACAGAACAGATCGACACTTAACGGAGTTCCCATCGCGTGACGGATATCTTTCTCGGCCTCGCTGCCAATGGCGAAAAGCAATACCTCGCTCTTTCCCGCGCAAACCGGCACGGCCTGGTGGCTGGAGCCACTGGGACCGGTAAAACCGTCACACTACAGGGACTTGCTGAAAGTTTCTCGCAGGAAGGCGTGCCAGTTTTTGTGGCAGATGTGAAGGGCGATCTGTCGGGCATCTCAATGGCCGGATCGCCGACTTTCAAGCATGCAGACAAACTGGAGGAACGGGCCAAGGAATTGGGCATGTCCGATTATGCCTATTCGGACAATCCAGCAATTTTCTGGGATCTGTACGGTGAACAAGGGCATCCCATCCGCACCACCATTTCTGAAATGGGGCCTTTGCTGCTTGCTCGGTTGCTGGATCTGAACGAGACTCAGGAAGGCGTGCTCAATATTGTGTTCCGGTTCGCGGACGAGCAGGGCCTGCTGCTGCTCAATCTCGACGATCTTCAGTCGATGCTTGCTTACACATCTGAAAATGCAACTGACCTCAGTGCCAAATATGGTAATGTTACCAAGGCCAGTGTCGGTGCAATTCAGCGTCAGTTGCTGACGCTTGACACTCAGGGGGCGGCACGGTTCTTTGGCGAACCTGCGCTCGAAATTGTCGACTTCATCAAGACCGATGATCAGAACCGCGGTTACATCAATATCCTTGCCGCTGACAAATTGATGCAGAGCCCCAAGCTCTATTCCACTTTCCTGCTTTGGCTGATGGCGGAATTGTTTGAAGTGCTGCCCGAAGTGGGCGATCCGGAAAAGCCCAAGCTGGTCTTCTTTTTTGACGAAGCGCATTTGCTGTTCGATGATGCGCCGAAGGCGTTGCTCGACAAGATCGAGCAAGTCGTCCGGCTGATCCGTTCGAAGGGTGTGGGTGTCTATTTTGTCACGCAAAACCCGATCGACATACCCGACACAGTGGCCGGGCAACTCGGCAACCGGGTGCAGCATGCGCTGCGCGCCTTTACGCCCAAGGACCAAAAGGCAATCCGCGCCGCAGCAGACACGTTCCGGATCAACCCTGATCTTGATGTGGCCACTGCGATAACCGAATTAAAGACGGGCGAGGCGCTGGTATCGACGTTGCTTGAAGATGGTGCGCCCAGCGTCGTGCAGCGTACGCTGATCAAACCGCCGCGCTCACGGCTTGGTCCCGTCACGCCCAAGGAACGTGCGATCATTCAGTCGATCAGTCCGCTTGAAGGTAAATATGATACCGAAGTGGACCGCGAATCGGCCGAAGAAGTGCTCGCGAAAAAGGCGGCTGATGCTGCTGCAACTGCGGAACAGGTAGCCGCAAGCAGTGTAGAAGCAGTTGGCAAGCAGGAACGCAAATCCACGTCGCTTTGGGACGGCCTTGGTGCCAGAGTTGCCAAGGCCGCTGCTGGTGCAGCGGCCGCCAGCGCTGGATCAATTCTGGCCAGCAAGCTTTCGGGCAAGAAGAGCCGTGCAAATCCAGGCGCCAGCGCGGCAAGTTCTGCGGCCGGGACTGTGGCAACCGAACTCGGCAAGGCTATGGGCGTCCCGGGGCTGGGGCGTTTTGCGCGCAACCTGATTGGCGGACTGATGCGTTAGGCCAAAAGGCCAGGCGCACCAGCCCGCTGGCCAATCAGCGGCTGGCAAGCCATTGTTGTACGCCTGCGATCATGCGCGGCTTGGCTGCGGCCCGTTCTGCGAGCACTGCGAAAGTGCGCTTGAACAGGTTTTGTTGGTCCGCTGGCAGACCCTCGCGATACTTTTTGAGCCGGTCAATCGTTGTGTCATCCTTGATACCAGTTCCCAGCCGGGGCAGATAGCGCCCGCGGGCCGACGAATCGACCAGGTTCAAAACCGGATCGAGATGATCGAGCACGAAATTGACCGCCATATCGCCATGATCGCCTGCGACAGCTGAAATCATTGCGGCACTATCTGTGGCCCCGACATCACCCGAAAGCGCCAGATCCAGCGCCCGGCGGGCAAGGCCAGCATCTTTCGCTGCGCCAAGCAGACCATAATAGCTGCTGCGTTCCACCGCGCTGGTGGAAGACTTTGCCAGCCCAAGCAGTGTTTCCCAGTCAGCGGGCGTTGCATTTCTGGCGATTATGCCGAGCCAGGTAGTTTTGAGCGGGCCGTCCAAGGCATGCGGATCAGTAGAAAGATTTACAAAGAGCCGCGACGCTTCGGCCATCACCGCTGGATCGCCCATATTGCCCAATGCTGAAATCAGGGAGGAGCGCAGGTTTGCATCATTTACACTTTCGTCCAACTTGGGCTGGAAACCCAAGGCTTCCAGTCGTGGTGCCCAAGTGGCCATCGCTATCCGCCCGATTGCAGCTTGCGGATCCGGAGCATCGTCAAGCGTTTCGTAGATACGGTTCCATCGGCCCACAGCCGCCTCGGCAACCGTCGCATTTGCATCAGATGGAATGGCCGTGAGCAAATTCATCGGGACGCTGATTGGTTCGTAATCACCCGCTGCAAGTCCGAACTGGTCTGCTATCAGGCCCAGCTGATCGATGGGTGCCAATGTTGCCATTGCTTTGTTCAGGTCTGCCGCCATCGAAGGCGTATAAAGCGTACGATAATACCCAAGCTGGCCGGCGTTTACGAGCACTGTGCCGCAGCCATCCAGTGCCACGGTGGCGGTGTCGCCGCTCATGAGCGAGCGGACTGGCTTGCCCCCGGCCAAAGAGACAAGCACAGGAATGCGCCATCCTTGAGGAGACTTTGCCACTGCATCTTTTTGGTCGAGGCTGAACTGGCTCTGTTCCAGCACAACGGTGGTCTTGCCATTGCTGCAATCGGCGGACTTGACCAGTACCAGCGGGATGCCCGGCTTGTTGGTGAAATCCTTGGCAATGCCGGTCAGGTTGGTCGCGCCTGCTGCTTCAACCGCAGCCCATAGATCAGCAGTCTTCGCGTTACCAAACTTGCGCGCCGCCATATATGTGCGCAGCCCATTACGCCAGACGTCCTCCCCGGCGTATGCTTCGAGCATCGAAATCACTGCTTCACCCTTTGAATAGGTAATAGAATCAAAGGCTTGATTGGTTTCCTCGACTGTACGGATATGCTGCACAATCGGGTGGGTAGTGACATAGGAGTCCAGTCCCATTGCAGCTTCACGCCCGCCAACACGGTCCAGCAACGCGTCCCACTCAGGATGGAAATGGTCTGTTGCCTTGGTTGCCATCCAGCTGGCGAAGCCTTCATTCAGCCAGATATCGTCCCACCATTGCATGGTCACCAGATCACCAAACCACTGGTGCGCCGTTTCATGCGCCTGAACGCCGAAAATACGCTGGCGGGCGCGGGGGCTAGTGATTGCCGGATCATTCAGCAAGATGCGCTCGAAGGTAAAGATTGCGCCCCAGTTTTCCATCGCGCCAAAGAACTGTGATTGGCCGGGACCGGCGATATTATCGATCTTGGGAAGCGGGAATTTCTGCCCGAAGTAGTCGCTATAGTAAGGAATCAGCGGGGCCAGCGAATCGAGTGCGTAGCGGGATTGTTCTCCGCTGCCAGAGGGCGCAATGATGCCAGCCTCGACTCCGGGCATGGCGGGCTTGGCCATCCGTTCAAAATAGCCGAGGCCAAAGAACAGCAAATAGGATGACATTTTGGGAGTTGTCGCGAAGCTGACCTGCTTCAGCCCGTTCTTAAGATTTGTCGCCTTGGCCACGGGCATGTTGCTGACGGCCATTTCATCCTGGGGTACAATGGCCGTCAGATCAAACGTTGCCTTATACGATGGCTCATCGAACATTGGCGCAAAGCGGCGCGCATCGGCTGCTTCGAACTGAGTGAAGAGGGCGCGCACATCTTTGCCATCGCGCTTATCCGGGTAATCTAGTGCAAACAAACCGTTGGCCTGAGTGTTGATGATCCCGTTGTAGCTGGTTTCCAGCCGATAACGTCCCGGTGCCATTTGCATGCCAGCGACGAAAGTGGCGGTTTGATGGTCAGGGTCCATTTTTGTCACAAGCGAAATTGGCTTGCCGCCCGCAAGCGGAACCAATCTGGCAGAGCTGATGGTGAGGTTGACCGCGTTGAGGGTGAGCGTGTCAGATGCCTTGAAGAGCTCCAGTTCAATGCGGGCTGTCCCGGCAAAGGTCAGCTTTTGCGCGTCGGGCGTGATAGTGATTGCATAATGCGTGGGCCGGGCAATACGCGACAGCTCGCTTGGTACAGCAGCATCGAGCGGGGTATCAGCTGTTGGTTGGGCTACTGCCGGAACGGCACTCAGAGCCGCACAGGCGCTGCCGAGAAGAAGTATCGCGGGCAGACCCGCCAAGCCAGAATTTTTCATAAATTTGCGACCCAAAAACTGATTTTACAATCACGCCACGTATCGCCAAATTTGAAGTTGAGTTAGGCCTTTCGTCGATTGATATTTGCCGGTCGACGATTTTGTTCAAACGCTATCTCTACCCAGCTGGCAAGCGCAGTTCTGCGCCAAGCCCGGCAATCTTGCCGGCAGCATCTTTCCGGTTGATCAGCACCAACCGGCCCCCGTGCTGTTCGGCAATTGCCCGGGCCAGCGTGAGGCCCAGTCCCGCGCCGCCTGTATCGCGGTTGCGCGAAGTTTCCCCGCGCGTGAAGGGCTCCAGCATGGCGCCAATACGATCATCGGCAATGCCCGGCCCAGTGTCTTCCACGCGCAGCACGATTTCTGGTCCGTCGCGCAGCAGATTCACTTTCGCACTTTTCCCATAACGCACTGCATTGCTGATCAGATTGCGCAGCGCCCGCCGCATCCAGGTAACGTGTACTGGCAAGACAATCCGGCTGCTCTCTCCCAGCGACACCGGTTCGCCCATATCCTCAAACTCCTCGACCACCGATGCAGCGAGCGCTGACAGCTCGGTCCGTTCTGGCGGATCGCTGGCCCGCCCAACCCGTGCGAGCGACAGGATATCGTCAAGCGAACGGGTGATATCTTCGATGCTTGCCGCCATCTTGCTGCGCTCTGCATCATCTTCCACGCTTTCGATCCGAACTCTGAGAGCCGCGAGCGGCGTTTTCAGATCATGGCCGATTGCCCCCAGCATGACATCTTTTTCATCAAGCAGGCCCGCTATCCGCGTTTCCATGGCATTATGTGCCAAGATCAATTGGCGAATATCGACCGGCCCGCGCGGTCCTAGCGGCTCGGATGGCTCTTGCGTGCGGGCAAAGTGTTCGGTCCGGGTCGTTAGCAGCTTTAGCGGGCGGGTTATTCGTCGCAGTACCAAATATTGCATGGTCAACAGGAACACGAAGATCAGTGCGGTCTGTAGTATGATTGGCCTTAAAGTACCGGTGCGGCGCGGCAGCAAGGCAACCCGGGCAACCGACCATTCGCCGCCGGGGCGGACCTGAATAGCCGCCACCAGAATATTCGCGCGCGGGCCATAAGCGCGCGTGGCCCGGCCGAGCAGACGGGGCCGGCTGCGGACCAGTGGGTCGCTTGCTAGCGGGCGCGCGGTAACCAGAACCGTGACCGGATTGAGGCCCTCGGCAGCAAGGATTTGCCGCAAGGCCTGTTCGCGGTCAGGCATGCGGGTTTCACTAGGACGGATCGGCTGCTGCATCGTGTGCTCGACGCGCAGGGACATGGGGAATTCCCTTGCCCCGGAACCGCGCTCAAATCCGCCGCGCCGTTGCCCTTCTATCCGTTGGTCCATCCCGGGCCGCGGCCAGTCTGATCGCTCATGGGCAAAGCGCGGTGCCCCGATCAGGCGGAAGGCCGCTGTGTTGAGCATTGTCTGCTCCATCCGTCCTTGCGCTGCACGCCACAGCAACATGGCCGATACAGATTGCGCCACCAGCAGCGCAGCAGCAAGCGCCAGTAAGGTCTGGCCGAGCAGACTGCCGGGCCACAGCCTGAGCTTGAGCCGCGCCATAGTCAGCTTTGCCCAGACGCGATGCGGCGGACATCGGCGGCAAGGCAATAGCCGCCTCCGCGCACGGTTTGAATGATTTCAGGACTCCGGCTGTCCGCTTCGATCTTGCGGCGCAGGCGGCTGACCTGATTGTCGACAGCCCGGTCAAACATATGGGCTTCGCGCCCTTGCACCATATCGAGAAGCCGGTCACGGTCGAGCACTTGGCGCGGATGGTCGAGCAAAGCCCTAAGCAGCCGGAATTCGGCTGTCGAAATTGGGATTACCACCCCGTCCGGGTCGGTTAGTTTGCGTTTGAGCGGATCAAGCTGCCAACCTTCGAAGCTGTAAAATGCGGTTTCTTCGATTGGCGTCGCGGCCCGCTGCGAGCGGCGCAGAACTGAACGAATACGTGCGACTAACTCGCGCGGTTCGAATGGCTTGACCACATAATCATCCGCGCCAATTTCCAAGCCGATTATCCGGTCCGTCGGCTCGCTTTTCGCGGTCAGCAAGATGACCGGCAAGCCGCGGGTTTCGGTCAAATGGCGGCACAGCGACAAGCCGTCTTCGCCGGGCATCATGATATCCAGCAGAACCAGATCGGGTGCTTGCTCAATCAGAATGCTGCGTGCTGCTGCCGCGCTTTCGGCTTCGGTGACGGCGAACCCCTGGCGCGCCAGATAGGCGGCCAAGGGTTCACGCAGGGTTGGCTCGTCATCAACCAGCAGGATCCGGGTCGGGGTTTCGTCGTTCATTGCCCTATGCGCCTACGCGCCCGTGCTGTGTGTGATCAAGCAGTGGTTATGGAGCAGCAGGAGCAGCAGCGGCTTTGCGGGCCTGCCATTTGGCGCGCATCGCTTCGTGCGCGGCGTCTCGCTCCTGCTTGGTAATGGTGCCGCTATGGTCAGTATCGACCTGATCGAAATGTTTGGCCACTGCGGCGTCAAATTCGGCTTTGGTGACCGACTTGTCACCGTTGGTGTCAGCCTGCCTGAGCATACCCATTACCATCATCATCTCGCCGCGTTTGCCCCATTTGCCGCCGCGTTGGCCCTTCTTGCCGTGATGTCCTGCCATCTTGTCATGATTGCCGCGCATTTCTGGGGGCGGGCCGTCTTGGCCGCGCATGTGGTCCCGGTCCATCCGGCCAGCAGCCAGTTCCGCCTCGCTCAGACTGCCATTATGATCGGTATCGAGCCGGGCGAACATTGCTTCGCCGCGCTGCTTGCGCATTGCTGCCATCTTGGCTTCGCGCTTGGCTTGAAAGGCTTCCATTTCTGCCAAGGTCACTTGCCCGTCACCATTGGTGTCAATTGCCACGAATTTTTCAGTCTGCTTGGCCTGCCGGTCCGCGGCGTTGATCACGCCGTCACCATTGACGTCCAGCTTGGCGAACAGTTCGTCAGCATGGGCCATGGCTTCAGCCTTGGTTACCACGCCGTCACCATTGGCGTCGGGGCCATGTCCAGGCCCATGTCCCATTCCTGCTTGGGCGTAGGCCATTGTGCCAGCGCCAAGCGCCAGTGCAGCTGCCGAAAGGGTGAGGGTCAATTTGCGCATCGTAAAAACTCCATCTCTATTTCATCAAGAGCTGCACGGCGCCTTGTCAGGGGAGGGTGGCTGCTATGGCACCGTGCATCTCATGACCTTGCTTTTAGACGGTGTTTGTCGCAGCTTTATCCCATTGGGGGTGAGAATTGTCGCACTTTGTCGCAGGATTGCCGCCTCATTCATCTGCGTGCCAGCTTGAACCAAGGCTTCAGCGCGGACGGTGTTCGGTACCTTCGCCGGCTGTCACAAACACCGCCTCTGCAGGCCGGATAATGTCAGCGGTATGCCACACTCCCGCTGGATTGATGGCGTATTGCCCTGACCGAAGCGGGATGCACTTCTCTTCGCCATCAATTTCCTGAATCAACGTGATTTCGCCTGCAGTGCACAGTATGACTTCGCTGCCTTTGGGGTGCATTTCCCAAACATTCCAGCTCGCATCAAAACGGTGCATGCTCAGCAGCCGCCCTTCCGCCCCGTCTGCAGCATGCCGGTGGCTATAGCCGCTATACCATTGCAGATCCGAGAAGGGCGGTTGCGGCTGGGCCGTGGCACCAGGGCCCAAATGCACCCACTCGTCATGCAGATCGAGCGGGAAGGGGCTGTCTTGGCCGGGCATCGCAGATCAGCCTGCGCCCATCACGAAGGCGTTCAGCTTGTTGCCATCCGGGTCGCGGAAATAGGCGGCATAGAAACCGCCGTCGCCGCGCGCGCCCGGGGCACCTTCATCGCTTCCGCCATTTGCAAGAGCTATTGCATGGAGCTTGTTGACTTGCGCCGTGTCAGCAGCTTCGAGCGCCACCATCACGCCATTGCCGACAGTTGCAGCCCCGCCATCGAAAGGCATTGTGGCTGCCACACCTGCGCCGCTGCCGGGTGCACCCCAGGCGATAAAGCGATCAAATTCCATCATCCTGCCAACCCCCATCTCGGCGGCGATGGCATCATAGAATTTGGCGGCCCTTACAAGGTCGTTGGTTCCAAGAGTCACATAACCGATCATCACAATCTCCCTTTCAAGAACGACTCGCGACCAGCTGGAACAATACAGGAACGTATCGCCGGCTACAAGGGACGGCAACCCTCCTTGAGCCATGCAAGGTCGCTGCCTTCAAGCTGCGGCGAGACAATCTCCCAAACCTTGGCGTGATAGCTGTTCCACCACTGTCTTTCGGTATCAGTCAGCAAGCCAACATCGATCATGGTTCGGTCAATCGGAACGTAAGTGAGCGTCTCGAAGCCAAGATAGGCGCCTTCCGCACCTTCGACTTTGCGCGGCTCAACCAGCACCAGATTTTCGATCCGGATGCCATATTCACCTGTTTTGTAATACCCGGGCTCGTTTGACAGGAACATACCGGCCTGCAGCGGTTCACCCGCCCCGACCTGTGTAGCGCTGCCTTTGGCAATGCGCTGCGGCCCTTCATGAACCGCCAGAAAACTGCCGACCCCGTGGCCAGTGCCATGAGCATAGTCGACCCCTGCTTGCCACAGGAACTGCCGCGCCAGCACGTCAAGCGCGCCGCCGGGGGTGCCTTCTGGAAAAACGGCCATGTCCAGCGCAATGTGACCCTTCAGGACGCGAGTGTAGCGGTCCTTGATTTCAGCCGAAGGTTCTCCCGGACCGATCCAAACGGTACGGGTAATGTCGGTGGTGCCGTCAAGATACTGGCCGCCTGAATCGACCAGATAGACGCTACCAGGCATAATCGCGAGATTGCTGTCTTCATCGACCCGGTAATGGCACAAGGCCCCGTGTGGGCCAGATGCAGAAATCGTATCGAAAGACAGATCTTTCAGCTTGCCGGTCTGCTCGCGGAAGGCGCGCAGCTTTGCCGCCGCCGATAATTCGTCCTGCCCTCCCTTGGGCGCTTCGACAGATAGCCAATTGAGGAATTTCGAAACTGCCGCCCCGTCCCGCGCCTGCGCATCGCGGTGACCCTGCTGTTCGACCGGGTTCTTGATAGCCTTGGGCAAAACTACAGGATCGCGGGCGGTAATGACTGTTGCCCCCCCATCTTCCAAAATCTGGAAAATCGCCGCAACACCGTTGTCCGGGTCAACCGCAACTTTCTTGCCCGACAGAGCCCCGAGAGCGGAAACGAATTCATCGCGCGGCCTGACGGTCACAGCATTGCCAAGATGCTGAACCAGCTCCGGCGTGACCTTTTCGGGCGCAATGAACAGCTCTGCAGTGCCATCATCATGCGCGACAACGAAAGACAATGCGACAGGTGTGCGGTCAACATCGGCGCCGCGAATGTTGAGCAGCCATGCGACCGAATCGAGTGCGCCGATGACGGCTGCATCGAGCCCTTCGTCCTTGAGCCAATCGGCTAGAACGGCGCGCTTTTCTGCGCTTGACTGGCCGGTATTGGCGTCATCCTGAATAAATGCCGCCGCTGCGGAGGGTTCGGGCTGGTCTTCCCATACGGCGTCGATCGGGTTGGTGCCGACTGTAACCAGTTCGCCGCCCGATTTGGTCAGCGTGTCTGATACAGTTTTCGCCCAGGCGCGTGTGTGGAGCCACGCGTCAAAACCGATCTTTGCGCCTTGCTGAGTATTCCGCGCCAGCCAAGTCCCGATGCCGTCCTGCGGCACCTGACAATATTCATACAGATTACCGTCGACCTGCTCGCGCACCTGAATCGTATAACGCCCATCGACAAAGATCGCGGCCTTGTGGGCCAGCACCACGGCTGTCCCGGCCGATCCGCCGAAGCCGGTCAGCCAGGCCAGCCGCTGCGCATACCCGCCGACATATTCAGACATATGTTCATCTGAGATGGGAACGACAAAGCCATCAAGGCCCTGCCTCTTCAGTTCTTCGCGCAAGGCAGAAAGACGGGCTTCATGGGTTTGCATCAGCATGGTTGCGGTCCTTTCAATCCCCACATAGAGGCAGTGCATGACCAATTCCAGTATTGCGGACATCAAAGCCGCGCCGATCGCTGCCAAAAAGCCGAAATCCACTACCCATCACGGGATCACCATTACCGATGATTATGCCTGGCTGCGCGATCCCGGGTATCCTGCGGTCAGCCGCAAAAAGATTCTGGACCACCTCGAGGCAGAAAATGCCTGGTACGAACAGCAGATGGCGCCGCACCAGCCGATGGTAGACCGATTGTTCAAGGAAATGCGAGGCCGGATCAAGGAAGCCGATTCGTCTGTTCCGCAAAAGGACGGCAACTGGCTGTATTGGGTTGAATATGAAGCAGGCGCGGAATATCGCAAATGGTACCGCAAACCTGTTGGCGGGGGCGAGCCGCAGCTGATTCTGGACGAACCATCGCTGGCGCAGGGCAAAGACTATTTCAATCTCGGGTCAGCATCGGTCAGCAAGGATGGCACCAAGCTGGCCTATTCCTTCGATGATAATGGTTCTGAACGGTTTACGGCCCGGATCAAGGATCTGGTGACCGACGCGCTTCTGCCCGATGAGATTACCGGCAGTCTTGGGGCGCTGGTCTGGTGTGCAGGCGATGCTGCGCTGATCTATAGTCTAGCCAATGAAAACTGGCGGACAGACAATGCGCGGCTGCACTGGTTAGGCCAGCCAGCGAGCGAGGATGTCGAACTCTATCATGAAGATGATGAAGGCTTCCGCGTCGGGGCAGGACTGTCTGCCAATGAAGAATGGATTGTGATTGCCGCAGGCGATCATGAGACTGGCGAAAATTATCTGATCCCGACTGATAATCCTCTGGCCACACCAATTCTGGTAAAGGCACGCCAGCGCGGCGTGGAATATGATGTTGATGTGCGCGGCGAGACGCTGTTCATCCTTTCCAATGACACGCATGAGAATTTCCGGGTCGCCACCGCACCCCTTGAAAAGCCAAGCGAATGGACGACTATTCTTGGCGGGTCGAACGATTTTTATATCACCGGTCTTGACCTGTTCCGCGAATTTTATGTGGTCGAAGGGCGCCGGGCAGGGCTCGATACGATTGAGCTGCGTTATTATGATGATCCGCATCGGGTCCAGTCAATCACCTTCCCCGAAGCAAGTTTTTGTGCCGGGCTGGGTGATAACCGCGAATGGCACACAGAGAAGCTGCGCCTATCTTACCAGAGCATGGTCAGTCCAGGCACGGTTTTCGATTATGACGTGAAGGAGCGCTCGCTCGAAACGCTGAAGGTTCAGGAAATACCGTCTGGTTACGATGCAGCGCTTTATACTACCGAGCGTCTGGAGATCAGCGCGCGTGACGGGACCAAGGTTCCGGTCAGCGTTGTTTACCGCAAGGACCGCGCGGCTCCGGGTCCGCTGCACCTATATGGCTACGGCGCTTATGGGATTGCCATGGAGCCAGGCTTTTCAACCGCGCGGCTCAGTCTGGTTGATCGCGGCTTTGCCTATGCCATCGCGCATATTCGCGGCGGCGATGATCTGGGCCGGGCGTGGTACAAGGCAGGTAAGCTGGAACAGCGGACCAACACTTTCACCGACTTTGTCGATGTAGCCAAGGGGCTGATTGATTATGGTCTGACGCAGGCCGGCCGGATCAGTATTTCGGGCGGTTCTGCTGGCGGCGAACTGATGGGGGCTGTGGTCAATTCCAACCCCGACCTGTTTGGCGCAGTGGTGGCGCATGTCCCGTTTGTCGATGTGCTTAACACCATGCTCGATGCGAGCTTGCCCCTTACGCCCGGCGAATGGCCTGAATGGGGCAATCCGATTGAAGACAAGGCAGCGTTCGAACTGATTTGGTCCTACAGCCCTTATGATCAGGTCACAGCGCAGAACTATCCACCGATGCTGGTAACTGCCGGTCTTAACGATCCGCGGGTAACCTATTGGGAACCAGCCAAGTGGGTTGCCAAATTGCGCGAGGTCAAGACTGATCAGAATGCACTGCTTCTGAAAACCAACATGGGCGCTGGCCACGGCGGCAAGTCCGGACGGTTTGAGAGCCTGACTGAAACGGCTGAGGAGTTTGCCTTCATTCTATGGCAGCTGGGGATTGCCGAGTGAGCAGCCGTTTCCGCCAGCGCTTTACTGCCGCAGCAGAACACATTGACGTGATGGGCCACGTCAATAATGCTGTGTGGGTGACCTGGATTCAGGATCTGGCTACCGCTCATTGGGAAGCCGCCGCACTGCCCGGGCAACAGCTGGCCTTCATCTGGCTGGTTGTGCGGCATGAGATCGATTATCGCGGCAATATCGCGGTAGGCGAAAGCGTGACCGGCGAAACCTGGATTCCCGATGGTGCGAGCGGGGCAAAGTCACTCCGCCGCGCCGACTTCACCAACGCTATAGGCAAGGTGATCGTTAGCGCCAGCACGACGTGGGCGATGCTCGACCGCGAAACCGGGCGTCCCGCACGGGTTCGGCCCGAAATAATGGCTCCGTTCAGATAGAGCGCAATCAGACAGCGGGCAGACCGCCGTTCTAAATGTCGCCCGGAAAACTTCCGCGTTGGGACGGCCTTATGCGAACAGGTCGGACGCGGGCCGATAGGCATAACCCAGTTCTTCAGCCACTGCCTGATAGGTTACTTCACCTGCGTGAACATTGAGCCCCGCTGCCAGGTGGGAATTCTGACGCAGCGCTTCCTTCCAGCCCAGTTGCGCAATCTTGAGCGCATGTGGCAAGGTTACATTATTGAGCGCATAAGTGCTCGTGCGCGCAACGGCGCCGGGCATGTTGGCAACGCAGTAATGGACAATTTCATCAACCACATAGGTTGGTTCGGCGTGGGTTGTGGCATGGCTGGTCTCAAAGCAGCCGCCTTGGTCTATGGCGACATCGACCAGTACGGCGCCGGGCTTCATCCCACCCAGCATTTCGCGCGTCACCAGCTTGGGCGCGGCCGCACCGGGAACCAGCACAGCGCCAATGACCAGATCAGCCTCGGACACAGCTTCGCGCAGATTGGCCTTATTCGAAAAGCGTGTCTTGGCCCGGCTTTCAAAGTGGATACCAAGCCGTTCCAGCACTTCAGGGTCGCGATCGAGGATTGTTGTGTCGGCGCCTAGCCCGACTGCCATCTGCGCCGCATTGAAGCCAACTACGCCGCCGCCGATGACGACCACCTTTCCGGGTAATACGCCCGGGACACCGCCAAGCAGAACACCGCGTCCGCCATGCGCCTTTTCCAGCGCAGTTGCACCAGCCTGAATGCTCATGCGCCCGGCCACCTGGCTCATCGGTTTGAGCAATGGCAAAGTGCTGCCGGCACCGGTTACCGTCTCATACGCAATTGCGGTGATGCCGGACTTGATCAGATCGGCGGTCTGCTCAGGGTCGGGAGCGAGGTGGAGATAGGTATAAAGGATCTGCCCTTCGCGCAATTTGGCGCGTTCAACCGCTTGCGGTTCCTTGACCTTCACGACCATGTCGCATTCAGCAAAAATGCTGTCTGGACCATCAGTTATGAATGCACCTGCATTGCGGTACTCAGCATCGGTTGCACCAATTCCCATACCGGCACCGCTTTCAATCCACACTTCGTGGCCATGCGCGGTCAGTTCGGTGACGCTTTCAGGCGTCAGTCCGACGCGATATTCGTGGTTCTTGATTTCCTTGGGGCAGCCTATGCGCATCGAAGGTCTCCTTGGCAGTGTCCGTTACAATTGAAACCGGATTGGGGCAACCGAAAGCAAGTGAAGCCAAGTTCTTAAACCATCTTTGGCGCGCAAGTGTCCTTGTTTTGTCGTTTGGCCATCCATAAATCAGCATAATGCAATTCGATATGGATCAGCTCGCTTCGGCAGAGCGCTACAAGCTTCTCGTCAACACGATCACGCCGCGGCCGATCGCCTGGGTGGTCACGCAGGATAAGGCCGGGCACCGCAATGCGGCGCCGTACAGCTTCTTCAATGCGATGGGGTCCCAGCCGCCGCTGGTGGCGATAGCGATTGGCGGAGATGACATTCGCCAAGGGGATGGGCAAAAGGACACGCTCCGCTCGATCCGCGAGACATGCGAGTTTACCATCGCGCTGGTAACCGAAGCAGACGCTGAGAAAATGGTCCTGACGGCGATTGATGCGCCGGTGGGAATAGATGAGATGGAGCTGGCCGGCATTGAGACAAGGCCCGCCAGCAAGGTTTCACCGCCTTTGATCGCATCCTCGCCAGTAACTTATGAATGCCGCTTGTGGCAGTTCATCGAAACCCATCCGGGGGGCGGGATTGTCCTGGGGGAAGTGCTGGCGATGCATATTGATGACGCCGTACTGGGTGATGAAAATGGCAAGTTGCGGATTGATGCGCCAGCTTTGAAGCTGGTCGGACGTGCCCATGGGGCAGGGTGGTATTGGCGCGGTAGCGATCAGGTCAGGATTGACCGCACAGCATGGCCGCTGGATGCTGAGTGAGCTTGGCTGCCGGACTGACCCAGCGGCAACTCCATACGAAAAAGGGGCCCCGAAGGACCCCTAAACCGTATTCAAATCAAATTCAGCCCGACTTGCCGGGGAAAAGCCAAAACCAGATCATAAACGCCTCCTGCTTCAAATTGCAGGTTTATAATGCGTTAACCATCCTTGTTTGTAAAGTTTAAACCATATTTGCCTTCCGGCCTGATTGGTTAAGTATCTGAAATTGCTTGAGAGAATGAATGGGCAAAGGATAGGAAATGGCATAACCCTGGGCAATATCGAGCCCAAATCCGGAAAGAATATTAAGCACTTGGTCCGATTCTATACCTTCTGCGACAACGGCGATTCGCGCCTCGCGCCCGATGGCTAGCAGGTTCTTGACGATCGCCCGGGCCTTGCGGTTGTGGCGCACGGCATCGACGAACGATCGATCAATCTTCAATTCGTCAAACGGGAATTCAAGGAAGGTCTCAAGGCTGGCCGCGCCAACTCCGAAATCATCGAGAGAAATGCGCATGCCCTGAAGTTTGAGCTGCTCAATGATCCGCCGTGCAAGGGCCGGATCGATGATCTTGGACGTCTCGGTGATTTCCAGGATCAGTCGGCGGGGGTCGAAGCCAGTTTCGGCCAGCACTTCTTCGATCATGCCGAGAAGGTTGGTATCATGCAGCAGGGTTGCAGAAATATTGACCGACAGACTGGGTTCCGGTGCGCATTCCCCCAATGAGATAAAGCCGCGGATTGCCTGCTCAAGCACGTGTCGGGTGAGATGTTCCATCCGGCCTGCCATCTCGCATTGTTCGATAAACTGCGATGGCGGAATGGGACCGCGCGTGGGATCGTCCCATCGTACTAAGGCTTCCGCGCCAATCATGACCCCGTTGTGCAGTGATATCTGCGGCTGATAAACCACAAAAATCTCACCCTTGTTCAGCGCGCTATCGATCCGGGCCTGAAGCGAGATATTCCATAGCCGCTCACTTTCGCTGGTTTCCTCGGCAATGCTTACCGGGCGGTGGGCCTCGCTGCTTTGTTCTGCAGCAGTAAGCGCCATGGCCACCCTTTGCCGCCCTTTGGCACTGAGAGTGCGATCAATACCAAAGGTGATGCCAGCATCCACGGCCGTATCGCCCACGATCAAGGGCTGCGCAAAGAGCGCGCGAACACCGCGAAGATGCTGGGAAAGTTCCTGCATGTCGGGCTCGGCACTCAGCCAGGCGAGATAGCGCCCACCGCCGATATAAATCTGCAATTTGCTGTCGGTAACCTTCAGCCGGTCCGCAACGCGCAAGATGTAATCGGCGTGCAGTTCGTCGGGCAGTGTGGATAGAACTTCATCCAGCCTGTGTATCTTGGCCACTACCAAGGCAGCAGGGTCCAGATCCTTGTCCAACTGTTGCTCCAGCGCTCTGAAGGTCGGCAATTTCGTCGCCTCGTCAGTCAGCGCAAACCTGCTTTGCCAACGCTCCCTCAGTCTGAGGGCTGCATAAGACCCCAAGAGCGCAATCGAGGTGGAAAGGTTGGCTCTGATGCCATACTGCGCCAGAATCCAGACAAGCGCTGGGATAGCCGCACCAATTGCAAAGTAGCCAGCATGGCGCGGACGAGGTCCCCTGGCCCTTGCTGCAAGCAACAGCAGGATTGCGGCAAATGCCAGAAACACCTGCAAGCTGCTGGGACTGTGGCCAAGCCCGGCCTTCAGGGTTTCGGCTGCATAGATCGATACATAGCTGGCGGGCAGATCAATTTGCCCGGGGATATTGGCGACGACATCGGACCGGTTGGAAAACTGGCTCGCCAAGCCGATGACAACATTTTTACCAGCAAACCGGGACAGATTGCCTGGGGCAGCCGCATCATCTTTGACATTGGCAACTTTGGACAGGTCGCTGTGCGGAATGCTGGACGGCGCAAAACTGTAAACGATATTGATATCTTGATTGGCGGGGCTGCGAAAATTGGCCAAGGATACAGGCAGCGTTTCCTTCAATCCTTTGTCGGTCTGGATCATCATCGGCATCGACCAGGTGAAACCCATGAAATCGACAAAGCGATCATTGGGTACTGTGGCTGCCTTTCCTGCAATCTTTGGAAGAGTGCCCTCAAGATCGTTTTTGCCATCAACGTTGGTAACTACCTTGCGCACCAGTATGATACGCGAACCCAGCTTCAGGATGGCGTCATGCAGGGCTTGGTCCGCTGCCGCCTCCGATGGCTTGTCGAATTGGACGTCGACAAAGACACGGTTTACTCCGGCTGTACCTAGATTTTGCAGCGCTCGTGCCAGCCGGAACCGGCCGCCGGGATTGTCGGGATCGGCAAGATTTTCATTGGCGCCGATAAACACGATGTCGCCCGATGCCTTTTGTTCAGACAGTCGTGCCTGAATATGCCAGACAATGTTATCAAGCGGGCTCAACAAGACCTGCGAAACACCCAGCGCAATGACGCACGCGATCAGCACCTGCCTTACGCGGTCGATATGCCAGATCTGCTTTAGCTTCGATATCATCGCCGCCGTATCGCCCCGGTTAACGTTACCCGCCCGAAATTCGAGCCAGTTGAACGTCGGCTATAGGGGGGAGATGGTAAAGATAGGCTTGCGATTGGCCGCAAAGTTAACCTTACTTTGAGCGCGGCAGAGCAAGTGAGTTGTTAATTAAGGTAAAAACACTGTAAAATTACCACTGGGAAGGCCGATATCATAGCGGATTTCCGTCTTGATCGCGGTATATTTCGCGCCGCCCGACATGATTGGCGGGGCCAACCAGCCCTTCGCCTTCCATCCGTTCGATCCATTTGGCGGCAGTGTTGTACCCCACACCCATCTGGCGTTGCAGCCAGCTTCCGCTCGCCTTCTGGTTTTCAAAGATGATCTGGCAGGCTTGTCGATATTTGCGCTCATCGGGATCATCACTGGCGGTCAGTTCATCGTCAAAGGTGAACCCGCCATCTTCAGGCTCTTCCGTCACTGCATCGATATATTCAGGCTTGCCCTGCGCACGCCAATGATCTGCCACAGCTTCCACTTCTTCATCCGACACAAAGGGCCCGTGCACGCGGATCATTGCCCCGGTGTTGGGTTTGTAGAGCATATCGCCCTTGCCCAGCAGCTGCTCGCTACCCTGTTCACCCAGGATGGTCCGGCTGTCGATTCGGCTGGTAACCTTGAAGCTGATCCGCGTGGGGAGGTTGGCCTTGATCACACCAGTAATAACATCGACCGAAGGGCGCTGTGTCGCCATGATCAGATGGATCCCGGCCGCGCGGGATTTCTGGCTCAGACGCTGGATCAGAACTTCGATTTCCTTGCCAACCGTGACCATCAGATCAGCCAGTTCATCGACGATCAGCACAATTTGCGGCAGCGGCGCGTAGTCAAGCTGTTCTTCCTCATAAATTTCTTCGCCGGTATCGGGATCGAACCCGGTTTGCACTCGCCGCCCAAGCGGTTTGCCTTTGGCGATCGCAGACTTCACCCGGTCATTGAAGCTGTTGATGTTGCGTGAATTGATGCTGCTCATCATCCGGTAGCGGCGCTCCATCTCCTCCACCGCCCATTTAAGCGCCCGCACTGACTTGTGCGGTTCGGTCACAACGGGAGAGAGCAAATGCGGAATATCGTCGTAGCTCTTGAGTTCAAGGACTTTGGGGTCGATCAGAATCAGCCGGCATTCTGCAGGGGTAAAGCGATAGAGCAGGGATAGCAGGATGCAGTTGAGGCCAACCGATTTGCCCGATCCGGTAGTGCCGGCAACCAGCAAATGCGGCATGGCGGCGAGGTCTGCTACCACCGGATCGCCAGCGATGTCCTTACCCAGAATAATCGGCAGATTGCCCGAGGATTCGGCAAAGGCAGCGCAGGAGGCGAGCTCTTTCAGCGCCACTGTCTGGCGGTCGGCATTGGGCAATTCGATGCCCATCACGGTTTTGCCGGGTATGGGAGATACACGCGCTGAAATCGCTGACATGTTGCGGGCAATATCTTCTGCCAGACCGACTATGCGGCTGGCTTTGATACCCGGTGCTGGCTCCAGTTCATACATGGTCACCACAGGGCCGGTCCGGACCGCAGTGATTTCACCCTTCACATTGAAATCATCGAGCACAGTTTCGAGCAGGCGAGCGTTGCGCTCAAGCGCCATCTTGTCGAGCTTTGGCGCCTGATGAACGGGTGGTTCTTCCAGCAGTTCAAGGCTGGGTAATCGGTAATCGGCAAACATGTCGGCCTGTTTGGCGGCGGGCATCAGCGCCTTTTTGGGCGGTGCAGTGGGATCGGAAATTTCCGGCGCGCGCCGCGGCACAGCGCCGGCGTTGATGGGTTTGGGATCGGTTCTGGCTTCGCGAATGCTGGCTTTCTTACGCCTGGGAAGAAACGCGCCGTCAGTATCATCGGCAGCCCGGCGGCGGTTCAGAAACTTCGGCAAGGTGAGCAGCTGCACCCAGTCGAGCGCGAAGACACGCGTAATCAGCAGGGTGCCAATCGCAAGCGCGGCAAACGCCATAGCAAAGATTGTCCAGCCCTGAGCGGCCACCGGCAGCCGCGCGGCAATTGCTTCTATTGCCCGTGCACCCAGCAATCCGGCTACCCCGCCCATTGAGGCTGGCAAAGAGCCGCCCGGTCCGTCAAAGGAGAGCGCCAGCACTGCAGAAATCAGAACCATAGCGATCAGCAACAGGGCTGCGGGCTGCCACCATCTCGTTTCTATCGCGCGGTCTTCTTCCTCGACATCGCGCCATAATTTGCGCGCCCCGACATAAAGTAGCGGCAGCAGTAGTACACCGGTAAGTCCAAACAGCATGAGCACTCGCTCAGCAATCCAAGCGCCCGCTGCGCCCATCCAATTGGCAATGTTTGCACCCGACGCGGCAGTTGAAAGGCTGGGGTCGGTTTGCGTGTAGCTGGTAAGTGAAAGGCCCAAAAAAACCATGGCTGCAAACAGGATGGCGGCGCCCGCCATCTGCAGGGCACGGCGAAGCGACCGCCGAAATGCGGCTCGCCAGTCGGCAGATCCAGATTTCCCGATCGCACGGGCGGCCATAATTACTCCCCAAAAACCGGCAAGCCGGGTGCCTTAGGGCCATAATGCACAGCGCAGGACTCCCGCGTCAAGAATCCATGCTCACAAAATTCGCAGGGCGGCTCAGCCCATCAATCGCTGCCCAGCGCGACCAGCCCAGATCAGCGGCGCGCGCGTGTGTCATGCCGCCGAGGGCGATGACCGGAATGCGCGATTGCTGGGCAAGAATATGAAAGCCTGCCAAACCCAATGTCTGCGCTTGTTTGTGGCTGCGAGTCGCAAACACTGGAGAAAGAAAAATACCGTCTGCTCCGGCGCCATCGGCAGCAGCAATTTCTTCAGCGTCATGGGCGGTTGCCAGCCATAATTGCTCAAGGGTGCGTTCAGCGCCTCTGTCTGCAGGGCCATAAAACCCATCACTGCCCCAGCTTGCAGCCAGAACTGCGCTGCCTGAGATGATCACGCAGTGTCCCAGGCTGCGCGCCAAAGCTGCCAGCTGCCGAAATCGTGCGCGGCGTTGCACTTTATCCAAATGATAGTGACGAAATACAAACCCCGATCCGCCCGGCAGCGCCTTCAAGGAATCTTCCAGGACGGCATCATTGCGCGCATCGCTCAGCAGCCACAGCAGCGGTAAGGTCTGGAATGTCACCACAGGCCCGCTATAGCGCGCATCGGATGGAAAATGCAGCAAGTCAGTTAGAACAAGTCCGCAGCCGGATTGAGCATGCCGCGCAGATCGCTGGTCGCAGGGACGATGAGATCACGCTGATCGCGGTGAGCAAGACGCATCCGGCCGAAGAAATTCTGCCTTTGCTGGCCGCAGGGCAGCGCGTGTTTGGGGAAAACAGAGTGCAGGAAGCCCAGGCTAAATGGCCCGGCCTGCTTGAGCGGTTTCCTGACACCCAATTGCATCTGGTAGGTCAGCTTCAGTCCAACAAGGCGGCTGACGCGGTGCGCATGTTCGATCAGATTCATGCGCTTGATCGCCCCGGCCTCGTGCAGGCGCTGGCCAAGGCGATGGATCAGGTGGGCAAAAAGGTGCCGTGCTTCATTCAGGTCAATATCGGCGATGAGGATCAGAAGGGCGGTTGCGCAATCCATGATCTGCCCGCGTTGATTGCCGTGGCACGAGACGCAGAAATTCCTCTTTCAGGGCTGATGTGCGTTCCGCCTGTTGGTATTGAACCGACGCCGTTCTTTGCGCTGCTGGACAAATTGGCGCGGGACCACGGCCTGACTGAATTGAGCATGGGCATGAGCAGCGACTATGAAATTGCAGTTCAGCTGGGCGCAACGCATATCCGTGTGGGAACTGCCCTGTTCGGAGCCCGGGGATAGATTTGCCCCTGCTGAGTTGCCGGTTTGCGTGACAATTCTTCAACAGAAGGTCCAAAATCTGCCCACATTGACGCGATCGATAGCGCAGTAGCTTGACACAAGTCCCACACTGCCTCCATCGTCAAGTAGCTAAACGAAACGATTATCCGCGACTTTCCGCGGCAAAATAGATCGTTCGAACAGGAGAGGACTTCGATGATCAAGCCCACTTTACGCCATACATGTGCCTGCTTTGCGCTTGCCGCAGGGCTATTCGGGAGCAATGCCGCATTTGCTCAGGACGCTCAGCCAGATCAGGGTACGCCGGCTCAGAGTGACGTTTCCACAACTGCATCGCGTGAAATCGTGGTCACGGGCTCGCTGATTCGCGGCACGCCCAAGGATGCGGCGCTGCCAGTAGATGTTTTCTCATCGGCTGAACTGGACAAGAAGGGCATCAGCTCTCCGCTGGACTTCATCAAGGAACTGCCATCAGTGGGGTCGGTGCTTGGTGACACCAATCAGTTTGCGACCACTTCGCAAGGCTTTCAGGGCAACGGTTCTATTAACCTGCGCGGCCTCGGCTTTACCCGCACGCTGGTGCTGCTCAACGGCAAACGCACGATTCAGGCGCCGGGTGATGGTTTTGCTGACACCAATCTGATTCCGATGTTTGCACTGGAGCGGGTGGAAATCCTGAAAGATGGCGCAGCGGCGACTTATGGTTCCGATGCCATCGCCGGGGTGGCCAACTTCATCACCCGCAGCCGCTTTGAAGGGCTTGAAGCGTCCGGCGACTGGACCTTCATCAAGGGGTCGAAGGGCAATTATAATGCCAGCATTCTCGCCGGACATAATTTTGGCGACTTGAATGTCATGATTGGCGGCGGGTGGCAGCATCGCTCCGAATTGGCGACCACTGCCCGTTCTTACACCAGCCAGAGCTATGACCAGAATGCGTCGGGTTATTCTGCACTGGCAACGCCAGGACTTTTCGGGGTCACCTATTTGAGTAATGTCGGCGGAAATCCGCCCTTTACATATGCGCCGGACAAAGGCTGTAATGAACTTGGCGGCTTCCAGACCGGCGTAGTATGTCGGTTCACCTATATTCCCTATGATAATATCACAGAGGAAGAGGATCGCTATCAGGTCTATGGCCAAGCTTCGGCGGAGCTCAGTGATGCTGTACGCTGGCACGCCAGCGCATTGTGGGCCAAGACTGACCTTACGAGCCTCAACTATTCGCCTGCCTTCCCGCCAACGCAGGGGCCTAAGGGCTCCGGCTTTGTGGCGGCATTCACAACCTCACCGAACAATCCGGGCGTACCAGCATTTCTTAATCAGCTGGGTCTGCCACAAAGCAGCGCAACCAATCCAATTCTGGCGATTACGAACCTGTATTATCGCCCGTTCGGTTTCCTGGGAAATCCGCGTGATCCCGGCCGCGGTGCAGGTACTGGCCTGGCACAGAATAATGCCTGGCGTTTCAACAGCGGGTTCGAGATGGATGTCAGCAACAAGCTGACCCTCAACATCGACGGAACTTATTGGCGTTCTGCGCGCACCGCTTACGCGCCCGGTATCGTCGGTTCGCGGCTGCAATCTGCGCTGAATGGCTTTGGCGGCCCCGATTGCACCGGCACTACTGCTGGCGCAAACGGCTGCCTGTGGTTCAACCCTTTCGTAAATGCAGGGCCCAGCAATCCCGCTCTGGGAATTGCCAACCCGTATTATGTGCCAGGCGCCGAAAACAGCGATGCGCTGGTGGCTTGGTTGCAGGTGCCCAACGGCACTTACCAACGTGAAGAGCAATTCGTCGTTGATGCTGTGCTGTCTGGCGGCACCGGGATTGAACTACCCGGCGGCGAGGTCGCTTTTGCAGTCGGTGCGCAGTACCGTAAGGACAATTTCATTACACGGCCGCTCAACGATCTGTCGAACCTCAACATCAACCCTTGCTTCAAGGAAGGCGATGTCAGCTGCGTCGGCACAGCGACCGATGGTGTTGGCCCGTTCATTTTCCTGGGCGGTACCCGGCCAGCTAATCTCGACCAGAGCGTTCGTGCCGTCTTTACAGAAGTAAAACTGCCGGTGCTCGATAATCTCGAGCTTACCGGTGCCTTGCGCTATGAAGATTACGGCAGCCCGATTGGATCGACCTTCAATCCCAAGGGTTCGTTCCGGTTCCAGCCAACTCCGTGGCTGACTTTCCGCGGGTCAATCGGGACTACCTTCCGCGGTCCATTGTCGAGCAACGTTGATCCCAACGGGGTTGTCGCGCTTCAAGGCCTGACCGCCGCCGGCGGGAACTACAAGTCAGTCGATATTTTCGGCAATCCCAACCTCAAGCCTGAAACAGCGCTCACCTATAATGTCGGGGCCGTGATCAAAACAAGCGGGCTGACGCTGAGTGCAGACTTCTGGACTTACGATTTCAAGGACCAGATCGTCACAACTCCGGCCGATGCGATTGCCAGCCTGGTCGGCAATGGCCAAACCAGCGGGACTGCGCCGGTTGATTGCTCCAGCCCGCTGGCGGGCCTGATTACCTTCTCAGGCAATACCTGCGTCCAGGGCACTACGACCGGTATCGATATCGCACGGGTCCGGACACAGTGGGTGAACGGTCCTAAGGTGACAGTGCGCGGGCTCGACTTCAGCGCCAATTACGATTGGCGTGCTGGCTTTGGTGTCGTGTCGGTTGGCGGCAATGCGACCGTCAACCTCAAGTACAAGACCAATGATTTCCTGATCAACGGAGTTTTGGTCGCACCGAGTTACGATGCTGTTGGCTATGGCAACTACTTCCGCGATCCGGGCACGTTGCCGCGTTGGCGGGCGAATGGCTATGTCAATCTGGCGACAGGCGGATTGAACCTGCGTTATTCGGTCAATTATATTGCCAGCGTTACCGACGAGCGTTGCACCAGCGATCCTTGCTTTGCGATTGCCGGCGTGCCAGCGGGCAGCAATTATGGCAAGAACAGCGGCTCCTACGTGCAGCAGGATCTGGTGGCCAATTACACGCTGCCTGTCACCTTCGCAGAAGTTCAGCTTACCGGTGCGGTCCGGAATATCTTCGACCGTGCTCCGGCGCAGGCCTATCTGCCGCTTGGGTATAACCCCTACATCGGTAATGCGATCGGGCGGAACTTCTCGCTGGGCCTGAAGGTCAAATACTGACCTGAACAACCGGTAAACACAAAGGGCCGGCGGATCGCTCCGCCGGCCCTTTTGATTCCATGAAAGGTTCTGCCTAGCTGCGGCCTTTCTCAAACAAGACCTTCAAATCCTTCTTCAGGATCTTGCCATTGGCATTGCGCGGAAGTGTTTCAGAAACAAACAAGATCCGCACCGGGACCTTGAATTTCGCAAGGCGTTCAGCAACCCATGACTGCAATTGCGCTTCGGTTGCATGTGTACCGGGTGCCAGATGCACCACCGCTGCTGGTTCCTCGCCCAGCGTGTGATGCGGTATTCCGACCAGCGCTGCATCAGTGACTGCAGGATGATCATACAGGATATTTTCAACCTCGGATGAATAGATGTTCTCACCGCCGCGCAGGATCATGTCTTTCGCCCGGTCAACAATGAAGCAAAAGCCCTCATCATCGAGCCGCGCCAGATCGCCGGTGCGCACCCAGCCGCCAATAAATGTTTCGGCCGTTGCAGCAGGCTTGTTCCAATAGCCCTTGACCACCATCGGGCCGCGCGCCCAAAGCTCGCCCACTTCCCCGACAGATAATTCCCCGGTGCCGTCTTCGTTCATGATTTTGAGGTCAGCGACTGCCACAGGCGGGCCGCAGCTGGTCGGCCGGTTAAGATAATCTTCGCTCGATATCCCGGTGACGGTCGCCATAGTTTCGGTCATGCCCCAGCCATTGCCGGGAAGCGCGCCAAACTCTTCCCTGATTTTGCGTACCAGTTCGGGGGCAGCAGGAGCGCCGCCATAGGCAATCGCTTCAAGGCTGGAGAGGTCGTATTTGGACCGGTCGGGATGTTCCAGCAATTGCCAGGCGATTGTCGGCACGCCGCCGGTAACATTGACCTGTTCCCGCTCGATAATTTCGAACGCGCGCACCGGGTCCCAGCGGTGCATGAAAATCAGCGTGTTGCCTGCCACCATTGCGGCCATCAGCCCGGCAGAACAGGCAGTTACATGAAACAGCGGGATAACGGTCAGCATTACCTTCTGAGCTGGCTGGGGAATTGGGTCGCCCCTGCGTAATGCAGCGCAGGCCGCATTGTAACCGGTCGAAAAGATATTCGTCAGCAGATTGCGGTGGGTGCCCAATGCCCCTTTGGGATAGCCTGTAGTGCCGCTGGTATAGAAAATTGTCGCATCATCATCGGGCTGGATACTCGCATCGGGCAAGCCGATATCCGGTAGCTTGGTCCAGTCTGATGGGCCGCCGAGCACGGCTTCAAGCCGCTTGGCCGGTGCAGCCAGGTCTCCTGCTTCCGAACGGGCAGTCAGCACGTGCTCAAGAGCTGGAATTTCGTCCAGATGCGGCGCGATCCGTTCCCACCGTTCGGCGTCGCATAACAGCACTTTGGTGCCCGAATCGGCGAGCCCATAGGCCAGTTCATTCCCGGTCCACCAAGCGTTGAGCGGGACACAGATTGCGCCCAGCGAGGTACAGGCGAAAAATACCACTGGCCATTCGGGCAAATTGCGCATGGCCAGCGCGACCCGGTCGCCCTTGGTAACGCCGAGCGATACGAGGTGTTGAGCCAGCGTAGCAACAGCCCGGTGAAAAGTGTCATAGGTGACCCGCTCACCTTCGTAGATGGTAAATTCCCGGTCCTCATGAGTGCGGGCCAGCGCCAGCAGCGCGCGCAGGTTTTCAGGCGCGTTCTTCCATACCCGGGTTGGCACGTCACCAATGGTGACAATGTCCATTTCAAACCGTTCACCCGGTGCGGTAAGCGTATCGCGCACAGCGGCCCGGCTCATTGCCGGCCAGCCAGGCGGCGGGCTCCATTGACCTTCATCCAGCGTCAGTGTTTGCGGCATTGCCCTCTTCCATCTGTGCAGCCATTTTATCCGTAACTTTAATCAGCTTGTGTTGCCGCGCAAGCACCAGCTGGACCCGGCTCAGGCATCTTCCAGCTCTGCCTGCCGCTGATCGCTGGCTGCTTCCAGCAAGGCAGTCTCAATCGCCTGCAGCCGGTCCTTGCGTTCAATCTTGTTGCCCAGAAGATCGGTGACGTAAAACGTATCAGCGGCCCGTTCGCCATAGTTGGTAATATGCGCGGAATGAACCACCAGCTGGCTTTCGAACATCACCCGCGCCAGCCGGTTGAGCAGCGCAGAGCGGTCTCGCGCCAGGATTTCAACAAGCGTGAATCGGGTTGATGTCTGATTGTCGAATATCACGCGGGGGCGAACATCAAACGCTTTTGCTCTGGCATGGGGCAGCGGGCGGCGGGCCAATTGCGGCACCAGCTTGATTCGCCCCATCAACGCATCACCGATAGAGGTCTTGATCCGGTCGATTTGCCCCGGGTCATTGAACGGTTTGCCGTGCGGGTCCTGCACCAGAAAATTGTCGACTGCCCAGCCATTGCGGGCGGTGTGGATGCGCGCATCGATGATATTTGCACCGGCCAGATGAATCCCGCCCGCAATCCGGTAAAACAGCCCGGGGTGGTCAGCGGCGATCACGCTCACCAATGTCGCCCCGCGCTCTGCATCATATTCGCAGTGGATCGAGAGGTTTTCCTTCAGTCTGCGCGCCACAGAATATTGCACCAGATTGCGGCTGATGATTCCCTCGGGCTCAGCGATCCAATAGGCATCATCGAATATCCCGCCGATATCTGCCATCAGGCCAGCCTTGTCACTCAGCAGGCGAGTGACCAGTTCCTGCTTGTGCGCGACCCGTTCCTTCCGGCCGTGTCGTATGTGGCCCAGCCGCAGGCGTTCTTGCGCGGCATCAGACAATTCGCCAAGTAACTGGCGTTTCCAGCTGTTCCACACGCCCGGGCCGACTGCGCGAATGTCAACTGCGGTCAGGATCATCAGATTGTGCAGTCGCTCGATACTTTGGACCTGGCCTACAAAATTCTCGATTGTACCCGGATCGGTCAGGTCGCGTTTGAAGGCTGTCGCGCTCATCAGTAAATGGTTGCGCACCAGCCACGCGACCAGAGCTGTTTCATCGTCATCAAGGCCGAAGCGCGGACAGAGCTTTTCTGCAACATCGCCGCCCAGCTGCGAATGATCACCACCGCGGCCCTTGGCGATATCGTGGAGCAATACCGCGACATATATCGCCCGGCGTGATTTGACTGTGTGAATCAGTTCCGAAGCACGCGGATGATCCTCAATCAATTCGCCTTTTTCAATGCGGCTGAGCAAACCGATGGCGCGGATGGTGTGCTCGTCCACTGTATAATGGTGGTACATATCAAACTGCATTTGCGCATTCACACGCCCGAAATCGGGCACGAACTTGCCGAAAACGCTTGCCTCATTCAGCCACCGCAAGACGGTTTCTGGATCATTGCTGCCGGACAGCAAGTCGACGAACAGCGCGTTGGCGCGCGGATCCTTGCGGATCTTGGCTGTTATCAACGCGGAATCCCGGTCAGCTTGACGCATGGCAGATGGATGCACTTCCAGCCCCTCTGCTTCGGCGATCTGGAAAATTTCGATCAGGCGGACCGGGTCTTTGGCGAACCAGTCATCCGACGGCACTTCGATCTTGCCGCCAAAAATGCGGTAGCCTTTGACCAAGCGCGCCTTTGCCTTGAACCCGGCCAGCAGGCCGCGGCGGGCTCTGCGCTTGGCAAATTGCTCGTCAATATGGTCGAGGAACACGCCTGTCAGGCTGCCGACCCGCTTGGCCTGAAGGAAATAGAACTGCATGAAGCGCTCGACTGCGCTTTTGCCCGGCCGATCAGCAAAGTTCATTCGCTGTGCGACTTGCCGCTGGAGGTCAAATGTCAGCCGATCCTCAGCCCTGCCTGTCAGGATGTGCAGATGACAGCGGACTGCCAGCATGAAGCCTTCGGCGCGGCGGAAGGAGCGATATTCGCTCTGGGTTAGCAGGCCGACTTCCACCAGATCAGCGGCGCTGCGCACCTTGTGAATATATTTGCCAATCCAGTAGAGCGTATGCAGATCGCGCAGCCCACCCTTGCCGTCCTTGACATTGGGCTCAACCACATAGCGGCTGTCGCCCATGCGCTTGTGCCGCTCGTTGCGTTCGGCCAGCTTTTCGGAAACGAATTGCCGCTCTGTCCCGGCCACCACTTCTGCGTAGAAACGCCGCCGCGCCTCTTCATAGAGCACATCATCGCCCCACAGAAATCGCCCTTCGAGCAGCGCAGTGCGGATGGTCAAATCTTCCTTGGCCATGCGCACCGTATCGTCGATCGTGCGGCTCGAATGGCCGACCTTCAGGCCCAGATCCCACAGAAAATAGAGGATCCCCTCGATGACCTGTTCGCACCATGGTGCGCGGCGGGTGGGTGTAAAAAAGGCGATGTCGACGTCTGAATGAGGGGCCATTTCGGCGCGCCCATAGCCGCCCACCGCCATGATGGTCAGACGTTCGCCAGTCGTACGATTGCCCGATGGATAGACATGGCGCACCACATGGTCGTGGATCAGGCGGACCAGCTGATCGACCAGAAAGGCCTGACCTGCGCAGCATTCATGACCGGTTGATGGCCGCTCTACCAGACGGTGGGCAAGCTCCTTTCGGCCATTGTCGAGCGCGCCGCGCAATATTGCCACGATTTGCGGACGTGCCTTGGCGGCACCGTCTTGAACCACCAACTCTTCGATTTGCACGTCCAGAGCGCGCCGATCGATAACCGCGCGTTGATGAGGAATTGTGACCTTGTTCACGCGGTTTTAGCCGACCTCCATCTGGGCGGTATATTGCGCGCGCAGGCTCTTCTTGTCGATCTTCTGCGTGCCAAGGCGCGGCAGGGCTTCGTGGGCTTGCCATAAATGCGCAGGTTGCTTGAACTGCGCCAGCCGGCCCTTGAGGTAATCATGCAATTCGTCCGGGCTGAGGTGCTTGCCTTCGCGCACCAGATAGGTTGCGCCGACGATTTCTCCAAAGCGCTGGTCGGGCAGCCCGAAAACGGAACATTCTGTAACATCTGGGTGCGCATAGATCGCCTGTTCGACCTCGATACAAGAGATATTCTCCCCGCCACGAATGATGATATCCTTCTTGCGGTCGACAATGAACAAATAGCCGTCCTCGTCCAGATAGCCCAGATCGCCGCTGCGGAAATAGCCGTTACCGGTAAAAGCGGCATCGGTGGCTTCGTCATTCTTCCAATAGCCGCGGAAATTGGCGACGCTGCGCAGGCATACTTCACCAATCTGGCCTTGCTCCAGCAAATTCCCATCATCATCGAGAATGGCAAGATCAACCAGCGGTCGGCTGGCTTTGCCTGTACTTCCCGGCTTGGCGAGGTAATTTTCATTGAAGTTGCCGCAGCCAACCGCATTGGTTTCAGTGAGACCATAGCCAAGCAGCGGGAATCCCTCGGGGAAGGATTCCTTGATCTTGGTAACATGATCTACCGGGCGCGGTGCGCCGCCTGCGGCAAAACTTTTGCAGCAGCTAAGATCAAATTCGCCGCGCTGCGGGTGGCTGGCCATCTCGTAACTCATCAGCGGCACGCCGACGAAATAGCTAACCTGCTCTGCTTCGATCAGACGCATAGCTTCCAGTGCATCCCATTTGGGCATCAGTACCAGTTTGCGCGCAATCGCGAAGCTTTGCAGGAACAACGGAATCTCGCCGGTCACATGGAATAGCGGCACGGCAACCAGCGCACAGGGCTGAGAAGATGATTCTTCGCCGCGCTGCGCCATCAGCAGCGCTGCCATCGCGCTTTGCGCGACATAGTTCATCACTCCGGAAATAACCCCGCGGTGATCAGAAAAAGCGCCTTTGGGATAACCGGTTGAACCCGATGTATAGAGCATTGTTGCCAGATCATCAGGGCCAAGATCGGGCAGGGTTGTTTCGTGCAGGTTGCTGTCCGCCCAAATCGGACCGAGTCCCTGATCGGGTGCGCCGCCATGATCGAAGGTAACTACTTTGGCGCAATGATCGGTGCCATCCATCCGTTTGGCGCGCTGCGGGTCGGCCAATACCAGACTGCAATCGGCCAGTCGGATGCCAAAAGCCAGCTCGTCGCCGGTCCAGAAGCCGTTGAGCAAGGTCACGCAGCCTCCGGCCATCGCCGCGCCCATGTAGGCAATCATCCAGTTGGCTGAATTGCGCGCTGCAATGCCCACCCGGTCGCCTACCTTGACCCCGTGGCGGGACACCAGCCCGGCAGCGACAGCTTGCGCGGCCTCATATGTTTCAGCAAAAGTCAGCCGAATGTCGCCATCGACCAGAAAGGCCAGATCGGCGTGTTCTTTGCAATAATGCGCGAAAAACTGGCTGAGACTGGGCGGCGCATTGCTGAATTCCGGAATTGTCGTGCCGTAGCGTTCAAGCGGCTGCGTTTCAAACGGCTGGCCGGGTTGGACCAATCCGTCCATGATTGTGTCCAGCGCCTTGTCCAGTTCAGTTGCCATCTAGCGATCTCTCCTAATCCCGATTATGCGATCCGCCTTGAATTGACGGTTTTATGCGCAGCTTCAGGCTTTCACCTCAAGCCGCGCTATGCCACAAGCCGCGCGGTGGATTTGCCATTGGCCAATCACCCGCAAGGCCGTACGCGGTCCTAACCACTTAAGGGGTAACCTGCTTGCTGTCACTACTGGCCTCCGCCGTATCTTCGCACCCGTTCCAATGGGCCGAACTGGGTTTGAAACCAGGCATCGACCTGGGGTTCTTTACGCTGCGCTTCTACTCGCTGGCTTATCTTGGCGGGATTTTGTTTGCCTATTGGCATTTGACCAAGATGATCCGGTCGGCGGGCGCACCGCTGGCGCAGCGCCATGTCGATGATCTGTTCTTCTATTGTACCTTGGGGGTCATTCTGGGCGGGAGGCTGGGCTATGCGCTGTTTTACACCGGCGGCAGTTCGGACGAACCGAGTATGTTCTTCCACTTCACGCCCGGCCAGACAGTCAGCTGGGATTTGCTGCGATTGTGGGATGGCGGGATGAGCTTCCATGGCGGCGTGATCGGAGTTTTGCTGGCGATTACTTTTGTGTGCCGCCGGGGTGACCTCAATTTCCTGCGCGTATGTGATTATATTGCAGTCAATGTGCCCGTTGGCATGATGCTGGGCCGGCTTGCCAATTTCATAAATGGCGAATTGTGGGGGCGCGTCTCCGATGTACCGTGGGCGATGGTTTTTCCGGGCGGCGGCCCGTTGCCGCGTCACCCCAGCCAGCTTTATGAAGCCGCACTGGAAGGCCTGCTGCTGGCAATCATTCTGATCCCGCTGTTCTGGAAAACCCGCGCGCGCTACCGGCCCGGGTTGCTGGTCGGCACCTTTACCGCGGGGATTGCGGCGGCCCGCTTTACAGTCGAATTCTTCCGGCAGCCCGATGCGCAATTGGCGGAATTCGCCCGCGACACCGGCCTGTCGATGGGGCAATGGTTGACGATACCGCTGTTTATCCTGGGGGTCGCGGTGATGGCGCGGGCGCTGATGCGGGCACCGCTGGGAAGCGGCGAGGGCAAGCCTTCTGCTGCATGAGTGACGGTATGGTATGAGCGAAGAATCTATGAGTGTGGCGGAAATGTTTCGCCGCCTGATCCGCACCAATGGCCCGATTTCCCTGTCTCAGTTCATGGGAGAGAGTAATGCCCGTTATTATGCCAGCCGCGACCCGCTGGGGACTGCTGGCGACTTTGTAACTGCGCCTGAAATCAGCCAGATGTTTGGAGAACTGATCGGTCTTTGGCTGGCCGACATGTGGATTCACGCGGGCAAGGAAGAGCCGGTCCATTATGTTGAACTGGGCCCGGGGCGGGGGACCCTGGCCAAGGATGCTCTGCGCAGCGCAAAGCGCTATGGCCTCGAGCCTGAGGTACATTTCATCGAGGGCTCGACCAGCTTGCGGGCACTGCAGGAGGCCGCTGTACCCGACGTCAGGTTCCATCACGATCTTTCGAGCATTCCGGAATACGGGCCAATTCTGCTTGTTGCCAATGAATTTCTCGATGCCTTGCCCGTTCGTCAGCTGGTCCGATCTGCCGATGGCTGGCGCGAACGGATGGTGACGCTGGAAGGCGATAAGTTCACGTTTACCGCCGGGCAGCAGCCGATGGATGGTGCCGTGCCGCCTGACTGGCGCGGAGCGACGCAAGGGACCCTGATTGAAACGAACCCAGCGGCTGCAGCCATCCTCTATGAAGTGGCAGGCAGGCTGGAAGCGCAGGGCGGGGCGGCGCTGTTTATCGATTATGGCCATCGGGAAACGCGCGGCGGATCGACCTTGCAGGCCGTGCGCGAGCACCGGAAGGTTGACCCCTTCGCCGCGCCGGGTGAAGCGGATCTGACTGCGCATGTCGACTTTGCAACCTTGGCCCGGATTGCCCAGTCGCGCGGGGTGCGCTGGCTCGGCACCGTGACCCAGGGGGCTTGGCTGAATGCACTGGGGATCGATATGCGAGCCGATGCCTTGGCCCGGATTGCGCCGCATTACGCGGCCGAGTTGCAGCAAGCCAAGCGGCGGCTGGTTGCTGATGACCAGATGGGGCTGCTGTTCAAGGTAATGGGTCTGGCAGGACCTGGTTGGCCGGGCGGAACCGGTTTCGACACCGACTGAGGCTGCTCTACAGACCGATCCTGCGCGCCAGTTGCCGCGCTGCTTGCGCCGGTGATTGTTTGTTATCCTGCCGATCGACCGACAAATTGGCCGCCCGCATATCCTGCACATCGATTGCACCGATCAGCGGTTCAAGCGCCGAGGCAAGCCTGGGGTCCTGCGCCGCTGTGGGCGATAGCAGCAACAAGGCATCATAGGATGGGAAAGCGTCCAGCGGGTCCTTCAGTACCGTCAGATGATCCGCTGCAATCCGCCCATCCGAAGTATAGGCCGAGATCACGTCTGCCTCTCCGCCGGTCAGCGCGTCATACATGAAAGTGGTGGTGAAATTGCGCTGGCGGGCAAACTTGAGGCCATAGGCATCACGCACCGCGATCCATTCGGGCCGTTCGAAAAATTCGACATCGCCGCCAATGGTCAGGCGCGGCGCGACCCGGGCAAGATCGGCCAGCGTTGCAACCCGCAATTGTTCGGCCCGGGCGCTGGGCATCGCCAACGCATAGGCATTTTCGAACCCGAGTTTGCCCAGCACCTGTGTCCCGCTTGTGCCTTGCTCCCACTTCACAATGGCCTGATAGATCTTTTCACGCCCGGGATTATCCCGTCGTTTGAGCTGGTTGGTCCACAAGGTCCCTGTATAATCAATCGCAATGTCGATCGCACTGCTGGTCAACGCCTGATGCACCACGGCCGAACCCAGGCCGTCGCGGTAGGTCACTTGATAGCCGGCCTGCTCCAGCCGCTGGCCGACCAGGCGGGCAAGAATATATTGCTCTGAAAAACTTTTCGCGCCGATCACAACCTGGTGTTCTGATTGCGGGCGCTGCGCATATCCAGCTGCGCCAATGCCCCCCAGCGCAAGTGCAATACCGCCCCAGACCAGCAATTTTTTACGATCGGCAAAGCCCCGCTCGATCAGGCCAAGCAGCGCATCGGTGATCATCGCCAGCGCGGCTGCTGCGGTACATCCTGCAAGCACCAATGCCCAGTTCTGGGTCTGCAATCCGGCAAAGATTGGATCGCCCAGGCTTGGCTGGCCGATAGTGGTCGACAAGGTCGCCGCGCCAATCGTCCAGACAGCGGCAGTGCGAATTCCGGCCATGATAAAGGGCGCAGCCAGCGGTGCTTCGACCAGGCGCAATTTCTGCCACTTGGTCATCCCGACCGCTTCGGCTGCCTCGAGCACGCCGCTTTCCATCTGTTCGCGCGCTGTCACGGTGTTGCGCAGGATTGGTAGCAAGGCATAAAGTGCCAAGGCCAGCAGCGCGGGCAGAAAGCCGAGTGTTGGCAGGCCTTCTCCAAAAACCACCCGCAGGCTCAGCAGGACCGGGAAAAACAGTGCCAGCAATGCAAGTGCCGGAATCGTTTGAACAAGGCTTGCAACGCCCAGCACAACGCGGGCAACGAGTGCAGAGCGGCTGGCCCAGACGGCTAGTGGCAGGGCCACGATAATGCCCAGCGCCAATGCCGCCGCTGACAGCAGTACATGAGCGGAAAGCTTGTCTCCTAGCCCCAGCAGGGTGGTTACAATGTCGCTCATGCGGGCCGGGCTTCCAGCGCGGACAGCGCATGGGCCTGATCGCGCGGCACAGCCACCAACCCTTGCGCTATGGCGCCGCCTGCGCCGCCCAGCAGCGATTTGGGGGTTTCATCCGCCACAATCTGTCCGCCTTCCATCACCAGCACTCGGTCGGCCAGCAACAGCGCTTCGGCCATATCATGCGTGACCATCACAGTGGTCAGGCCCAGTTGGCGATGCAGCGCAGTTACCCGCTTGCCAAGCCCGTCGCGTGTTACCGGATCAAGCGCGCCGAACGGTTCGTCCATCAGCAAGAGCTGCGGACCACCCGCAAGAGCGCGAGCCACGCCAATTCGCTGCCGCTGCCCGCCCGATAATTCATGCGGCATGCGCTGTGCATAGCTGGCATCCAGTTCAACCAGTTCGAGCAATTCGCCGATCCGGCTGCGGTTCGCGCTCTGTCCTTCCAGTTTTGGACCGATTCCGATATTTTCTGCGACTGTCATATGAGGGAACAGGCCAACCCCCTGAAAAACATAACCAATCCGGCGGCGCAATGCAGCCAGCGGTGCATCGCGCACATCGCTGCTGTCAAATGTCACCTGACCCTGATCGGGATCAACCAGCCGATTGACCATTTTGAGCAGTGTCGATTTGCCTGACCCCGACGCGCCAACCAATGCAACAAACTCGCCGTGACCAACCGAGCAAGTCACTGAAGCGACGGCCGTAACCGCGCCAAAGGTCTTACTGACCCGGTTAAACCGGAGAAGCGGGGCCGGGTCTGTGTCCATCACCCCCGGTCTATGGGCTTTTGCAGGTCAGGTCAAAGCGCGGAACGCGGCAGACTGAGCCGCGCAAAATAGCCCGTTGGGCGCAGCTCACGCTGCAATTCGCCGCGCAACTGGCTGGTCACGGTCATTTCCACCAAGCGGGAACCGAAGCCGCTATGCGTTGCTTCGGCAGGCGGGGGGCCGCCACTTTCACGCCATTCGATAATCGTCCGATCTTCTTCGGTCGCAATCGAAATGGCCACCTCGCCCCCAGGCACGGACAACGCGCCATATTTGGCAGCATTGGTAGCAAATTCATGAAACACCAGCGCCAGCGGTGTGGCCGAGCGCGCGCGGATGGCCGCGTCATCGCCACTGATCCTGACCCGGTCTGCGTCTGCGGCCGCATAGGGCCGGAGCAGTTCACCGAGCAGGTCATGCAGACTATTGCCCATGTCCCCGCCAGCAGGGCGGACAAAATCATGCGCTCTGCCAAGTGCGCCGACTTTGCCGGAAAGGTCCTCGGCAAACCCCTTGGCATCGGGCCAATCGCGCGAGGTCAGGGAAATCAGCCCTGACACCACAGCAAAAATGTTCTTGATCCGGTGAGAGAGTTCCCCCGCCAGCAAACCGCTTGCTTCGGTTTCGCGGTGGGTTGATTCAATATCGGTGATGGTCCCGTACCAGCGGGTCCGCCCGGCCGGCTCGCTCGTCACCGGCCTGCCGCGAGCGAGATTCCAGCGATATGACCCGTCAGCCATGCGCAGCCGGTATTCTGCCTCGAACGGTTCCGCGCGTGAGAATGTCTCGGTCCAGTTTTGCAAGGCCTTGTCAAAATCATCGGGATGCAGGAACGGCTTCCATTCCAGAGCAGTTCTGGGGCCCTCAGCACCGGTCAACTTTGCCCAGCGCGCGTTGAAGTAATCAAAGGTTCCATCCTCGTCGGCTGACCAGGCGATTTGCGGAACGCTGTCAATGACCGCGCGCAGCCGGGCTTCGCTTGCCTCTGCTTCGCTTTTGGCCTCCTTCTGGAAGCGGTTATGGTGCATGCGCCGAACCACCGCCCTCGTCATCACGTGCATCCCTTCCCGCTGGAAGGGATCGAGCCCGCCTGGATGCGGCTTTGTATCAATCGCGCATAACGCACCGATCGGCGTGCCGTCCTCGGCTACCAGCGGGAAACCGGCGTAAAACCGGACATGCATGGGGCCGGTTACAGCCGAAAAATCGGCAAAGCGCGGATCTTGCGTGGCATCGGGCACAATCAGCGGCTGATCGCCCAGCATGGCGTGCGCGCAAAAGGAAGTAGAGCGCGGCGTTTCCCGCTCCTGTATCCCTTCCCGCGCGAGGAACCATTGCCGCTCTTCTTCCACCACTGTGACAGTCGCAACCGTCACCCCGCACAGTTTTGTTACAAAGCCGACAATCGCCGCAAGTTCAGGGTCATCTTCCAGCGCATCGACGCCGTGCGCAGCAAGGGTCTGGGCCCGCGATTTTTCATCACAGGAAGTTGGCGATTCGCCCCTGTTGCCAGGCAAAGTGTTGAAACTGTTCAAATTCGTTCCACGTCCATAACGGATTATATAAGAAATCCGTGCATTCTCAAAGATTTTCGGACGAGGAGTTAACCTTTGAGGTGATTGCAGATGAAGCCGATTTGCCGCACTTGCCTTGCTCGGCTATGCGCCAGATTGTAAAGAGGAACCTGTAATGCGCGCCACCCCCCAGTTTGATTTTGCTCTTGGCGAGACCGCCGAAATGATCCGTGAAACTACCGCGCGCTTTGCCGATGAGCAGATCGCCCCGCTGGCCGAGAAGGCGGACCGGGAGGACTGGTTTCCGCAGGAATTATGGCCGCAAATGGGCGCGCTGGGTTTGCACGGGGTCACTGTGCCGGAAGACGATGGTGGGCTCGGCCTTGGCTATCTCGAACACGTCATCGCGGTGGAGGAAGTCAGCCGGGCCAGCGCGTCAGTCGGCCTTAGCTACGGCGCGCATTCCAATTTGTGCGTCAACCAGATCAAGGCCTGGGGCAATCCGGAGCAGAAGGCGAAGTATCTGCCCAAATTGATCTCGGGTGAGCACGTTGGCAGCCTTGCGATGAGCGAGGCTGGGGCCGGTTCCGATGTCGTGTCGATGAAACTCAGGGCCGAGGCAGTGCAGGGCGGCTATGTGCTCAATGGCACCAAGTTCTGGATCACCAATGCGGCCTATGCCGATACGCTGGTGGTCTATGCCAAGACTGGAGAGGGTAGCCGCGGGATCACCGCCTTCCTGATCGAAAAGGACATGCCCGGATTCAGCATCGGCCAGAAGATCGATAAGATGGGGATGCGCGGCAGCCCGACGGCGGAACTGGTGTTCGACGATTGCGAAGTGCCGGAAGAAAACGTGATGGGCCCGCTACACGGCGGCGTGGGCGTGCTGATGAGCGGGCTCGATTACGAGCGCGTGGTGCTGTCCGGCATCCAGCTGGGCATCATGCAGGCGTGCCTGGACACGGTGATCCCGTACCTGCGCGAGCGGCAGCAATTCGGCAAACCGATCGGGTCGTTCCAGCTGATGCAGGCCAAGGTGGCGGATATGTACGTCGCGCTGCAATCAGCGCGGGCCTACACCTATGCGGTGGCCAAGGCGTGCGATGCGGGCCAGACAACGCGCTTCGATGCGGCGGGGGTGATTCTGCTGTCGAGCGAAAACGCCTTCCGCGTGGCAGCTGAAAGCGTGCAGGCGCTGGGCGGTGCAGGCTATACCAAAGACTGGCCGGTAGAGCGCTATCTGCGCGATGCAAAACTGCTCGATATCGGGGCGGGGACAAACGAAATCCGGCGGATGCTGATCGGGCGCGAATTGATCGGAGCGGAGCGATAGAAGCCATGCCAGTAGTTGAAGGCGAAGAGCCGAAGAAGTCGAAGCCATCGGTTCGTGCGCGAGCAGACGCCATCAAACAGTTCGTTTGCAAGAACTTGATTGCGGTTATCGAAGACCCGTCGGACATCAAAAACA
>JAHEAW010000078.1 GCA_024642545.1 Erythrobacteraceae bacterium
ATCCGAATCTGGTGATTGATAGCGGCCTTCTCCATCGCATCGAAAGTAAACCAACCAGACCTGATGATCATGGATGCCTGATCCGCCCGCGCCTCGGCCGCGGCCAGCCGTGCGCTATTATCCTGTGCCCCCCGGACCTGGTCTGGCATGGGATTGGGCAGCAGCAGGGCGAGCGGTGCCAGTAGATAAGCTAGGCTGGACATTCCGGCTGCGAAGTTGCCCCCCTGATTGCCATGCTCGCAGGTCTTGCAGGCATTTTCATTTCACGAAGAATAGCGCTGATGTTTGAATGCTTGCTTAATCTGCAGATGAAACAGCGCAAGCGTCCATCCAAACACTGGCGAAATAGGTGATGTCTGTGGCATAGGCACCGCATGAGAGACATTGATCACTTTATCGAGATGGCTGGAAATTTACTGGGCCGGAAGGGCTTTACCCAAGACGATGATTTGCTGTCCCCTTGGTTGACAGACTGGCGCGGCCGCTATCATGGCGCTGCATTGGGTTTGGCATCACCAGCCAACCGGCAGCAAGTTGCAGCATTAGTCAAACTCTGCACCAGGCACAGCGTCGCAATTGTCCCGCAAGGCGGGAACAGCGGCATGTCGGGCGGCGCAACACCTGATCTGTCCGGGCATTCGATTATCGTATCGCTCAGACGCATGAACGCCATTCGCGAAATAGATGCAGAGGGCCAGAAGGCGGTCTGCGAAGCGGGGGTCATTCTCCAGACCCTGCACGAAGCCGCCGAAAGTGAAGGATTGCGCTTTCCCTTGACGCTGGGCGGCAAAGGCACCGCCACGATCGGCGGCCTCATCTCGACTAACGCGGGCGGCACGCAAGTGCTGCGTCACGGAACGATGCGGGCGCAAGTGCTGGGGCTGGAGGCAGTGATGGCTGACGGGTCAGTTCTTGATGTGCTGACCCCTCTGAAAAAGGACAATCGCGGATTTGATCTCAAGCAGCTGCTGATCGGCTCTGAAGGTACTCTGGGGATCATCACTGCTGCGACCCTGCGGCTGCTTCCAGCCATCGACGGACGCGTGGTTGCGCTAACGGGTTTGTCTTCGATTGCTGCCGCACGCAAATTGCTGCTGCAATTTGAAGCAGCCGCAGCCGATATGCTCGAAGGGTTTGAAGTTATTCCGCGCCACTGTATGCGTTCGGTGCTTGAATATGAGCCCAATGCCCGTGCACCGCTCACCAGCGAACACGAATGGTACGCGCTGGTGGAACTCATTGCCGAACCCGGGAAACAGGAGCAAGTCCAGCGGTGCATGGAAGATATCCTGGCCGCGGCACTCGAAACTTGTCTGATCGAAGATGCCACGATTGCCGCCAATGAAACACAGGCCCAGAGCATCTGGCACTTGCGCGATTCAATCTCGGCCGCAGAACGTTCCATTGGCCCGGCCATGCAACATGACATTTCCGTTCCTGTCGCCCGCATGGCAGACTTCGTCGCTGCGACTGTGCCGGAAGTGGACGCCGCCTTTCCCGGTGTGCAGGCGCTGGCATTTGGTCATCTTGGGGATGGAAACGTTCATTTTCATGTGCTCGCCCCGCCTGGCGTTACACCCGGTCAATGGGAAGAAAGCGAGGGGAAACAGATCAGCAAATTTGTTCATGACAGGGTTACCCGCTGGGGCGGATCAATCAGCGCAGAGCACGGCATCGGGCAAATGAAACGGGACGAGCTGGGCCGGCTTGGCGACCCCACTTCGCTGACCATTATGCGGAAAATAAAGAAAGCGCTCGATCCTGCCGATATTCTTAATCCGGGCAAGCTCGTGCCGCCGGAAATGGACGATAGGCAAAGCGATCAACGCCCCCTTGCCTCTGAAGCTACCACGCCCTAAAGCGCGCGCTTCATGAGCGGCGGGGCAGCACCAAGCCCCCCTATCCAATACATAGAGTTCCCGACTCGCCCAATTCGAAAATGGAGAAATCCTATGGCCAGCGCGCCGCAGCCTTCGCTTCCCCTGTTTTACAAAGACCTGATGCCGCTGAATAGCCGCGATCATGCCAATATGAAATCAAAGTCGATAGAAACAGCCCCTTGGCTGATTGGCCAACACGCAGTTCCGCTGACCACCGATGAGTTCATTCAGGCCCAACGGGACTTCCCGATTGTCTTTTCGTTGGGCGACAGCCCCCTCCCGTTGGCTCTCATGGGTCTGAATGAAGGGGTTAACACCTTCGTGGATGACGAAGGCCGAGTGAATGATCCGATCTACATTCCGGCCTATATCCGGCGCTACCCCTTCATGCTCGCCAAGCTATCGCCCGATACTGATGAACTTTCGCTGTGCTTTGACCCAACCTCGGATTCTCTCGGTGATTTCGAAGATGGAAATCCGTTGTTTGAAGCAGAAGGCAAGCTGACCCAGTCAACATCCGACATTTTGAGCTTCTGTGAGCGGTTCGAAGAAGCGGGTGCACGAACGAAATCTTTCGTGGATGAGTTGAAAAAGCATGACCTTCTGATGGAAGGCGAAATTGCCATTTCCCAAAGCGAAAATCAGGAAAACCCCTATATTTATCGCGGTTTCCAGATGATCAATCAGGAAAAACTTCGCGAACTTCGCGGTGATATATTGCGGACATGGAATCAAAACGGAATCTTGCCGCTAATTTCGGCGCATCTCTTCTCGCTTGATCTCATGCGCGTCATTTTTGCGCGGCAAATGGAACAAGGTAAGGTACCGCCACTCGAACCGTTGATGGCAAACCAGCTCCCCAATTGAAGGTAGATCCGGCGATTGGGTTTGACGCCTTGACTTGGGCGGTAACAATCCTATCTCAGCTACGTCTGACGGCGATACCCTCATGTCCCGTCTGACGGGTGCCTTATTGGGCACCACCTCCCTGAACCTTGGCCACCTCGTGCGGATTGCACGAGGTGGTTTTTTATTGTGGGCTATTCGGCAGCAAGCGGGTAAGCATCCGCCCTGCCCAGTGCAGAAGTCTCTTCACCCAGTTGGCGCACCAGCCCGGCTACTTGTTTGGCTATCCCCGCCATGCGCGCCGTTGGTTCCTCCAGCCGCGAATCGAGATAAAGCGATCGGCATACTTCTATTTGTATCGCATGGATCCCGCGCGCCGGTGCTGCGTGCCGGTCCAGCACATACCCGCCAGCATAGGGCCGGTTATGCGCCGCTGGGCGGCCCTGGCTGGCAAAATAGGCAAAGCTCCGTGCGACCAGCACTTCATGGCTTGAAGCACCAAAACGGTCCCCGATTACAATTTCGGCGGCCTTGTCGCCGTTGTGACGCGGTTTAAGCGGGGGCATCGAATGCAAGTCAATTAGCAAAGCTGCACCCCACCGGTCACGAATTGCCTCCAGCGCCTGCGCAAGCGCGCGGTGATAGGGCCGGTGAATACCATCAATCCTGGCATCAAGCTCAGCACGCGTGATCTGCCCATTCCAGATTTCTCCCAATCCGGGCAGCAAACGAGGCACCAGACCCAGGCCGCTGCGCGATCGGCGATTGCTAAGCGAGCCGGCTGCCCGCGATGGCCTTCCACCGCTGACCATGCCCCAGTCCACATCGTCGCTGGCCCGGTTCAGATCGATCATTGCACGCGGCGCATGAGCCAGCAGCAAAGACGCGCCTGTCTGGCGGACAACTTCAGACGCTATCTGGTCGATATGCCGGTCTTCGAGCCTTAAGCTGGCATAATCGGGCTGGCGCATTTGCTGAAGTATGGCGGCAGGGTATGCACGGCCAGCGTGGGGAACTGCAATCAGAATGGGGATCGACGATTCGTTTGGTTCGATCAGCGAGAATGCGAATTCGTTCGAGTCGGGAATACTTCCGCCTTGATGGTGCTGCGAATCGACCTCGATGCTCGAAATTCCGTTCATGTGGGGTTGCTGAACGGTATTCCCACATGTGTCAAAGCAGGGCATTCGCCATGGCGCGAAAGATTTCTTAAATGAACTTCTGTAATGGAGATTTATGAATTCAGCACACCCTTTGCGCATCCTTCTGGCTGAGGATGACGATGCAATGCGCGGCTATCTGTCGCGTGCGCTTGAAAATGCAGGCTATGAAGTTGATTCGGTGGACCGCGGCACGGACGCTGTCCCGCTCCTCGAAGCGCGGCATTTTGACTTGCTCTTGTCCGATATCGTGATGCCGGAAATGGATGGGATTGAACTGGCCCAACGTTGCAACGAAGTAAGTCCAGCAACCAAGGTGATGTTTATTACCGGTTTTGCAGGCGTAACACTCAAAGCCAGCCGCGAACAGCCGGAGGCCAAGGTTCTATCCAAGCCGTTCCACTTACGGGATCTGGTGCTGGAGGTTGAGCGTATCTTTGAAACTGACGCGCAGGCACGTCTGTAACCCCATTCACCCACTTGCGCCCGCTCGGGCTGGCCGCTAAAGGGCGCGCCTGTCCAACGGACAACCGATGATTTGTGTGGGCGTATAGCTCAGTGGTAGAGCACTGTGTTGACATCGCAGGGGCCGGGAGTTCAACTCTCTCTACGCCCACCATTTCGCTTTTTTGCATAATTTGGAACGAGCAGCGGGTTTTGCCGCTCTTTGGGCCTGCGCGCTGGCCTTGCGCCCGCGCGCTGTCCTGCTAAAGCCCGCGCAACTCTGAAACTTGAACCAACAGGAAGACCATGGCGAAGATCAAGGTAGCGCAGCCGGTCGTCGAACTTGACGGCGATGAAATGACCAGAATTATCTGGCAATGGATTCGTGAGCGGCTAATTTTGCCGTATCTCGATGTCGACCTGAAATATTACGACCTCTCGATCGAAAAGCGTGACGAAACGGATGACCAGATCACCGTCGATGCGGCCAATGCGATCAAGCATTTTGGCGTGGGCGTCAAATGCGCCACGATCACTCCCGATGAAGCACGGGTCGAAGAATTCAAGCTCAAGAAGATGTGGCGCTCGCCCAATGGCACGATCCGCAACATTCTGGGCGGTGTGGTGTTTCGCGAACCCATCGTGATCGACAATGTACCGCGGCTGGTCCCAGGCTGGACTGACCCGATCGTGATCGGTCGTCACGCCTTTGGTGATCAATATCGCGCAACCGACACGCTCATTCCCGGCGCGGGCAAGCTGCGGCTGGTGTTCGAAGGCGCTGACGGAAAGAACATTGATCTTGACGTGTTCGAGTTCGAAAGCCCGGGCGTTGCCATGGCGATGTACAACCTTGACGATTCAATCCGCGACTTTGCCCGTGCATCGATGAATTACGGCCTCGACCGCAAATGGCCGGTCTATTTGAGCACCAAGAACACCATCATGAAAGCCTATGACGGGCGCTTCAAGGACCTGTTCGAGGAGATCTTCGAAACCGAATTCAAGGACAAGTTCGCTGCTGCAGGCATCACTTACGAACACCGCCTGATCGACGATATGGTTGCTTCTGCTCTCAAGTGGAATGGCAAGTTCGTTTGGGCCTGCAAGAATTATGACGGCGATGTCCAGTCGGACACGATTGCGCAGGGCTTTGGCTCGCTCGGCCTGATGACCTCGGTTCTGATGACTCCGGATGGTAAAACCGTGGAAGCCGAAGCTGCCCACGGTACCGTGACCCGCCATTACCGCCAGCACCAGCAGGGCAAGGCGACCAGCACCAACCCGATTGCCAGCATTTTCGCCTGGACCCGCGGCCTGATGTATCGTGGCAAGTTCGACAACACACCCGATGTGGTGCGATTTGCTGAAACGCTCGAACGCATTTGTATCGAAACCGTCGAAAGGGGCGATATGACCAAGGATCTGGCGCTGCTGATCGGCCCCAACCAGAACTGGCTGACTACCGAGCAGTTCTTCGAAGCAATCGTGTCCAATCTCGAAACGGAGATGGCCAACTGGTCTTGAGTGCGGCCCAACATTCGTTCCTGAGTGTGGCGGTCCGGTGGGCACTGATCGGCCCCGCCCGCTGATGGCTGATAATAACAAACCATCGCGCGGCAGCCCGATCAAACGCCCGTCGCGTAAAGCATCGGGCGAGAAACTGGGCAAAGCCAGGCTTGAGATTCGTCAGGCGCGGGCCGGTGACGTGCCCGGCATCGCCCAGCTTGTCCGCCGTGTCTATGACGACATGCCTGCCTATACTTATGGTGAGGTGCGCGGGCAGCTGAACAACTTCCCTGAAGGTTGCTTTGTGGCAGTGCTCGACGGCAAGATCGTCGGTTACTGCGCCACCATGCAGATGGGAGAAGCTGTCGCTTTGTCTGCTGCAACCTGGGATGAGATTACCGGCAATGGCTATGGCAGCCGGCATGACCCAACTGGCGACTGGCTTTACGGTTATGAAATGTGCGTAGATCCGTCTGTCCGCGGGGTGCGGATAGGCAGACGCCTGTATGAAGAGCGGCGCGCCCTGGCTGAAGAGCGTGATCTGGCCGGGATCGTGTTCGGTGGACGGATGCCCGGCTACCGCAAGGCCCGCCGCCGCAAGACCAGCACGGTCGATAGCCCGCAGGATTATCTCGATCAGGTGATCGAAGGCAAACTGCACGATCCGGTGCTGCGTTTCCAGCTCGCCAACGGGTTTGAGCCCTTGCAAGTTTTGACTGGCTATTTGCCGGAGGACAAGGCGTCCAAAGGCAATGCCGTCCAGATGGTGTGGCGCAACCCCTATGCTGAGCGGGATCAACCCGCCAAGAAACGTTTGCCGCGCGGAGTGGAGGCTGTTCGTGTTGCGACCTGCCAGTTGCAGGCCCGCGCGGTTGCAGATTATGATGAATTCCTGCGTGCGATCGAATATTTTGTCGATGTTGCAAGCGATTACGAATCAGACTTCATAGTTTTTCCAGAACTGTTCACGCTGATGCTGCTCAGTTTTGAAGACAGGGAGCTGTCATCGGTCGAAGCCATCGAGCGGCTGTCGGAATACACCCCAAGGATCAAGGCTGATCTTTCAGAGATGGCGATGCGCTTCAACATCAACATAATCGGTGGGTCACATCCCACCCGGATGGCAGACGATGACATTCACAATGTCGCCTACATCTGCTTGCGCGATGGCTCAGTGCACGAACAGGAAAAGATCCACCCCACGCCGAACGAGCGCTATTGGTGGAACATCAAGGGCGGCGATTCCATTGATGTCATCCCGACCGATTGCGGCCCAATCGGGGTGCTGATCTGTTATGACAGCGAATTTCCCGAACTGGCCCGCAGGCTGGCCGACGAAGGGGCGCGCATTATCTTCGTGCCGTTCTGCACCGATAGCCGCCAAGGCTATTTGCGGGTCCGGTATTGCGGCCAGGCCCGTGCAATCGAAAATCAGTGCTTTGTCGTGCTGTCAGGCAATGTCGGCAACCTGCCCAATGTTGGAAATATGGATATCCAATATGCGCAAAGCTGCATCCTGACCCCATGCGATTTTCCCTTTGCGCGGGACGGGATTGCCGCCGAGGCGACCGAGAATGTCGAAACCTTGACCATTAGCGACATCAACCTTGCCGATCTGAGCTGGGCCCGCGCCGAAGGCACTGTGCGCAATCTGGCGGACCGTCGATTCGACCTCTACCGGATCGAGTGGGATGAACCGGGCAGCGGCAAGAGCCGCCCCAAGCCGCGCCGCGCCCCAATAGGAACACATAGCGCTGGCGGTGGTTAGGACATTTCGTACCGTGACTTGATTGCAGGGCCCGGTTAGAAACAGCAAATGGCTGGCGAATTGTCCTCTCCGATGTTGTCCGATGCGCTGGTGATCCTGGGCGCGGCCGGGATTGTCATTCCGGTGTTCACCCGATTTCGAATTACACCAGTGATCGGCTTCATCTTGATAGGGATTGCCGTTGGTCCCTTTGGCCTTGGCAAGCTCGTGTATGACTATCCGCCGCTTGAATATGTGACAATCACCGATCCTGAGGCTTTGCGGCCTTTTGCCGAGTTCGGAATTATCCTTCTGCTATTCACCATTGGACTGGAGCTGTCGTTCAAGCGCCTCTGGACCATGCGCCGCCTGGTGTTCGGGCTGGGCGCGCTAGAACTCACGATCATTGGCGCGATGCTTGCGATTTTTCTTGCGATGATGGGGCAATATTGGACTGGCGCGTTGGGCCTGGGCCTTGCCCTTGCCCTGTCTTCTACCGCCATTGTGCTTCCGATTGCTGGAACCACCAGTCCGGTCGGCCGCGCTGCGTTGTCGATGCTCTTGTTTGAAGACATCGCCATAGTCCCAATCATCTTCATGCTCGGCGCCATGGCCCCCTATGCCCAGAGCGATGGCTGGGAAGGTCTGGTCGGTACATTATGGAAGGGCGGACTGGTGGTCCTGGCCCTGCTGGTACTGGGCCGCGTGGCCCTGCCCAGGCTGTTCGCCCAGGCGGCCCGCACAAAGAGCCCGGAACTATTTCTCGCTGCCAGCCTGTTGGTCGTGATCGGATCAAGCCTGGCCACTTCAGCAGTTGGACTCTCGCCAATTGTTGGCGCGCTGATTGCCGGACTGCTTATCGCAGAGACCGAATATCACAATGAAGTAGAAGCGATCATGGAGCCGTTCAAAGGGCTGGCGCTGGGGATATTCCTGATCACTGTGGGGATGAGTATCGACCTCAGCACGATCTGGAACAACCTTGGCATGATTGCGCTGGCCGTTGTCATGGTGCTCACTTTCAAAGCCGCAGTTACCGGCCTTCTGCTTCGGCTGATGGGGGCGCGGCGCAGCACGGCAACTGAAACAGGTATCTTGATGGCTAGCCCGTCAGAAACAACCCTGATCGTGCTTACGGCGGCCAGTTCCGCCTTGTTGATCCAGCCCGGCACGGCGCAGTTCTGGCAAATCGTGACCGCAATTGGCCTCACCGTGACCCCGCTCCTCGCCCGACTAGGCCGGATGATTGCCCGCCGGGTGGAACCGGCACCCCAACTACCACCCGAAGATCGCGGCGTTCCCAGGGTTATAATCGTCGGCGCAGGACGCGTGGGTCGGCTGATCGCGGACATGCTCTCCACACATAGCAAACCCTATGTCGCAATCGACTCCGATGCCGACATGACCGAGGCCGCCAAGCGGAAGGGATACCGCGCGACATTCGGCGATGCAGCGCGGGGCGATGCCCTGACCCGGTTGGGGGTAGACCATGCCCTTGCAGTGATCCTGACTATGGACGAGCCGGTGCTGGCACAGCGTTTGACCGCAAAGTTGCGCAAATCTTATCCACAGCTGCCGATCATTGCCCGGGCCCGCGACACCTATCACGCTGCCGAGCTTTACCGTAGCGGCGCATCGCATGCCGTGCCTGAAACGCTCGAAAGTTCACTGCAATTGTCCGAGGCCGTGCTGGTCGATCTAGGGGTTGCAATGGGACCTGTCATCGCCTCGATCCACGAAAAGCGCGATGAATTCCGTAGTCAAATTCAGGAGCAGGCACATCTTGACCGCAAACCGAAGCTGCGTACCAGCAATGCCGGAGGCGCTACCTAAGCAGCGAGCGCCGCTCTGACCGCTGCAAGCGCCGCCTCGGCCTGCGAACCGTCTGGCCCACCTCCTTGCGCCATGTCTGGCCTGCCGCCCCCACCTTTGCCGCCCAACGCTTCCACACCAAGCCGGACCAAGGCAACCGCATCGAACCTCTCGGTCAAGTCGTCAGTTACTGCCACCGCGAAGGCGGCCCGGCCCTCATTGACAGCAACAACCGCAGCAACGCCTGAACCCATGCGTTTCTTCGTATCATCAAGCAGTGGGCGCAGTTCCTTGGGATCGAGCCCTTCGAGTGTCTGGCCGGAGAATGTGACTCCGCCAATGTCTTCATCCATGGGGCCGGCCGCCGCCCCGCCCCCGCCCAGCGCAATCTGTTTGCGGGCTTCGCCAAGTTCGCGCTCAAGCATTTTGCGCTCTTCCAGTAGCGCTGCAACACGGTCTGCAACATCGTCAGGCGCGGTCTTCATGCTGCCTGCGATAGCCTTGAGTGTATCCTCGCGCCTAACCAGCCATTGCCGCGCAGCTTCACCGGTCAGCGCTTCAATGCGGCGTACACCGGATGAGACGGCACTTTCAGAAATGACCCGGAAAACGCCTATATCGCCGGTGGCCTGTACATGAGTACCGCCGCATAATTCGACCGAATAGCTTCGGCCTTCTTGCCCTGCACGCCCCATCGAGAGCACACGGACTTCTTCGCCATATTTTTCGCCAAACAAGGCCATTGCACCAGCCTCGATTGCATCTTCAGGGCTCATAAGCCGGGTCGAAACAGCGATATTGGCGCGAATCTCGTCATTTACCTCGCGCTCGATCTGCGCAAGATCAGCTTCGGACAGCGGCTTTGGGTGCGAGAAGTCGAACCGAAGCCGGTCCTCTGCCACCAGCGAGCCCTTTTGCGTCACATGCCCACCCAGCCGGTTGCGCAGTGCCGCATGTACCAGGTGAGTTGCTGAATGGTTGGCTCTGATGCGGTCGCGCCGCCCCAAATCAACCGACAGATGCACCGTATCGCCTAACGCGATGGTACCGCTTTCAACCTTGCCTTGATGCGCGTGGAGCCGGCCCAGCGGTTTGCTGGTATCGGTAACATCGACCTTCAGGCCGACAGGAGACGAGATCGTGCCCATATCGCCCGCCTGGCCGCCGCTCTCGCCGTAAAACGGGGTCTGGTTAGTCAGAATAGTGACGTCATCCCCAGCTTGAGCATTCTCTACTTCGTGACCATCCTTGAGCAAAGCGACCACCCGGCCTTCACCGCTGGTCGAACTATAGCCGGTAAACTCGCTTGCACCCTCACGTTCGGCAATGTCGAACCAGATTTCACCTGAAGCTGCTTCGCCTGAGCCCTTCCAAGCTGCGCGCGCGGCAGCCTTCTGGCGCGCCATCGCGGCGTCAAAACCTGCGCGATCAAGTCCGATGCCACGTGCGCGCAGCGCATCTTCGGTCAAGTCATAAGGAAAGCCGTAAGTATCATAGAGCTTGAAGGCAGTTTCGCCATCCAGCTGGTCACCTTGTGACATGGATCCGGCCGCTTCATCCAGCAGCCGCAAGCCATTGCTCAGCGTTTGGCGAAAGCGTGTCTCTTCGCGTTCCAGAACTTCCTCGATCAGCGCCTGACCGCGCTGCAATTCAGGATAGGCCTGCCCCATCTCGGCAACCAGTGCAGGCACCAGACGGTGCATCAATGGATCTGTGCTGCCCAGCAGATGTGCGTGCCGCATGGCCCGGCGCATAATCCGGCGCAGGACATAGCCGCGCCCTTCGTTGGACGGCAACACGCCGTCAGCCAGCAAGAAGCTGGTGGAGCGCAAATGATCAGCGATGACCCTGTGACTGGCACGATTTTCGCCTTGCGCTGCAACCCCGGTCAGACTTTCCGATGCAGCAATCAGCGTCTTGAACGTGTCGGTATCATAATTGTCGTGTACGCCCTGCATGACCGCAGCGATCCGTTCCAGCCCCATGCCGGTATCAATCGATGGCTTGGGCAGAGCCGTGCGCTCGCCGCTCGCATCCTGCTGAAACTGCATGAATACCAGGTTCCAGATCTCGATGAATCGGTCCCCATCTTCATCAGGCGATCCCGGCGGCCCCCCAGGAATGTGGTCACCATGATCGTAGAATATTTCGCTGCACGGGCCGCATGGGCCGGTATCCCCCATCGACCAGAAATTGTCTGAAGTCGGGATACGAATGATCCGTTCTTCGGGAAGGCCTGAAATCTTGCGCCACAGGTCAAACGCTTCATCGTCAGTATGATAGACAGTTGCGGTCAGC
>JAHEAW010000164.1 GCA_024642545.1 Erythrobacteraceae bacterium
ATTCTGGCAGAACCAACATTGGTTGCCCTGTCGGGTGAAAAGGCATCATTTCTGGCGGGCGGCGAATTTCCGATCCCGGTGGTTCAGTCGAGTAGCGGGGGCGGCGGGGGCGGCAACGGCAATGTCGGTGCGGTCACTGTGCAATTCAAACCGTTCGGTGTCAGCCTGGGGTTCACACCCACGGTGCTGGGTGACAAAACGATCAACCTGAAAGTTGAACCGGAAGTCAGTTCCATCGATGCGGCGGCCTCGATCCAGATCAACGGGATTTCCATCCCCGGCCTGCAAACGCGCCGTGCCAGCACCACGCTGGAACTGCGCGATGGCGAAAGCTTTGCTATTGCGGGGCTGCTGCAAAAGGATTTTCAGACCACTATCAATCAGGTGCCGCTGCTCGGGCAGATCCCGATTCTGGGCGCCTTGTTCCGGTCGACGCAATTCCAGAAGGGCGAGACTGAATTGCTGATCGTGGTGACGCCGCGCCTGGTCGCGCCGATCCGCCCCGATCAGGTGAAACTGCCAACTGACCGGGTTCGCGATCCGGACCCGATCACGGCGACCTTCCTTGGTGAAGGGCAGGATCCCGTGCCAGCCAAGCAGTTGGCCGCGCCGCAGGGTGATCCACTGGTAGGTAAACCCGCCGCAGCACCGGCCAAGGGAGATGATTATGAATATTGAGCGCGCTCGTCTTCTGGCCGCTGCCAGCCTTGGCCTGGCCCTGTGCGGCTGTGCGGCGACCACCAATTTGCTGCAAAGCCCCGGTGATGCCACCTTTGGGGAAGCTAATCGCCAGACCATGATGGCGCAGGTGGTCGACCCAGACCCGAAATATGATGCGCCAGCGGTGAGCAGCGGTGAACATGCCGCAAGCGCGGTTGAACGCTACCGGACCGACAAGGTTTATCAGCCGGAAACCCAGCAGACGACCAGCGGCACGTCGGGATCAAGCGGATCTTCGGGCCCAAAATAGCCGGTTTTGAACAGGATGTGGCTTACACAACATGATACCAAGGCGATCTCCTAGCAAAGGCAGCGGACCAAGCGGCCAAGGGCGTGCCCAGCGCCCCGCCGCGCGCGGTACAATGCTGGCCAGATCGTTCTTGCGCGATGTTTCTGGGGCAACAGCGGCGCTCTATGCGCTGGCTTTGTTCGTCTTGGTAGGTATCTCCGGCGTTGCGTTTGATTATGCGCGTTTGGCAGGGATGCATTCCGAATTGCAGAATGCCGCCGATCAGGCTGCTTTGGCTGGTGCCAGCCAGCTTGACGGCAATACTGGCACGTGTTCCCGCGCGGCCAATGCGGTGGTGAGCTTGCTCGCCAATGAAACGCTCTTGGCAAATGACGGGGCCGGTAAGGGTATAACCATCCCGCTTGAAGTTGATTGCGACGCGGTCGGTTCCATTCGGTTCTATCAGGACCGGGACAAGACCACCGCAGCAACTGATGACAGCTCAGCAAAGTTCATCGAAGTCACGGTGGATGCACGCGTCGCGGACTATGCCTTCACCCCGGTCGTGGGTGCATTCAATTCAGGCAACATTGATGCGACGGCGATGGCAGGCCTGGGTTCTTCGGTGTGCAAAGTGCCGCCGCTTATGATTTGCAGCCCGGATCCTTCCGTTGCGTTTGATGCAGACAGCAAAAAGGGTTGGGGCGTTGTTGCAACAGGCCATAGCCCCAGCGTCAGCAATCAAGGCGGTGTTCCTGGATCGGGTAGCAATTCGACCTGGGCGCCTGGCGATTTTGGCTTTCTACAAGTGAATGATCCCAGTGCCAATAATCGTAATGCCGCGCTTCTAAAGGCGCTCGCTTACGTAAATCCGCCAATTGATTGTGTGAAGGTTGACGAAAACAAGGTCAGCACCGGCAACCCGCAAGGGCTGTATGATGCCGTGAATACAAGATTTGGCATTTATGATTTCAACAGCAATGGAAACGGCAATGTTCTGGCACCGTGTGAGGGCGGGGCGTGCCCTCCGGCCCCCAACGTTAGGTCAGATTACGTGCGAAATGGCAACAGCACCTGTAAGTTGGGCCACGGGAACGGCAATAACGGTTTCCAACTGCCAGCTTCGGGAAGTGAATTCAGGCCGACCAATCACGGCGCCTATGATCCGACCGTGCTGCTCAGCAGCAATACGCCGTCTGCAATGGGTCTTCCACGGGACAATTGCCATTATGACACATTCGGTACCGGCCTGTGCCCCGGCGGCACTGGCCGCTTCGGCAATGGCGAATGGGCACGGCAGGACTATTTTACCAAATACCATAACACCGACCGGCCAAGCGACTGGAAGACGATCTCCCGTTACAACACATACAAGTGGGAACTCGGTCAGGACCCTTACACAACCGCACATATGCCGACAGGTGGCGCGCCCGTTTGCGGGACCCCAGCGGGCGATGCCAGCCGCCGGGTTCTCACGGTTGCAGTTGTTTCCAATTGCGCCAGCCTCACCGGTGCTTCGCAGCCGGTCAACATTGATGAATGGGTAGACGTATTTCTGGTCGAACCATCAAGCGACGATGCGCTGCGGCATAACGCATTCAAGGATGCGATTTATGTCGAAATCATCGGTAAGTCGACGGTTGCCGGAAACGGAGTGTTCGCAACCCAAAATGTGCGGCGTGATGTGCCGTATCTGGTTCAATGATCCGCTGTTTTCTCAGGAGCCTGCTAAGGAATGAGCGCGGGGCATCGGCAGCGGAGATGGCGCTGATGCTGCCGCTTTTGACCGTGATCCTGTTCGCCGGGATCGAAGGGGGCTATTTCATGTGGACCGAGCATAAAGTCGTCAAGGCGGTTCGCGACGGCGCGCGGTTTGCCGGACGGCAGCCATTTTCAAGTGTGCATTGCGGCAGCGGAGTTATCGATGGCGCAGCCCAGATCAAGTCTATTACACGTACAGGGGACCCTAGTGGAACTGTTCCAGTGGTCCAAGGATGGGTTGATAGCGACACCACCGTTACCTTAAGCTGCGACAGCACCACAACCACTGGGATATATGAAGAACTGCCGGATGGTGCACCGCGCATCACGGTTTCAG
>JAHEAW010000165.1 GCA_024642545.1 Erythrobacteraceae bacterium
GTTTTAGTCAAATGAAACTTTTCACTGAAATGGGCCGCATAGATGGCGTTCTTGGCAACAAGGGCGGCAAGTCTGTGCATTCACGTTATGACACTATGCATGGATTTACATGGAGGATGTCATTGTGAGAAAAATTGTATATTGCATTTTGAGTGCAGGTATTTTGTTTGTACCTGAAGTGGCGTTGGCAGGGACCTATACCTACACGACAACTCAAAATCCCGGCGCGATCCAGATTGTTACCAAGACAGCGGGCGGCTTGGCGGTCGGTTCCTATTCCACCGGAACATCGGTAACGATGAATTCCGATGGCGGTAAACTCTCCGAATCCTACTCCTGCATCGGCACCACCCAACCGCCGCATGACAGCATTTTCAATTCGCACATCATGTGTGCCGTCAACGGGTCCAGCGGCAGTTACACGATTATCTTCGGCTGCAATTTTCTGAACCAGGAACGTACATCGCAGGCCTGTGTCGGCGGACTTTATGGCAAAACCGGTAAATATGAGGGCATGGGCGGGACCGCTACCTGGAGCGGTACCGACGAAGGCGGCATGGGCACTGGCCAATGGCAGAAAATGGGCGGATGACCTGCTGAAACGGGACGGGCGGGGGCATCAAACCTCCGCCTTTGCCGCCTATCTAGCGAGGCGCAGCATTGGGCGTGTCATGGCTGCCGGTGCGCTTCGCACTTGCAACAGGCACAACAACCGGCAAAAGCGCCAGCATGACTGACAATGCACTTCGCGAAGCCGCCGCCCGATCCAAAGCATGGCCTTTTCAGGAGGCGCAGCGGCTCGCCAGACGCTATCCGTCGGGCAAGAAGGCAGATGGCACGCCGGTACTGTTCGAAACCGGCTATGGCCCCTCGGGTCTGCCGCATATCGGCACCTTTCAGGAAGTGCTGCGGACCACCTTCGTGCGCCGTGCCTATGAAGCGCTGACCGGCGAGCGGACCCGGCTGGTCGCGTTCAGTGACGATATGGACGGTTTGCGCAAAGTGCCGGACAATGTCCCCAATCAGGAGATGCTGGCGCAGCATCTGGGCAAGCCGCTCAGCCGCATACCTGATCCGTTCGGCAAGTTTGGCAGCTTTGCAGCGCATAATAACGCGATGTTACGTGCGTTTCTGGATCGCTTCGGTTTTGACTATGAATTTGTATCGTCGTCCGACCAGTATAATTCCGGTGCGTTCGATGATGCGCTGAAGAATGTGCTGCGCCATAATCGGGCGATCCTTGACATCATGCTGCCAACGCTCCGGGCAGAACGGGCAGCGACCTATTCGCCGATCCTGCCTGTTTCACAGGTCAGCGGCGCGGTGCTGCAGGTGCCGGTTGAAGTGGTTGATGCTGATGCCGGTATTATCCGCTTCACCGATGAGAATGGCGTAATGACCGAACAATCGGCGCTGGGCGGGCAGGCCAAACTGCAATGGAAAGTCGATTGGGCAATGCGCTGGGTCGCACTGGGGGTGGATTATGAAATGTATGGCAAGGATCTGACCGACAGCGGCGTCCAGTCGGGCAAGATTGCGCAGGTGCTGGGCGGGCGCAAGCCAGAAGGGCTGATCTACGAATTGTTCCTCGATGAAAATGGCGAGAAGATTTCCAAGTCGAAGGGTAATGGCCTGACGATCGAGGAATGGCTAACTTATGGCACCGAGGAATCGCTGGGCCTTTATATCTTCCCCAATCCCAAGAGCGCCAAGCAGCTTCATGGCGGTGTAATCCCGCGCGCAGTTGATGAATATTGGCAGTTTCGCGGCGCGCTGGCGGAACAGGAACTGGACAAGCAGCTTGGCAACCCAGTGTGGCATCTGCTGCGCGCCAATGGCGCAGGTAGCGGCAGCGAAGCGCCCGGCGCAGGGGACAGTTTGCCGGTAACCTATGGACTGCTGCTCAATCTGGTCGGGGTTCTGGGGGCAGACGCCACGCGCGAGCAAGTGTGGTCTTATCTTGTCAATTATGTGCCCGATGCCGATCCCGCCAGACATCCGGAGCTGGATGTGCTGGTGACCAGCGCCCTCGCTTATAATCGTCAATTTGTTGCCCCATCGATGCATAAGCGCGCGCCATCACCGCAAGAGGCAGCGGCGCTGGCGGCGCTTGATGCGCAGCTGGCTGATGCGGATGAGGGCGCGGCGGCTGAAGACTTTCAGACCCGTGTCTATGAAATCGGCAAGGATGAACGCTTCGGGTTCGAAAATTTGCGCGATTGGTTCAAGGCGCTGTATGAGACGCTGCTCGGTTCTTCACAAGGTCCGCGTATGGGCAGCTTCATCGTCCTATATGGTGTCGACAATACCCGAAAACTGATTGCAGAGGCGTTGGCCCGATGATCCCGTCACAACGCAACCCTGAAGCTCTGGCAGAGGAACTGCTGGGCCGGGCATTTGCGGATCTTGATGCCGATGAGCGCAATGTTCTTGTCCGGGTAGCAAGCGGTACGCTGACGGGGCTGGACGCGGATGAACGTGCGCAGGCAAATGCGAGCCGGGGGGACCGGGTTGCAGATAGGGTGGCCCGGATTGGCGGCAGCTGGGGCTTCATCCTCTCGTTCCTGTTTGTGTTGGTGCTGTGGATGCTGATCAACAGCCGTGCGCTCGAACATTTCGGCTTCGTCCCGTTCGATGAGTATCCCTATATTTTCCTCAATCTGATGCTGTCGATGCTGGCTGCGATCCAGGCTCCTGTGATCATGATGAGCCAGAACCGGCAGGCCAAGAAGGACCGGATCGCAGCGCGCCATGATTATGAGGTCAATCTGCGCACGCAGATTGAAATCCTGCGCCTGTCATCGCGGCTCAACAAGGTGCTCGACCGGTTTGAAGCGCGTAAGCCGTTTCGCTCAGAAGCGAATGGAGAACCGGAAGATACAGGCTCGCACAGCGGTTGAGCGCGCCGCCCTATGGTTCACGCCCATTTGCGCGTGCGGTACCATTTGGTGATGATATATTTGATGCCTGCTTCAACCGGTGTTCCGGCGTGCAGTGTGTCGAGATTGGGCGTCCCGTCCGCATGCGCATTGTTCCACATCAG
>JAHEAW010000079.1 GCA_024642545.1 Erythrobacteraceae bacterium
GGCCAGTCTGCCGCCAAACCGCGGAGAACAAAGGGTTGCTCTACCCCAGTCAGCCGCAGGTCGAGGTCGGCCGGAGCCATGACTTCTTCCGCCACATGCGCAAGGTCATTCAGAAGCGCGCAGGCTTCAGCCATGAGCCTGCTTGTTCTTGCGGTCGACCAACTTGCCCAAATGGCCCAGCGAAGCCATCGCCATATAGATCGGCAGCAAATGCCCGGCTGCGTGCAGCTCTGCCAGAGCGCCCGGCTCCAGTAGTTGCATTTTTTCCTCGTTCACCAGATGATAGCCCACCAGTCGGTTCACTTCCCCGCCGGTCAGCGTCACATCCATCGAAAACGGCTCCAGCAGGTCATAACGTTCAAGCGCTTCGAAAAATGCCCGCCCTTCGCGGTAGCCTTCATCAAGTGCGCCCAACATTTCAATCATCTGTTCAAGATAGGGTGAGGGTGCACCTTTATCGTCAAACAAGCGCACGCCGTCTGCCCCGCTCAAAACGCGTGGATGCGCCAGATCAATATGTACCTGCGCCGGGGCATCGCTATCTTTTGATCGGCCAATCAAGAAGGGCTGGATCGCATGGGCAAGCGGCTTGACCGACGCATCCCACCGGCCGTCTGTCAGATAGAGGTTTTCACCCGCCTCGAAGCCGAACAGGACCAGGGCGGTAAAGCTGCCGCTGTCCGGATCGTTGCGATAGACAATTGGGTAGTCACACGACAATCGGCGGAATTCTGACGGCACAGCCAGACAGGCCATCACCGCATCGCCCAGCTCGGATGAGGGGTCAGTGCGCACCCGCAAGTCGCGGTGAGTGGCGGGGTCGAGAATGGCGTGCTGAGTCATTGGGTCACCTGAAGGGCCGCCGGTTGCGATGGCGGGGTGGGCTGCAGAGCGGAGAGATAATGTCGGTTGTCCGGCAACGCCGAAGCGAAATGACGGGTTTTCTGGGCAATTTGCGCCAGTTGCTGCCGTGCAGCAGACAAACCGCCGATGGGCAACTGCCCATCCTGCGGCGGAGCAAAACCCATTCCGTAGAGCACATATTGGTGGCTTTCGGCCGAGAAGATTTCCTGACTTTGCGGAAAGTCAGACACTGACGGCGGGCGGTGCCGCCACAGTGTCAGCAGGTCTTCCAGCCGTTCTGGCCAGTTGACCCGGTGCTGATGCGCCTGCCAATAAGGTTCGCTGCGGCGGCTGAGCACATAATGCAGCTTGAGAAACTCGATAATCCGTTCCCAGCGATATCGGAACAATGCGTTGAAGCGTGCAGCGCGCGGCGCTATGGCCGCGGCGTCCGCCGGAAAATCTTCCAGCAACGCGCCAAGGCCCAGCTCGATCATGACAATGGCAGAGGCTTCCAGCGGTTCGATAAAGCCGCTTGCCATGCCCAGCGCGATACAATTGCCGCGCCAGAATTCAGTGCGGTGGCCGGGGGCAAAGCGCAATTGGCGCAGCGGCAGGTCTTGCGCTGCATCACCGGCCGCCAGCGCAAGATAGTCCCGCAAGATTGCTTCGGCGCGGGCATCTTCGGTAAACTGCGAGGAATAAACGCAGCCAATGCCGCGGCGGCGGGGCAGGCCAATATCCCAGATCCACCCGCCTTCATGGGCGGTACTGACAGTCTGCGAGGCAATCGCCGAAGCCTCGTCCACTGGCAGTTGCACTGCCAAAGCGCGGTCATTGAACACCACGTCACTGCGGTCGATCCAGGGAACCTTCAGATGATCGCCAATCAGCAACGCCGCATGACCCGAGCAATCAATGAAGAGATCCCCCGCGATACGCCCGTTGGCACGGGTGTGCACGGCCGCAATATGATCGTTCTCGCCGCCTTCTACCTCTACCACCAGATCAGAAATATGGCGAACGCCCAACTTCTGGGTGGCATGACGGCTGAGCATGCCGGCAAATTTGGCGGCGTCCAGATGATAGGCGTAATTGAGCGCGCCATTATAGGGCGGCATTTCACGCTGACGCGGGGCCAGCCCGGCTGCACAGATCTTCGTCTGCGCGGTCATCAAATCGGCAAAAGGTTGGCCACTTTCAGACCACAGCTTGACCAGCGCGGCAGGCGCCACCGCAGGCGGCGGAGTGAAGGGGTGGAGATAGCTGTCACCTGCCTCCCCGCTGACCCAGCCATCAAAACGCGATCCTTGTTTGAAAGCCCCATCGCATTCACGCAGAAAGTCTGCCTCGTCGATGCCGATTGCTGCCAGCGTTGAGCGCATCGTCGGCCATGTGCCTTCGCCTACGCCAATGGTCGGTACATCAGGCGCCTCGATAACGGTCACTTGCAGCGTCGGCCCGGCCTCGCCCTGCGCCCGTGCCGCAATCAGGGCCGCCGCCAGCCAGCCAGCCGTTCCCCCGCCAACGACGACGATATGATCGACATGCCTTTCCATCGCTCTCAATCTCTTGGCCTATATTGCCTGACCATGCACCTAAAAAGGCAAGAGCCGCCCCCTGCAAGCACGGGGCGACTCTTGCTTATCAACCAATCACATTCAAGACCTGCAGGTCAGAAGGTGAAGCGGGCCCCCACATCATAGCGTGCGTAACCAGGTGCGGAGAAGAACACGATATTGTTGTTCCGCATGTGGCCCTTGCGGTCTGCATTGGTGAGGTTGATTCCCTCCACAAACAAGGTGAGTCCGTTCTTGAACTCATAGCTCGCGCTGGCATCGACCTGACCATAGGCTTCGACGTAATAAGGGTCAGTCCCGTAACCTGCCAGGAAGCCATCACGCCAGTTATACGCGACACGTGCCTGAATGCCGTTCTTGTCGTAATACAGAACCGCATTGGCACTGTTGCTGACCCCGGTGACCGCAAATTGCGGAATGGTATAACGCAGGGTATTGTCGAAACTGGTGTCGCTCTTGACGATTGTATAGTTCAGGATCGTACCAAAACCGGTTTCCCAGAAATTGTGCTGGACCGCAAATTCCCAGCCCCACAGCTTTGCCGATTGGTCGGAATTGAGCGGCTTGGTGATCCGGAAGTTGACCGTCGGATCGCCCGATTGGCCAATGATACCGTTCAAACCGGCGTCATAAGACGAAGGATGATTAGTAGCGATATAATTCACCAGATCGGTCGCCGTTGCGTTCGGCCCCAAAGCGGCTCTTGCTTCAGCGGCATAGGGACCGACAGACGCATCGGTAAGGCCGAATGCTGGCTGAATGACCTGTTCCTGCTTGATGTAGTTGCTGACATCCTTGTGGAAGAAACCAACCGAAATGTAGCTCGACGGGCCGTAATACCATTCCGCCGACAAGTCGATATTCTTCGACATGTAGGGCTGCAGGTTGGGGTTGCCGCTACTTCCCGTGCCGTTGCCGGATCGGATAATCTGATCTAGCGTCGTGCCGCCTTGCATACTGGCATAATCAGGCCGCGTGATCGTGTGGCTGTAAGATGCACGCAGTTTGACATTCCGGAACGGCGACAGATCGAAGTCGATCGCTGGCAACCAGTGATCATACTCGCCCTTAAGCGTGGCAAAATCGCCAGTGGCGCCGTAAACCACGGTCGTTTCGTTACCACCAGTCCATACGGTCCGGTCAGGGATGGGAACCAGCGCAGAGGAATCGATCCTGGTCTTTTCATAGCGCAGGCCAAGCCGCAGATGTCCATCTGCATCGCCCATATGGAACGTGTGGTTCGACTGGGCATACGCGGACCAGGTCCGTTCATTGATCCGGCGGTCGGTGTTGTAAGCTGCCAGACAAGACCCGACCGGGCCGATTGTAGCATTACAGATCCCGAGTTGGCTTTGCAGCAAATTGACCAGCCCTGCGGTATCGATCTTGAAATAATTCTGGATGATTGCCGGGTCATTAGAACCTGCGACACCCGCCAGATCGTTGGGCAAACTGGTGCTGGTATAGAGGCTGTCCGGCGTATCAGCTGCAGCAAGTGTGCCGCCCCAGGTATCATTCTGGATCACGCCAAATGCAGAGCGAACCTTGTTGTCGGTATAAGTCGCACCAAAATCGAGACTGTCGATGAACGATGCGTCAAAGTCATACGAACCCTTGAGCGACACTTCGTCGATCTGGTCACGCATATAGGCATTACGAAACGCGTTACCCGCGGGGCGGATGTTGGACGCCTGAATTTCTGACCCCGGTGCCATTTGCACCGAAATAACCGGCATGGGCTGAGTGAAATCAATCGTCTGCTGGGCAACGCCGTAAATTGCGCTACCGAGTGCCATATTGCTGCCGTAAGGGCCGGTCGGCTTGCTTTCAGCAGTCGAATGATGCCCGTCAAGCACCAGGGTTAAACCGCCCGGGCCGTCCCACTTCAAGTTCCCGCCGATCGACCGGTTGATTGAACGGTTGGCAAGGTAAGAGCCTGTAATCGCGAGGTCTTTGCCCGGGCCGAAGAATTCGGTGTAGAATTTCGGGCCAGCCGCCGGGCCATTGGTCCAGCTGCTTTGCGTATATTGGTTGTTGAACCACACACCGATACTGTTGGTGGTCGCATCAATCGTATTCTGCGAGAACACGTAGTCGGCCGTCGCGGTGAGCGTATCGGTTGGCTTGACCTGCACCACCAGCTGCGCGTTGATGCGCTTGCGGTTGATGGTGGTGAAATCATAGCCCGCATTCTGCGGCACTTGATACACGTCATTGGGACCCGGATGATTTTCAACCAGACCATACGTGCCGCGCCAATCATTGGCATCAACCGGAAGCGAGCCCCAGTTGTTTTCCGACCCGAGATAACCTTCGCGCCAGCCAGCATTGAACTGCGCCAGGCTGGCCTTGCGTTCCTGATACGTGCCGGTCAGCAAAATGCCGATCCGGTCATCCGCAAAGGTCTTGCTGAGAATGCCGGAAACTTCCGGCGTAATCTGCGTGCCGGTGAAAGTGTGGTCATAAACGCCCTTCACACCGATGCTGCCCTTGAAACCGGGGCGATCAAGCGGCTTAGGCGTCTTGATGTTGATGACCGAACCGATCCCGCCGGTAGGCAGCGAAGCGCGACCCGATTTGTAGACCTCAACTGCGGCAACGCCTTCGGACGCCAGATTGGCAAAGTCGAAGCTGCGCGAAGATGGCGGCGAAGCGCCATCACCCAAAGTGGAAGTCGGCATCTGGCGGCCATCAAGCAGCACCAGATTATATTCCGGGCCGAAGCCGCGAACGGTCACAGAGGAGCCTTCACCACTGCTACGGTCGATCGACACGCCGGTGATGCGCTGCAAGGATTCAGCCAGATTGGTGTCAGGGAACTTGCCGATATCTTCCGCGGAAATCGCATCAACCACACCCTGCGCATCACGCTTGATATTCATCGACTGCTGCAAACTGGCCCGGATGCCGGTCACCACGATCGCATTGTCTTGCGAAGAATCGTCAGTAACCGTTGCGGCAGGTTTGGTCGAATCCGTGCTGGACTGCGTATCCTGCGCCAGGACTGGCTGCGCCATCATCCCCAGAGCGACGGTCGAAGCGCCAATCATCAGGCGCCCCATAGCTACGCGGCGAGTGTTCCTCATTACGATACCCTTCCCAATTTGACGCACTTATGGCGTTCAATCCATCTATTGTGAACGTTCACCTAAATGGTAACGTTCACTTCGTCAACCCTTCAAAGCGCCCTTTGCGGTTTCATGCAGGCTGTTGCAAAATTGCATCTTGGCCGCGTTTCGGAACCAATTGCCCATGGGCGGAGTTTAGAAAATGCGTGTCTTAAAGTGCGATCAGACCAGCAGAAAGACCAGATTATGAAACCTTCCGCCATATTCCTCGCCGCACTGGCGTCCTGCACGATGCTGACTGCCTGCGGCCAATCTAAGCCCGCCGACACCTCTGGCAGCCAAGCGGTTTCGGCCACTTATGCCAGCTTATCTGCCGCTGCCGAACCGTTCGAGGCGCTGACCGAGCAGGCCTTTACCGCTGGCCCCGGCAAGCTTGCAGCTTTATACAAAGAGGCCGAAAGCGCGGCGCGAAAGATCGAGCCGCAGCTTGATTCCAGCACCACGACCGAACTCGATTCGGCGCTGGCCAATGCCAAAGCTGCGATCGATACCAAAAAGCCCGCCGACATCGCGCTATCCGCCGTGGAAGGGTACCGTCTGATCGTCAGCCAATTCCCCGCTGACAGCAAAATTCCGCCTGCCGTCAGCCTGCTCGACTATGCCGGTTTCCGAATGCAGGCTGATCTGCAAACCGACCCGGTGCGCTGGGACGACCTGAAAACTGCACTCAGTTTCGCCAATGAACAATGGAGCAGCGTCTCACCCAAGATTGCCAAGCCCGCTGTTGCGAGCAATTTTGCGGTAAGATTGGCTGATCTCCAGAGTGCACTGGACATCAAGGATGTGGCCGCCGCAAAGACAGCTGCCTCACGCGAACTGGACGAGGTCGATGCGCTGGAAACCTATTTCAGCACTCAACCTGCCAACTGACGCTGACTTGTCGGGCACTGCGCGTGACCTGCAGGCAAAACTGGCCACTGTCCGTGGCGGCCCGATAAGTAAAACCATCAGTGGCAGTGTCGTCCCACTGCGCAACTTTCATTTCGGTGCCGTCCGGTGCCAGCCATGTGCCTTCTTCGGGGAAGGTGACAAAGGGGCCAAAATGCGCAGCGCGCAAGGCTGACAGACCGGCAACGAAATCCTCCAGCGCCAGATCACGCGACAACCAGTCCACCCAGCTGATCGCATTATCCTGGCAATAGGCATTATTATTGCCTTCCTGGCTGCGCCCAAATTCATCGCCGGCAGTCAACATGATCGTACCTGTTGAAACGAACAGCGTCGCCAGCATCGCCCGCACATCGGCCTGGCGCAGCGATAAAATGCTGTCTTGCGCAGTTGCCCCTTCCACGCCGTTGTTCCAGCTGAAATTTTCGCCATGCCCATCGCGATTGCCTTCGCCATTGGCAAGATTATGACGCGTTTCGTATGCAACTGTATCAGCCAGAGTGAGGCCATCATGCGCGGCGAGAAAGTTGACGCTGCGGCTCGGCCGGGCGAAAATATCGGACGAACCGGCGATGCGCGTGGCCAGTGCCCCGACCGGCGCATCGCCGCGCCAGAACCGGCGGACATCATCGCGATACCGGTCATTCCATTCCAGCCAGCTGTCCGGGAAATTTCCCAATTGATAGCCGCCTTCGCCAATATCCCACGGTTCGGCAATCATCACCCGATCGGCCAGCCAGGGATCAGTCGCAATCTCGCCAAAAAATGGTGCATCGGCGGAAAAATGCGGACCCCGCGCCAGTACCGGGGCGAGATCAAAACGGTAACCGTCAACCCCGCAGTGACGGACAAAATGCCGCAATGTCTGTAACGCCAGTTGTCGCATCGGGGCATAGCCAAAATCCAGCGTGTTGCCGGTGCCCGCCACATTCGCCAGCGCGCCGTCATCGGTGCGAGCATAAACCTGCGGGTCCAGCCCGCGCAGGCCGAAAGTTCCGCCTGCCAAATCGCTTTCCCCGGTATGGTTGAGCACAATATCCAGAATGACGCCGATGCCCGCTGTATGCAGCGCGGCCACCGTTTCGCGCAATTCCGCCACGCCGCCGGGGCACAGCAATGGGTCAAGCGCCATTGGCACAACCGGGTTGTATCCCCACGCATTGACCAGGCCAAGCGGCACGAGATGACGTTCGTCGATCCACGCGGTAATAGGCATCAATTCCACTGCGCTGACTTGCAGCTTTTGAAAATGCGCGATCACCGCAGGGTGGGCAAGCGCAGCAACGGTGCCGCGCAGCTGTTCCGGTACCGCTGTGTGCAGCTTGGTGAAACCGCGCACGTTTAGTTCATACACGAGACCGCCGCGCCGAAAATATGGAGGGCACGCTGGCACTTCGGGCAGCGTCCCGGTCACAAGCGCACGCGGCACTACGGCGGCAGTATCAACACCGAATTGCATCAGCGAGGGATGCTGGGTAAACCGCCGGTCAAGCTGTGACGCGGCTGGATCAACCAGCAGCTTTGACAGATCAAACCACACGCCGTTGTCAGGATCATACGGCCCGCTCGCGCGGTAGCCATAGGCCGCTCCAGTGATGTCGCGTGGCACGGTATACATCCAGTTATCGCCATCGCAGTTATCGCCATCGCGGTGCATCGCATGGCGCGTTTCCGCAGTCCCGGAAAACAAGCAAAGGTCCACTTGCTCTGCCAGCGGTGCACGCACGCAAAAGGTGGTTGTGCCTGCGCCCATCACCACGCCGGGCATGGTGTTCACGTCACCACGTCAGGCGCTGTACGGCCCGTGCGGCGAGTGATTGCGGCAATGGCGTCAGCCGCGCAGACGAGTTCCTCCAGCATGTCTGGCGATGCAGCATCCAGTATGCCGCCCACCGGTTCATAGCGTTCCAGATAGACCCGCAAGGTCGCGCCTTGGGTACCTGTGCCCGACAAGCGAAAGACGATCCGCGATCCCCCGTCGAACAAGATACGAATGCCCTGATTACTGCTGACCGAACCATCGACTGGATCTGTATAACCAAAACTGTCGCAGGCCCGCACGACCAGCCCGCCAAACGCCGTGCCCGGAAGCTGCGCCAGTGCCGCAGCCAAATCCTGCATCAGCGCAACTGCGCACTTGGTCTCGACCGCCTCATAATCGTGGCGGGCATAATAATTGCGGCCAAATTGCGCCCAATGTTCGCTCGCGATCTGTTGCACGCTTTTGCCGCTGGCCGCGATAATATTGAGCCACAGCAGCACAGCCCACAGCCCGTCCTTTTCGCGCACATGGTCGCTGCCTGTGCCGGCGCTTTCTTCTCCGCAGATCGTAGCCTTGCCGGCATCCAACAGCGTACCAAAGAACTTCCAGCCGGTGGGTGTTTCAAAGGCGGGAATACCCATCGCCGCTGCCACCCTGTCCGCCGCTGCGCTGGTCGGCATCGACCTGGCAATGCCCTTGAGGCCGCCAGCATAGCCCGGTGCGAGATGTGCATTTGCGGCCAGCATCGCAAGCGAATCCGAAGGGGTGATGAAAATGCCTTTGCCGATGATCAGATTACGGTCGCCATCGCCATCGCTGGCCGCGCCCAAATCAGGCGCATCATCCCCCATCATTGTGTCATACAGCGCCCGGGCATGAACCAGGTTCGGGTCGGGATGGTGGCCGCCGAAATCTTCCAGCGGTACGGCATTGCGCACAGTCCCGGCTGCAAACCCCAGTCGGCGTTCAAAAATGTCCACGGCATAAGGGCCGGTGACCGCATGCATCGAATCCACTGCCAGGCGCAGTCCGCCCTTCACAGCCGTCCGGATCGCAGCAAAATCGAACAGGCTTTCCATCAACTCAGCGTAATCGGCAACGCTATCGATCACCCGCACAGTCATGTCACCAACCTGCGTTTGGCCAAGTCTGTCGAGGTCGATATCAGGCGTATCAACCGCCAGCCATCGGTCTATTGCCGTGGTCCGCTGATAGATCGCCTCGGTCACTGCCTCGGGTGCGGGGCCGCCATTGGCAATATTGTATTTAATCCCGAAATCTTCTTCCGGCCCGCCCGGGTTGTGGCTGGCCGAAAGGATCAGACCGCCGCTACCACCATATTTGCGGATCACATGGCTGGCAGCCGGTGTGGAGAGGATGCCGCCCTGCCCCACCAAAACAGTACCATAGCCATTTGCTGCTGCCATGCGGATCGCTTGCTGAATAACTGTGCGATTGTGAAACCGTCCATCCCCGCCGATAACCAGACTGGCCTGGTCGGGCCGTTCGGCAACATCGAACACCGACTGGATAAAGTTTTCGGTAAAGTTCGGCTGCTGGAAAACTTTCACTTTCTTGCGCAGGCCGGATGTGCCGGGCTTTTGCCCGACAAATGGTATGGCAGCATGAACAGTGATCATTCGCGTTCCTCAATCAACTGCCGGTAAAGCCCCGCATAGGCAGCCGCGCTGGCATGCCAGGAAAAGTCAGCCTTCATCCCGTTTGTTTGCAGCCGCCGCCATTGCTTGGGCTGGGCATAGAGGGCAGCCGCCCGGCTGATGGCCTGAGTCAACGCACGATAATCTGGCGCATTCATCTGAATGCCTGTTGCAGCGCGGGCTGCCAGGGCCGCCGGATTGGCGTCGATAATCGTATCCGCCAGTCCCCCGGTGCGCGAGACGAGGGGTACGCAGCCGTAAGCGAGCCCGTAAAGCTGGGTCAGCCCACAGGGTTCGAACCGGCTGGGGATCAGAATGGCATCGCCCCCTCCTTGCAGCAGATGCGACAAGCTCTCATCATACCCGATGCGAATACCGATCCGGCCCGGGTGACGTTTGGCCGCTTGCTGCAAGGCGCGTTCGGTCGCCTTGTCTCCCGAGCCAAGGAGCGCCAGCCGCCCGCCAATGCCGACCAGATGGTCCAGCACTTCCAGCAGCACGTCCATACCCTTTTGCCAGGTCAAGCGGCTGATAACGACGAACAGCGGCCCGTCATCGTTCTCGATACCGAACGCCTGCTCGATGGCGCGCTTGTTCGCCGCGCGTTTGGCGAGCGATTTAATGGTGTAATTTTGGGGCAGATGGGGATCGCTGGCCGGGTTCCATTCGACCGGATCGATGCCGTTCAGGATGCCGTAAACCCGGTTGGACCGGGCCAGCACCACACCTTCCAGCCCCATGCCATATTCAGCGGACCTGATTTCACCGGCATATGTCGGGCTGACCGTGGTGATGGCATCGGCAGATTGCATCCCGGCCTTGAGGAAACCAACCCCACCATAACTTTCAACCCCGTCCAGCGCCCAGGCCTTTTGCGGCAGGCCCAGCTTCGGGAACACCGCAGCGTCGAAAAAGCCCTGAAACGCCATATTATGAATGGTGATTGCCGATGGCACTGCTACCCCGCCCTTCAATGGTGCGAATTTCAAATATGCAGGAACCAGTCCAGCTTGCCAGTCATGAACATGAACACAGTCAAACTCGCGTTTTGCCAGCGCCCCGCCGGCCACATCGGCAGCAGCGCGGGCAAATGCGGCAAAGCGGTGCCAATTGTCATCCCAGTCCCGCCCAGTCGCATCGGCATAAGGCGTGCCCTCACGCCCGAACAGCGCAGGCGCATCCAGCACCAGTAGACGGCGGCCTTCCACCGTGCACGAAAGCAGCCGCGCCTTGGTGCCCAGCAGCGAAGCCCAGCTGTGCACTTCACGGGCGCGCTTAATCTGCTGCAGGACCGCTGGATAGGCAGGGAGCATGGTGGTCATTTCCACCTTGTGCAGCGTCAGCGCATCAGGAAGGCTGCCGACCACATCGGCCAATCCACCGGTTTTGACCAGCGGCACCGCTTCAGCCGCGACGGAGAGGAC